>DASUKC010000023.1:0-19597 GCA_036278975.1 Gaiellaceae bacterium
GGCCGCGGAAGGATCGCTCTCGCACCGAATTCACCTACCGGGCCGCAGCGACGAGTTCCGCGAGCTGGCCGACGCATTCGACACGATGCTCGCGCGGCTCGAAGCGCACGTCGCCGAGCAGCAGCGCTTCGCTGCGAACGCTTCGCACGAACTGCGCACGCCGCTCGCGATCACGCAGACGCTGCTCGAGGTTGCCCGAAACGATCCGAATCGCTCAGGAGGCGAGCTCGTCGACCGCCTTCACGCCGTCAACACACGGGCGATCGACCTCACCGAGGCATTGCTCTCACTCAGCCACGCCGACCAACGATCGTTCGCACTGGAACGCGTCGACCTGTCGCTCGTCGCCGAAGAAGCAACCGAAACTCTCCTTCCGCTCGCGGAGAAGCGCGGCCTCGCGATCGAAACGTCCGGCGACGCGACGCCGACGCTTGGTTCACACGCGCTGTTGCTGCAGTTGACGACCAACCTCGTGCAGAACGCAATCGTGCACAACACACCCGGCGGCTCGGTGTGGGTCACGACGGCCGCTCCCGCGACGCTGGTCGTCGAGAACACAGGCGAGCAGCTCACTCCGCAGTTGGTCGCGACACTCGCCGAGCCGTTTCAGCGCGGCACGACGCGAATTCGCGCCGACCATGCCGGCGTCGGGCTCGGACTGGCACTCGTGAAGAGCATCGCGGACGCGCACGATGGGACGTTGACGCTCCGTCCGCGGGCCGACGGCGGGCTCTCCGTCACCGTGCAGCTACCCGCCGCTTGAGCAAGCCGGCCGCTGCAGCGAGCCACGCCGCAAACGCGACCCAGATCCAGACGCGCGCGAAGTCCGCAAGTGCACCGATGCCGGCGGCTTTTGCTACGGCGAAGCTGCAGACCGCGTACATGCCGAGCGGGAACACCGTCGCCCAGCGGGCCGCGTCGTAGCCCGGCCGCGGCGCCGTCACCTCACCCACGAGCAGCGCGACGAGCCAGGCCCCGGCGGCCGCCCAGATCGCAAGTGCGGGAGTGTCGAGACCGGTCGCGTGGCCGTCTATCGCGACGCGCGCGCAGGCGAGCGCCGCGATCGCCAGCGCGCCGCCCGCGATCCAGTGATCTCCGCGGCCGCCGAGCAACTCGCGCACTTCGAATGCGGATACGACCATCAGGTACAAGACGAGCCCCGCGGCGCCGCACACGATCGCCGTCACCCAGAGCCACGACCGGCCGCCGGCAATCGCCGCAGCCAGCACGGCAAGCGATTCGGTCGCGACGACGAGCAGGAACGAAGACCCCGTTGCGGGCAGACGACGGCGCGCGACGATCGACGGGACGAGCCGAACCCAGAGCAGCGCGCCCACCGCGAGCAAGACCGCTGCTTCGCGATGCCAGCCGAGCTGCGCAAGCCGTGCGCCGAGAACATCGGTGCCGGCGACGCAGGTGAGTAACGACACCGTCGGCCGGCCGAAACGACGCCCACGCGCCAACAAGAGCACCAGGCCGATCCACGCAACGCCGGCGAGCACGAGTAGCGCCCGCGACAGGAAGACCTCGCCGTCGAGGGCAAAGCCGACCGAGACGATCCCCGTTGCCATGGTGACCGCGCCGGCGGTCGAGACGCGCCGCATGTGCTGCACGCCGATACGTAACCAAAAGCAAACGACCCGCACTCGGCGGGCCGTTCGAGTAGCGGGGGCAGGATTTGAACCTGCGACCTCCGGGTTATGAGCCCGGCGAGCTACCTGACTGCTCCACCCCGCGTCGCGGCGAGGATTGTAGCAGCGTGTGTGCGTTCCAGCACTTGCGCAAGCGCGAAGCCGACGGCCATTACGCCGATCCCGCCGCACGCGTCGAGCACGAAGTGGTTGCCGGTCGCGAGCGTCGCGATAGTGACGAGCGCGGGATATGCGAACGCGATTGCGTGCGATCTTCGCCACATGCCGGCGCCGACGCCGATCGCCCAGCCGACGTGCAGCGAAGGCAGCGCAGCGAGTGGATCCGTGACGCTGCCGACCGACACGTGCAGCAGCGACGCGACGGAGTCGTGGAGCCCGACGAGTCGCGGCGGTGCGACCGGATACCGCCACTGCACGACAAGTGCGAGGGTCGTCGCGAGTACGAACGCATCGCGGAAGCGCGGATAGAGATCCGGCGCACGGCGGTAGAGCCAGACGAAGAACACGGCCGTCACGCCGAACTGCGCCGCGAGGTAGACGACGGAGAGCGGCGTCGCGATCGGGGCGAGCGCGTGCTGCAGCGGTGCCTCCCACGCGATGCCGAGACGGTGCTCCAGGCCGAGGATGCCGCGGGCGTGGCGCGCAGCGATCGCCCACGACGGATGCAGCGAGCGGCGCGCCAGTTCATACGCCGCCACGGCGGCGAGCACGTAGGCGATCTGTCCTGCTCCGCGGCGCGACACAACAGCAATCTACGATGGCGGCCGTGCTGACGTACGTCTGGATCGCGCTCGCGTTTGCCGTCATCGTCCCCGCCGGCTTGTTCGCGCTCGCCGTCACACGTGCATTTCGTGCTTGGCGGACGTTCCGTTCGCTGCTTCGCGCAGTCGCGCGCAAGCTGTCCGAGCTCGAGCGCAAAGCTGCTGCGACTGAGACCAAGGCAACTGCGGTGTCAGCGAAGACTGCCGACGTCGCGGCTGCTGCCGAGCGATTGCAGGAGTCGCTCGACAAACTCGCGACACTGCGCGTCGCGTGGGGCGAGGCGATGTCGCCGATCGCGCGCGTCCGCGGCTTTGCGCCGCGCAAGTGATGCGCGTCGCGACGATCGACCTCGGCACGAACGCGACGCGGTTACTCGTCGCCGACGTCGACGACGGCGTCGTCGAGGAGGTCGTGCGCCGCACGCGGATCACGCGGCTCGGCGAGGGCGTCGACGCGCGGCGTCGCCTCCTCCCCGTCCCGATTGCGCGCGTGCGCAACGTACTGACCGACTACCGGCAGGAAGCGGAAGCGCTCGGCGCCGAGCGCACGCTGGCCGTGGCGACGAGCGCGGTGCGCGACGCCGAGAACGGCGAGGCGTTCCTCGGCGAGGTCGAGTGGTCGTACGGCTTCACGACAATGCTGCTCTCCGGCGACGAGGAAGCGGCGATGACGCTGCGCGGCGTCGGGCCCCTCGACGAACACACGCTGGTGTCCGACATCGGCGGCGGCTCGACCGAGCTGATCACGTCCGGCTTCCACACGAGTCTCGACCTCGGCTGCGTCCGGCTGACCGAGCGCTACGGCGAGGATTGGGACGCGGCTGCCGCCGCGATCGGCGCGCAGCTCCCTTCACTCGAAATCTCGCGAGGGTTGGGTGTCGACGGCACGACGGCCGAAGTCGCCGCGATGGGCGAGATCACGGCGGCGCATGTCGACGAGGTGTTGGCCTGGCTCCGCACCGCGTCGGAGGCGGAACGCCGCGAGCGGCTGCTCGAGCCCGACCGCAGCGAGGTACTCGCCGCCGGCGTCCTGATCCTCCGCGAGCTGCTTCGCGCGTACGGCTTGGAGCGGATCGAGCGCTGCGAGCGCGACCTCCTTACCGGCGCCGCCCTCGAGGCCGCAGACCTCCCGGCGCCGGTCGAGGGCGACGCCCCGCCGGGCGCCTATACCTGCTGCTAGCCGACCTTTAGGCCCATTTGCAGGCAAGAACGGGGACACCTTGGGGACAGGTAGGTGCCTGTCCCCATCTATGAGCTAGATACTTGACAGCGCAATCTTCTCTGCTACGATCCTTGTGTACTCAAGGATTCGACAAGGAGAGAGAAGAACATGAGCACCATCGAGCAGACGGCCGCCATCCCCACCGGGACGTGGCAGGCCGACACCGTGCACTCGAAACTCGGCTTCGAAGTGCCGTACGCCGTCTCCACCTTCGGTGGCGACGTGACCGATTTCGAGGCGTCGCTGGTTGACGGCCAGCTGCAGGGCGCCGGCCGCGTCGAGACGCTGCAGGTGAAGGACGAGCAGCTGAAGGCGCACCTGATGTCGCCCGAGTTCTTCGACGCCGAGCGGCATCCCGACGTCACGTTCGTCTCGACCGCGATTCGCCGCGACGGCGACAGCGTCGAGGTCGACGGCGACCTCACCCTCAAGGGCGTCACCAAGCCCGTCACCCTCACCGGCACCGCAACCGGCCCGACCGTCGACCACTTCGGCTCGAACCGCATCGGCTTCGCGCTGCAGACGACGATCGACCGCAGCGAGTTCGACATGAACTGGAACATGCCGCTCCCGACCGGCGAGCCCGCACTCGCCAACGACGTCACGCTGAAGGCCGACCTCACGCTGGTCGCTGAGTAACGATGCGCGTCCTCGCGATCAGCGGCTCGCTGCGTTCCGGCTCCTACTCGACGGCGCTCCTCCGTGCGCTCGCCGAGGAAGCTCCCGCCGGAGTCGAACTCGAGTTGTGGGACGGGCTCCGCAACGTCCCGCCCTACGACGCCGACGACGACGTCGAGGAAGCGCCCGTCGCGGTCGCGGATCTCCGCGACGCGGTGCGCTTGGCGGACGCAGTGCTGATCGCGACCCCGGAGTACAACGGCTCGATCCCGGGCACGCTGAAGAACGCGCTCGACTGGGCCTCCCGCCCGTTCGCGACGAACGCCTTCCGCAACAAGCCGGTCGGCGTCGTCGCGGCGAGCACCGGCGCCTTCGGAGGCGTGTGGGCGCAGACCGAGGTACGCAAAGTGCTCGGCATCATGGGCGCCCGCGTCGCCGACATCGAAGTCTCTGTCGCGCACGCGCACGAGAAGATCGACGACGGCGGCCTCGTCCTCGACGAGACGGTGCGCGAATCGCTTCGCGACGCGCTCTCGACGCTCGCCGAGACCGCACAGCCCGAGCTGGCTGCAGCCTAGGCGTCGACGATTTCCGGCGGCGGTTCGTCCTCCGCGAGCCGCCGCTGGACAACGGCGCGCGAGAGCACGCCGACCAGCTTCCCGTCGTCGACGACCGCGACGCGGTCAAGATCGTGCTCCTCCAGGAACGCGAAGCCTGAGTCGAGCTCGAGCGCCGACTCGATCGCGAAGTTCGGCGGCTCCATCACCTCGCGCAGCGGCGTGCGCACCGGATCACGGCCGGCGGCGACAACTTCGCGCACGAGCGTCTTGCGTGTGACAACACCGGCGAACGAGCCGTCGTCCTCGACGATCAGCACCGCGCGAACCTCCGGGCGCTGCAACACCTCCCCCGCGTCCTGCGCGCTGGCGGACGTCGCGAGCGTGCCGGGGTCGGACACCATCGCGTCCCGCACGAGGCTCATGGATAGACGCCGCGCGCCTCGAGGGCGGCGGAGACCTCCTTGATCGCGGCGACGAGCGCCGCATCGCGCAAAGTGATCCCCTTCTCGTGCGAAACGGTCCAGACGCGATCGAAGGCGTCGGCCATCTTGTCCGCGAGGCGCCGGCGAATCTCGTCGCGGTCCCAGAAGAGCCGGCCGAGATCCTGCACCCACTCGAAGTACGACACCGTGACGCCGCCGGCGTTCGTGAGGATGTCCGGCAGCACAGGGATACCGCGGTCGGAGAGGATCGCGTCCGCCTCAACCGACGTCGGCCCGTTCGCGCCCTCGGCGAGCAAGCGACAACGCAGATCGGCTGCGTTGCGCTCGGTCACCTGATCTTCGCGGGCGGCGAGCACGAGGATGTCGCACTCGAGCTCGAGCAGCTGCTCGTTCGAGATGCGCTCGACTCCGGACGTCAAGCCCTCGAGCGACCCGTGCTCGGCGACGTAACCGTGCAGCGTCGGGATGTCGAGACCGTTCGGCGCGAATACGCCGCCTGAGATATCCGACACGGCGATCACCTTCGCACCCTTGTCATGCAACTCCGTCGACGCGATGCCGCCGACGTTGCCGAATCCCTGCACGACGCAACGTTGCTCCGCAAGATCCCAACCGAGACGGTGACACGCGCGCTCGACGACCATCACGACGCCGGCGCCGGTCGCTTCGTGACGGAACACCGAGCCGCCGATCGAGATCGGCTTGCCGGTGACGATCTCCGGCACCGCGTAGCCCTTCTGCATCGAATAGGTGTCCATCATCCACGCCATCGTCTGCTCGTTCGTCGCCATGTCCGGCGCGGGAATATCGAGCTGCGGGCCGATGAACGGCGCAAGCTCAGCCGTGAAGCGGCGCGTGATGCGGATCAATTCGTTCTGCGAGAGCTCGCGCGCGTTGCAGCGCACGCCGCCCTTGGCGCCGCCGTACGGCAGGCGCAGCAGCGCGCACTTCCACGTCATCCACATCGCGAGCGCCGCGCACTCCCCCAAGTCGACGCCTTCGTCGTAGCGAATGCCGCCCTTCGTGGGGCCGAGCACCGACGAGTGCTGCACGCGATACGCCGGGAACGTGCGGTACACCCCGTCGTCCATCTTCACGGGCAGCGAGAGCATCAGCGCGCGCTCCGGGTAGCGGAGCCGGTTCGCGACGAAGTCCGGAACCGCAGCCAGCTCGAGCGCGTGCTCGAGTTGCGTCAGCGCCTGCGCGAAGAGCGGGGTATCCCACTCCAGCGCCTGCGTGTGCGCCGTGCTGGCCACGCGCGGGAGGGTACACGCAAGTCCCAGCTAATTGGCTCAGCAGGACCCATTGCGGTTCACCGAGATCGCGGCATGCTTGAGACATGCGCAACCTTGAGCTCCTGCCGACCTACGTCATCGGCATCGCGCTGGCCTTCGCCTATCTCCGCTGGATCATGCTCACCCAGTGGAAGTGCCGTAGCTGCCACACGCCGCATCTGCACTGCGAATGCAAGCCGGCCTGGGTCAAGAAGCTCCTTTAGATTCTTCGCAGAACCGCGATCGACCGCGCCTCGACGGTCGCATCCGCACCGGGCACGAGCCGCTCCGCGTCGAGCCGGCCCGTCGCCAGCACGAGCTCCCAATGCGTTCCGAAACGCCGTGCGGGCAGCCTGAACGCGATGTCTTCGTAATGCGTGTTGAAGAGCAGCAGGAACGAGTCGTCGCGCAGCTCTTCTCCGTGCCTCGCCTCGTGCTGTAGCTCGTCGCCGTTCAGGAACACACCGATCGCGCGCGCCTCGGTGTTGTCCCAGTCGCGCCGCGTCATGCGCCGTCCGTCGGGGCGCATCCACCACACGTCGGGCAACGCTTCGCCGCGACCGGAGAGGAAGCGCGCGCGGCGGAACACAGGATGCGCGCGCCGCAGCTCGAGCAGGCGACGTACGAAATGCAGCAGATCGTGGTCGACGTTCTCCCAATCGAGCCACGACAGCTCGTTGTCCTGACACCACGCGTTGTTGTTGCCGTTCTGGGTGTTTCCGATCTCGTCGCCCGCGAGCAGCATCGGCACGCCCTGTGAGAGCAACAGCGTCGCGAGAAAATTGCGCTGCTGCCGCCCGCGCAAGGCGTTGATCGCAGGATCGTCGCTCGGCCCTTCGACGCCGCAGTTCCACGAGCGGTTGTCATCGGTACCGTCGTGGTTCGACTCGCCGTTCGCGTCGTTGTGCTTCTCGTTGTACGAGACGAGGTCGCGCAGCGTGAAGCCGTCGTGTGCTGTGACGAAGTTGATCGATGCGAACGGGCGACGCCCGTCGCGCTCGTAGAGGTCGGCGGAACCGCCGAAGCGCGACGCGAACTCAGCCAGCGAAGAATTGCCACGCCAGAAGTCGCGCACGACGTCGCGATAGATGCCGTTCCACTCCGACCAGAGAATCGGAAAGTTGCCGACCTGGTAGCCGCCGGGACCGACGTCCCACGGCTCGGCGATCAACTTCACCTGCGACAGGATCGGGTCCTGGTGGATGATGTCGAAGAACGACGAGAGTCGATCGACGTCGTAGAACTCGCGCGCGAGCGCCGACGCGAGATCGAAGCGGAACCCGTCGACGTGGCACTCGGTGACGAAGTACCTCAGCGAGTCCATGATCAGCCGCAACACGCTCGGGTGCACCGGGTTCAGCGTGTTGCCGGTGCCGGTGTAGTCCATGTAGAAACGCAGGTTGTCCGGCACGAGGCGGTAATACGCCGAGTTGTCGACACCGCGGAAGCTGAGCATCGGCCCGAGATGGTTGCCTTCTGCGGTGTGGTTGTAGACGACGTCGAGGATCACCTCGATGCCGGCGCCGTGCAGCGCCTTCACCATGCCTTTGAACTCGCGCACCTGGTCGCCGGTCGCCGAGTAGAGCGCGTGCGGGGCGAGATAGCCGATCGTCGAGTAGCCCCAGTAGTTCGTCAACCCGCGCCCGTGCAGAACGCCTTCGTCGGCGATGTGATGCACCGGTAGCAGTTCGACTGCCGTCACGCCGAGCGACTGCAGATACGCAATCGCAGGCTCGCTCGCAAGCCCGCCGTACGTGCCGCGCAAGTCGTCGCGCACGCCGGGTAGACGCTTGGTGAAGCCCTTCACGTGCGCCTCGTAGATCACGGTCTCGTGCCACGACGTGTGCGGGCGCACCCACTCGTCGTCCTGCCAGTCGAACGACGGGTCGACGACGAGCGACTTCGGAATCGCCGGCGCCGAATCGGAGTCGTCGCGCGTGAGGTCGGCGTCGTCGCCGCCGCCGGGGACATACGGCAGCACGTTCGCCGCGCCCCACTCGACTACACCCTCGATCGCCTTCGCGTATGGATCGATCAACAGCTTCGCCGGGTTGAACCTGTCTCCCTGCGCGGGTTCATAGGGCCCGTGCACGCGATAGCCGTACCGCTGGCCCGGCCCGACGCCCGGGAGATAGCAATGCCAGTTGAACGCGGTGCGCTCGCCGACTTCGATGCGCTCCTCAACCGCGCCGTCGAATAGGCAGAGCTCGACGCGTTGCGCGTGCTCGCTGAAGATCGAGAAGTTGGTGCCCTCTCCGTCCCACGACGGGCCCAAAGGAAACGGCTCGCCCGGCCACACTGTGCGCCCCAGATCGGTGCGCGTCATGTCATTCTCCGCACATGCTGCGTGAGGAGCTGCAACGCGTCGGGCACTGGGAGGAGCGTCACCGGCGCCTCGTCGGGCGGCTCGAGCTGCTGCTGCTCGCGACGCTCGTCGTCGACGCGATCGGCAGCGTCGTTGTCTGGGCGACCGAGCGAGGCGTCAAAGGAGGGGACATCCACACCTTCGGGGACGCAGTGTTCTTTACGACAGTGCAGCTGCTCACGGTCTCGTCGCAGATCAAGAATCCGTTGACGGTGGGCGGTCGCATCGTGGACGTCATCTTGGAGGTGTGGGCCGTCACCGTGGTCGCAGGCTCCGCCGGCGCGATCGCGACGTTCTTCCAAACCGGCGACAGTTAACGGTCCCCTGCGGGTGTAAACCAGATGACGCCGAGCGGCGGCAGTACGACGTCGACCGAGTACGGCTGATCGTGCCAGCCGCGCTTCTCGGCGACGACCTCGCCAAGGTTGCCGATGCCGGAGCCGCCGTAGTAGCCGGAGTCTGTGTTGACGAGTTCCTTCCAGGCGCCGCCGTGCGGCACGCCGACGCGGTAGCCCTCGCGCGGCACGGGCGACAGGTTCGCTGCACACACCACCGGCGATCCGTCCCCCGCGACTCGCATGAACGCCAGCGCATTGTTGGCGGCGTCGTTCGGCTCGAGCCAGCGGAAGCCCTCGGCCGTGAAGTCGACTTCCCACAACGCCGGGTTCTCGCGATACGCGCGGTTCAAGTCACGCATCAGGTCGCGCACGCCCGAATGCTCGGCATGCTCCACGAGCCACCATGGCAACTCGTCGTCCGCCGCCCACTCCCATGGGCTCGCGATCTCGCCGCCCATGAAGAGCAGCTTCTTGCCTGGGTGCGCCCACATCCACGCGAGCAGCGACCGCATGTTCGCGAACTGCTGCCAGGGATCTCCGGGCATCTTCGAGAGCAGGCTGCGCTTTCCGTGCACGACCTCGTCGTGCGACAGCGGCAGGATGAAGTTCTCGTTCCACGCGTAGACAAGCGAGAACGTCAGCTCGTGATGGTGGAAGCGGCGATGCACAGGGTCGTGCGTGAAGTAGTCGAGCGTGTCGTGCATCCACCCCATGTTCCACTTGAAGCCGAAGCCGAGACCTCCGACGTACGTCGGACGCGATACGGCGGGCCACGCCGTCGACTCTTCGGCGGCGGAGATGATGCCCGGCTCGCGTGCGTGCACAAGCTCGTTGAGCTCCTTCAGAAATGCAACGGCTTCGAGATCCTCGCGCCCGCCGAACTTGTTCGGTACCCACTCGCCGTCCTTGCGCGAGTAGTCCAGATACAGCATCGATGCGACCGCGTCGACGCGCAGCCCGTCGGCGTGGTACTCGCGCAACCAGAAGAGCGCGTTCGCGAGCAGGAAGTTCTGCACCTCCGTGCGGCCGAGGTTGAAGACGAGCGTGCCCCAGTCCGGATGCGCACCGCGACGTGGGTCGGCATGTTCGTAGAGTGCGGTGCCGTCGAAGCGCGCGAGTGCCCACTCGTCGCGCGGGAAGTGCGCCGGCACCCAGTCGAGGATCACGCCGATACCCGCCTGGTGCAGATGGTCGACGAAGTAGCGGAAGTCGTCGGGCGAGCCCAGCGTCGAGAGCGGCGCATAGAACCCGGTGACCTGGTAACCCCACGAGCCTGAGAACGGGTGGTGCATCACCGGCAGCAGCTCGACGTGCGTAAAGCCGAGGTCGGTGATGTACGGCGCAAGCTGTTCGGCAAGCGCGCGCCAGCCCAGACCCTTGCGCCACGACGGCGCGTGTATCTCGTAAATCGACAAGGGCCGTTCGAGCGGCTTCTGTGCGCGGCGTTCTTCGAGCCACGCGTCGTCGTTCCATTCGTACTGCGACTCGAAGACGACCGACGCGGTCTTCGGCGGAACCTCGGCCTGAAACGCAAGCGGGTCCGCCTTCTCGTGCCCGTCGAGGTGAAACTTGTAGCACTGCCCTGCTCGCGCGCCTTCGACCGTTCCTTCCCAGATGCCGGTCGCAGCGACAGGCTGCAACCGCGACGCGGCGCTGTCCCACTCGTTGAAGTCGCCGACGACGCTGACGTAACGCGCGTTCGGCGCCCACACCGCGAAGCGCACGCCGTCGTCGACGAGATGCGCGCCGAGCTTCTCGTACAGCTGCTCGTGGCGCCCGGCACGCGCGAGCCAGATGTCGAGCTCGCCGAATGCGCTCTGCGTCACGCAGGCAGCTCCTCGCCGAGCATCCGCACGATGCCCGCGACAGGGATGTGTGACCAGCCCGGGCGATTGTTCAACTCGTACCGCAGCTCGTACACCGCCTTCTCGAGCTCGAACACCGACAGCAACCGGTCGAACGCGGTGCCGGACGGGACGAGCGTCGGCTCGATCGCCGCGCGATAGCCGGCGAGGAACTCGTCGCGCGCGTCTTGTTCCCAGCTCTCCGGCGCGTCGACGCCTCGCAACATCGGTAGCGCAGAGGCGATGTAGGCAAACGAACGCAGCATGCCGGCGACGTCGCGCAGCGGGCTGCGCTTGCGCCGGCGCTCCGGCAGCGATCGCGCGGGCTCGCCTTCGAAGTCGATCAAAACCCAATCCCCCTTTGACCAGAGCGTCTGCCCGAGGTGAAAGTCGCCGTGCGTGCGAATGACCCGGCCGACATCGCCGATGCTCGCGAGGATGCTCAGCCGCTCGCGCAGATCCTCGCCACGCCCACGGATTTCCGAGACCGTGTCGTCGTCGGGCAGATCGAAGAACATCGCTTCGATCTCCTCGTCGACGCGAGCGATCAAAAGCCCGAGCGCCTCCGCCGACGTCTCCTCCGGGCAAAACGCCGGATCTTCACGATCAGCGCCGAGCACGCTGTGCATCTGCGCCGTCACCACGCCGAGCCGGCCGATTCGCGCCAGGGTGTCAGCACCCGACGAAACACTGTCGAGCATCAGCTCCCAGCCGTCCTGGCCGTCAGCGACGAAGCGCTGCAAGATGCCGAGCGTCGCGTCCATCGGCCGCCCGGAATACGTGTACCAGCCGGCCAGCTGAGCGATGTTCTCGAAGCCGCGTTCGGTGAGCACGCGCAGCATCTCGAGCTCCGGGTTGACCCCGGCCTCGAGACGCCGGAACACTTTCAGGATCAGCTGGTCGTCGAACACCACCGACGAATTCGACTGCTGAGTGCCGACGAGCCGCGCCTCACGCAGCTCCTGGCCGATGGCCGCCGAGCCTTCGACGGTTGCGAATTCGACGATGCCCTCGTCTCCGGGAAGCTGGCTGCCGCTTCGCATCATGTGCACGAGCTCGCGCGCGTGACGCGCAGCATCCTCGAGCGAGTCGATCCCGTCGTCCGACAGCAGCTGGTACGTGTCGTGCGTCCCCGTTTCGAACCCGACCTCGACCAGCTGCAACTCGAGCGGCGGCTCCTCGTCGCGCAACGGCACGCGGTCGACGACGTGCGCGTGGATGACTTCGCGGGTTTTCGAGGCGAACCAGCGCTGGTCGGTGATGAACCCGATCATCGTCTCTTCGTCGATCATTCTGGTTCGTCTTTCCGAAGTTGGAACCAGAAGAACCCTCGCGGGGCGAACGTGAGCAAATAGGGCAATTCGCCGATCCGCGGAAAGCGCGTCCGTCCGAACATCTCTTCCGGAATCAGTCCGACCCAGCGGGAGAGGTCCAGCTCGACCGCCTGCGCCGAGCGGGCGACGTTGTGGACGCAAAGGATGATGTCGTCTTCATATGTGCGGACGTGCGCGAAGATGCGCGGGTTGCTCGTGCGCAACGCCTCGTAGGTGCCGAGGCCGAACACGGGATGCTGCTTCCGTAGCGCGATCAGCCGGCGCAGCCAGCGCAGCAGCGAGTTCGGCTGCCGCAGCTGCGCTTCGACGTTCACCGCCTGAAAGCCGTAGACCGGGTCCATCAGCGGCGGCAGGTAGAGGCGCGCAAAGTCGGCGCGCGAGAAGCCGCCGTTCCGGTCGGACGTCCACTGCATCGGTGTCCGCACGCCGTCGCGGTCGCCGAGATAGATGTTGTCGCCCATCCCGATCTCGTCGCCGTAGTAGAGGACAGGCGAACCGGGCAGTGAGAAGAGAATCGCGTGCATCAACTCGATCTCGTCTCGGCCGTTGTCGAGCAGCGGTGCGAGGCGGCGGCGAATGCCGAGGTTGAGCTTCATGCGCGGATCGCGCGCGTACTCCTCATACATGTAGTCGCGCTCGTCGTCGGTGACCATCTCGAGCGTCAGCTCGTCGTGGTTGCGCAGGAAGAGGCCCCACTGCGCACCTTCGGGAAGCGCCGGCGTGCGCTCGAGGATCTCGATCATCGGCAGCGCGTCCTCACGCCGCACCGCCATGAACAGGCGCGGCATCACCGGGAAATGGAACGCCATGTGGCACTCGTCACCGTCGCCGTCACCGAAATACGCGACCACGTCCTCCGGCCACTGGTTCGCCTCGGCGAGCAGCACCCGGTCGGCGTAGCGCGCGTCGACTTCGGCGCGAACCTTCTTCAGGAACGCGTGCGTCTCGGGCAGGTTCTCGCCGTTGGTCCCGTCGCGCTCGTAGAGATACGGCACGGCGTCGAGCCGGAAGCCGTCGAGCCCGAGGTCGAGCCAGAAGCGCAGGACGTTCAGCATCTGTTCCTGCACTTCGGGGTTGTCGTAGTTGAGGTCGGGCTGGTGGTTGAAGAAGCGGTGCCAGTAGTACTGCCCGCGAATCGGGTCCCACGTCCAGTTCGACGGCTCGGTGTCGATGAAGATGACGCGCGCCTCGTTCCAGCGCGTGTCGTCGTCGCCCCACACGTAGAAGTCGCCGTACGGTCCCTCCGGCTCGGTGCGGCTCGCCTGGAACCACGGGTGGTCGCTCGAGGTGTGGTTCATCACCAGGTCGGCGATGACGCGCAGCCCACGCTGGTGCGCCTGGTCGACGAAGAAGCGGAAGTCGTCGACGGTGCCGTAGTCGGGATGGATCGAATAGAAGTCGGCGATGTCGTAGCCGCCGTCGCGCAACGGGCTCGGATAGAACGGCAGCAGCCAGATGCAGTCGACGCCGATCTCCTGCAGGTAGTCGAGCTTCTCGGTGAGCCCGCGGAAGTCGCCCGAGCCGTCGTCGTTGCCGTCGAAGAAGCCGCGCAGGTGGATCTCGTAGAAGACCGCGGTCTTGAACCACAGCGGGTTGCGCTCGAACCAGTGCCCGGTCTCGCTCACTTCTTCACCTTGAGGATGTGGCTCTTGCCGGCGCCGAGCTTCACGTAGTTGCGTCCCGCGCGCCACGTGAACTCCACGCCCGACAGCAGCTCGGTCGCCGCGAACACAGGCGGCCGTCCGAGCGCGACGGGAACGGTGCACACACCTTCCTGCTCCGCAAACGGGTCGATGTTGACAACCACGATGACGTCCTCCTTGACATACGCGACGATTTGCTCATTCTCCGTCTCGAGCCAGTACGTGTTCTCGAGTTGCCGCAGCGCCGGCTCAGCGCGGCGAATCTCGTTCAGCCGTTGCACCAGCGGCAGCAGCGGCCCGTCGAGCTTCCGCTTCTTCACCTCGTACTTCTCCGAGTCGAGGTATTCCTCGGATCCCTCGCGTACCGGCACGTTTTCGAACGACTCGAACCCGGAGTAGATGCCATACGACGGCGACAGCGTCGCCGCGAGCACGAGTCGCGCTTCGAACGCCGGCGGCCCACCGTGCTGCAGGTACTCGTGGAGGATGTCGGGCGTGTTCACGAACGCGTTCGGCCGGTAGAACGGCGACCATGCGATCAACTCGCCGAGCCATTCCTGAAGTTCCGCCTTCGTGTTCTTCCACGTGAAGTACGTGTAGCTCTGCGAGAAGCCACTCTTTGCAAGCGTCGTCATCATCGACGGCCGCGTGAACGCCTCCGCGAGGAAGATCGTCTCCGGATGGTCGCGCCGCACGTCGGCGATCAACCACTCCCAGAACGCCACCGGTTTCGTGTGCGGGTTGTCGACGCGGAACACGCGGATGCCGTGGTCGACCCACACCATCAGCGCGTCGTGCAGCGCATTCCACAGCCCGCGCCAGTCGTCGGAGTCGAAATTGACGTTGTAGATGTCCTGGTAGTGCTTCGGCGGATTCTCGGCGTACTTCAACGTGCCGTCAGGCCGGCGGTTGAACCACTCGGGGTGCGCCTTCAGCCACGGGTGATCGGGCGAGCATTGGATCGCGAAGTCGAGCGCGATCTCGATGCCCGCCTTGCGCGCCGCGGCGACCATCGACTCGAACTCCTTCCACGTGCCGAGTTCCGGGTTGAGCGCGTCGTGCCCGCCCTCCCGTGAACCGATCGCCCACGGCGAGCCGACGTCGCCGCGCACGGCGGTCTCGCTGTTGTTCTTCCCCTTGCGGTTCGTGACACCGATCGGGTGCACCGGCGGCAGATACACGACGTCGAAGCCGAGCGCTGCCAGCTTCGGCAGTGTCTTCTCGACACCCTTGAAGCCGCCCCACGAGCGCGGGAAGAGCTCGTACCACGCGCCGAACTTCGCCAGCGTGCGATCCACGTCGACCAGCAAGGGCGGAGAGCTCGTCTCTGCATGGCGATCGCCTGCCGTTGCCGCCAGCCCCTCTTCGAGCGTCAGCGACTTCTTCCCGAGCAGTACCGCACCTTCGGCGAGCTCGCCGCTCAGGTCCTCCTGTCCCGCCTTCCGCCGCATTTCGTCCTGCCACGTGGCGATGCGGTCCGTCCACGCAGCGACCGCGAACGTCCAGCGCCCCGGCGACTCGACGGCGAACGAGCCGTGCCAGCGGTCGTTGCCGAGCGGCGTCAGCGGCAGCTCGGTCACGGTGCCGTCCGGCGCCGTCACGCGCACTGCACCGCCGAGCGTGTCGTGGCCGTCCTTGAACACCGTTGCGTACACGTCGACACGGTCGCCGACGACCCGTTTCACGGGGTAGCGGCCGCAGTCCACGAGCGGCTCGACGTTCTGGATGAGGATTCGTGTCGTGTTCAACATGTGCGATTGTCGAGCATGCTGCTCGAGCGCTCATCCGGCATCCTCCTTCATCCGGCGTCGCTGCCGAACGGGAACCTGGACAAGCACGCGTACTCGTTCGTCGACTGGCTGGCCGCTGCCGGCCAGCGCTGGTGGCAGGTGCTACCCCTCGGGCCGCCCGACGACACGGGTTCGCCGTACATGTCGGGGTCGGCGTTCGCGGGCTCGACCCGGCTGCTCGCCGAGCCGCGAGCCCGCGTGAGCCGCGCAGAGCTGACCGCGTTTCGCGAGCAACACGCGTACTGGCTCGACGACTGGGTCGAGTTCGGCGGAAGCGCCGAGGATCAGGTTCGCTTCGAGCGAGAGTGGCAACGGCTGCGCGCGTACGCGGCGCGCAGGAACGTGCGCATCTTCGGTGACATGCCGATCTATGTCGCGAGTAGCGGCGCCGATCATCGTGCGCATCCGCAGCTCTTCCAGCGCGGCTCGGTCGCGGGTGTCCCGCCGGACTACTTCACGAAGACCGGGCAGCTGTGGCGCAACCCGTTGTACGACTGGCGCGCGATGCACGACGACGGCTACCGCTGGTGGATCGCACGTTTCCGCCGCGCGTTTGAGCTCGTCGACCTGACGCGCGTCGATCACTTCCGCGGGTTCGTCGCGTACTGGTCTGTTCCCGAACGGCACAAGACCGCCGCGCACGGACACTGGCGGCGCGGACCGGGCCGGAAGTTGTTCGACGCGGTGCAGGCGGAACTCGGCCCGCTGCCGGTGGTCGCCGAGAACCTGGGCGTGATCACACCGCCTGTGGAGAGGTTGCGCCACGAGCTCGGCTACCCCGGCATGGTGGTGCTGCAGTTCACGCTCGGCCGCAACGAGTGCGAAACGCGGTCGGTGATGTACACCGGCACGCACGACAACGACACGAGCGCGGGCTGGTTCGCATCACTCAGCTCTTCTGAACAGGAAGAGTCGCGTCTCGACCCAACCGACCCGGCGTGGTCTCTGATCGAACGAGCATGGTCGTCGCGCGCTGTGCTGGCAATCGCGCCGCTGCAAGATGTTCTAGGCCTCGGAAGCGACGCACGTATGAACTTCCCCGGCACGGAGACCGGCAACTGGCAGTGGCGTTACCGCGCCGCCGATCTCACCGCAGCGCACGCGACGCGCCTGCGCGAGCTCTCTCGCGCATCACGCCGCACGAAGTGAACAGTGCCGGGGGAGGGAGTCGAACCCCCAATGTCCGAGTGAACGGACAGCCGGGTTTAAGCCGGTTGCGTCTACCAGTTCCGCCACCCCGGCAGAGACGCGGACAGGGTAACCACTAGCGATAGAGGGTTCGGAATGCCGTGAAGGCGCGCGCCTGCAGCTCGTCGAAGCGCGTGCAGACACCGGCGTGGCCGCCGCCCGTGATCGCGATCCGATCGCCCAGCGACGGCGCTTCCTTGGCGAGCGAGTCGAACGCACGCAGCTGCTCGAGCGTGACCGCGGGGACGTTGCGCCCCCACCACACGCCGGCCGCTTTCGGAACGCCGTTCGTTCCCGGCGTCTGCGACGAGCAGGCGGCCTGGTTCAGCAGCAGCTGTACGCGACGCGCGGGGTCCTCGCGCTTGCCGTGCAGCGCAGCCGCGATCGCAATGCCGGCGAGCAGCGCTGCTCCCATCGCCGCAACCCAGTAGAGCCCGCGGCGGTGGCCGCGTCCGAGGTCGTCGGTCACGCCGGGACGGCGAGCGGCTCGGCGAAGAACGCGCGCACCGCGGCGAGGTCATCAGCAGCCGGACACTGCGGCAGCGCCGCGACGAATGCGCGTCCGTAGCCGCGCGTGCGAAGCCTCGGGTCGAGAACGGCAACCACTCCGCGATCGGCGTGGCCGCGGATCAGCCGACCGAAGCCTTGACGGAGCTGGAGCACCGCGGTCGGCAGCGAGTACCCGCTGAACCAGTCGCCGCCCGCACGCTCGACCGCTTCGCACCGCGCCTCGTGCAGCGGGTCGCCGGGTGCCGAGAACGGCAGCTTGTCGATCACGAGCAGCGACAGCGACTCGCCGGGAACGTCGACGCCCTGCCAGAACGTCGACGTCGCGAGCAGCACCGACGCGACGTCCTCACGGAATCGTTCGAGCAGGCGTTCGCGCGGCGCTTCACCTTGCACGAGCACTTCGTACGGCACGCGGCCCCGCACATGCTCGCGATACGCAGCGAGCGCGCGATAGCTCGACGTCAGCACGAGCGCGCGGCCCCGCGATGCGGCGAGCAGTTCGACGATCTCGTCGGCCACGCGCGCGGTGAACTCGTCGCTGCGCGGATCGGGCATCTCACGCGGGATGTAGAGGAGCGCCTGCTCACGGAAGTCGTAGGGCGAACCGACAACGACTTCGCGTGCGTGCTCGAGCCCGAGCCGGCGGCGAACGAACGTTGCGTCTTCGCCGGTGGTGAGCGTCGCGGACACGAGCACCGCTGTCGGGCCGTCTTCCCAGAGCTTGTCGCGCAGGTCACGTGCGACATCGACCGGCGCCCACGCGACAGCGTCGGGCTCCGCCCAGACGACGCGTTCCTGCTCGTCGGGTGCGAGACACGCCTCGACCTGCGCTGCGAGTGCGATCGCGCGCCGCCCAAGGGCATCGAGGTCTTCACCTTGTCCCTGCAGCGCGGTCGCGAGATCGTTCAGCGCGTCGGTGAGGAGTAGCGCGGGCTCGGCCGGGATCTCGCGCAGCCGCTTGCGCCCCGACGGCGGCGCGACCGAGCGCAGCAGACGCTCGCCGCTTCGCTCGACGCGATCGACAGGACGCGCGGGCAGCGGGCGCTGGCCTTCACGGCACGCGCGCTCGATGTCGGTCACGAGCCTGCGCAGGCCCGGCCGCGACACGCGACCGCCGAGCCACGACGCCGCGGATTCCTCGAGCCGATGCGCCTCGTCGAAGATGACTGCGTCGTGCTCCGGCAGCACGCCCCCGCCGGACGCGATGTGCGCGAAGTAGAGCGCGTGATTCACGATCACGAGATCGGCCTCTGCGGCGCGCTCGCGCGCAGCTTCCGCGAAGCAGGTCGAGTGGAACGGACAGCGCCGGCCGGAGCAACGGTCGGGCCCAACTGCAAGCTCGGACCACAGCGCGTCCGACGGTTCGAGCTCGAGCTCGGCGCGGTCGCCCGTCTCGGTCTCGTCGAGCCACGCCTGCATCGCCTCCCACGCGCGCCCGTCTCGCCCCTCCGCGAGCAGGAAAGGTTGGAAGCCCTGCAGCTGGCGGCGACAGAGGTAGTTGGCGCGCCCCTTCAGCACGACCACGCTTGCGTCCTCGCGGCCCGCCGCCGCGAGCGCGACCGGCACGTCCTTCTCGAGCAGCTGTTCCTGCAGCGCCTTCGTCGCGGTTGCGACGACGACGCGACGCCCGGAGAGCAGCGCCGGAATCAGGTACGCGAGGCTCTTCCCCACGCCGGTGCCCGCCTCGGCGACCAGATGTTCTCCCTGCGTGAGCGCGCGATCGACGGCATCGGCGAGCGCCGCTTGCTCCGGGCGCGGCTCGTAGCCGGGCAGTGTCCGGGCGAGCGGCCCGTCTGGGCCGAAATTCACGGGCCGAAGATCTCCAGCATCGCCCGGCCCAGCCTACGCGGGCGAACGGACGTTCCGAACCTCTGCAACACCGTGCGCGAAAAATGTGCGCATATTGCGACAATCCGGTCACAGAACGGCTTGACGCCCGTACTGGGCGTGAATAGCTTCTCCTCGTCGGATCGGGTAGCTCTTCGGAGTCGCTCGATCCGGCATATCAGCTCCGGTAGGCCCTCGGGCTCGCCGGGGCTGATTTTTTCTTTGGGG
>DASUKC010000024.1:0-3719 GCA_036278975.1 Gaiellaceae bacterium
CCGGCAGCTTTCCGCCGGTCGACTCGAAGCTCGCTCCCATCTGTTCGAGCGGCATCCCGATGCGCTGCATCGGCCGCTGCGACAACGACTCGTCGCCGCTCAGCGTGAACGTCCCGTCTTGGAACGCAAGCAGCCCGGCGATGAGCCGCGCCAGCGTGCCGGCGTTTCCGCAGTCGATCTCGGCGCTGCGCAGCCCGCGCAGCCCGACGCCGTGAATGGTCAGCTCGTCCGCGCCGTGCTCGTCAACGGTGACGCCGAGCGCACGCACGGCGGCGAGCGTCGACTCGGTGTCGGCGGAGCGGCCCCAGCCCGTGACACGCGTCTCCCCTTCGCAGATCGCCCCGATCAGCAGCGCGCGGTGCGAGATCGACTTGTCGCCGGGAACAGCAAGGTGACCAACGAGCGAGACGGCCGGATCAACCTTCATCGACAACCGCCGAAACAACTACGCCGTAGCCCTGCGCCTCGAGCAAGTTCGCAGCGCGGCGCGCATCGTCGGCGCCGGTGACGAGCAGCGTGAGCGTGCCGCCGCGCTCGGGCGACATGTGATGGAGCTCGAAGTCCTCGATGTTGATGCGCTCCGCGCCGAGCGCTTGCGTGATCGCGGCGAGCACGCCTGGACGGTCGGGGATGTGCACGCGCACGCGCTGCAACTCGCCCGGATCCGGATACTCGCGCTCGAGCATCAGGCGGCGGTTCTGCGATGCCTCACCGATCCAGCGCGCGACGAAGCCTGCATCGCCGCGCTCGAGTGCCTGCTCGACCTGCTCCACGCGGCGGCGGTGTTCGGCGAGCTCGCTGCGAATCTGCTCGGCGTTGTCAAGAAAGATGTCGACCCAGATGCGAGGGTTCGCGCCCGCGATGCGCGTCATGTCCCGCAACGAGCCGCCGGCATTCGCAAGCGGTTCGTGTCCCTCGACGCGTGTACCGCCGACGTGATTCGCGACGACGTTCGCGAGAACATGGGGCACGTGGCTCGTCAGCGCGACGAGACGGTCATGCGCTTCCGCATCGATCGCGACCGGCGTCGCACCCAGGTCGGAGACAAAGCTGTGCACCAGGCGATGCGCTGCGGCGTCCGTCTCGACGGTCGGCGTGAGAAACCACGTCGCGCCCTGGAAAAGGTCGGCGCTGCCATGCTCGGCACCGCGCGTCTCGGCGCCGCAGATCGGATGGCCGCCGACGAAACGCGGCGCGCCCGCCGCGGCAGCGACGACGCTCGCCTTCGTCGAGGCGACGTCGGTGACAGTCGTGGCGGGACCTGCAGCTGCCAGCACGTCGGCGACAACGCCGGGCAGCTGCGCGATCGGCGCCGCGACCACGACGAGCTCGGCTCCGGCCACTGCCTGCTCCAACGAAGCGGCAGCATCCAGGGCACCCCGCCCCACCGCGGCGGCAAGCGCAGCGTCGTCCGGGTCCCACCCGGTGACGTCGTCCCCACGGCGCGCCGCAGCAAGCGCGACAGAAGCGCCCATCAAGCCCGTTCCGACGATCCCAACCTTCACGGCCAGCACTCTACGGTTAGACCCGAGCCGCGCCGGGAAAGGGATGTTTCTATGCCCGAGGTGTGGCCCCGCCCCGAGGTGTTCGACCGTAGCTCCCCGGTCTTCGCCTACTGGCTCATGCATGCGGAAGGTCTCGACGTCGAGCCGCTCGGCGCCGTGGTCGAACGCGTGCTCGTACCCTCACCGCTCGAGCCGCCGGATGCGCTCGTCCTGCGCTTCCCCGGCACCGGAAGAACACGCACCATCGCCGCCGACACCGTCGTCGGAGTGAATCCCGGTAACGCGTCGCTGTTGCTGGCGAAGAGACAACGCCCACGCGTCGCGCCGCACGCACTCGCAGCGGGTCGCGTCGCGGTGCTCGCGCTGTGGCTGGTCGCGGACATGGCCGTCGCCACTGCACTCTGGCTCGCGCCACGCGCCTGGAGGCTGGCAGTGAGACTCGGTCAGCGTGGCGCCGAGCGCATCAGCTCGGCGAGCCTGAAGGCGAGATCGAGCGACTGGCGTGCGTTGAGTCGCGGGTCGAGCAAAGTCTCGTAGCGCGACGACAGCTGCTCCTCGAGCACGTCGTCGGCGCCGCCGAGACACTCGGTCACGTCTTCGCCCGTGAACTCGAGGTGTACACCGCCTGGCCAGACGCCGGATTCCCAGCACGCCGAGAAGAAGCCTTCGAGCTCCTCCATGATCGTGTCGAAGCGACGCGTCTTCACGCCTCCGGCGGTGCGAATCGTGTTCGCGTGCATCGGGTCGGAAGCCCAGAGCACCGGATGACCTTCGTCGCGTGTCGCGCGCAGCAGCGGCGGCAGCAGCTCGCGCACCCGATCCGCGCCGAGCCGCGCGTAGAACGTCAGCCGGCCGGGAATGCGCTCCGGGTTCAACACCTCGCACAACTCGACGACGTCCTCAGGTGTTGCAGCCGGGCCGATCTTCACACCGATCGGGTTGTGCACACCGGCGAAGAACTGCACGTGCGCGCCGTCGACGCCTCGCGTGCGCTCGCCGATCCACAAAAGGTGCGCGGAGCAGTCGTACCAGTCGCCGGTGAGCGAATCCTCGCGCGTCAAGCCTTCCTCGTAGTCGAGCAGCAAACCTTCGTGCGCGGTGAAGACGTCGACCTCGTGCAAGCGGCGCTCGGCCGCGAGGTCGATCCCGCACGCCGCCATGAACGCGAGCGCGCGCTCGATCTCCGACGCGAGCTGCTCGTACCGTCTTCCTTCCGGCGAGCTCGAGACGAAATCCTTGTTCCAGAGATGCACCTGCGTCAGGTCGGCGTAACCGCCCTTGGTGAACGCGCGCAGCAGGTTGAGCGTCGACGCCGACTGGTTGTAGCCCTCGAGCATCCGCTTCGGGTCGGGCACGCGAGCCTCGGCTGTCGGCTCGTCACCGTTCACGAGATGGCCGCGGAAGCTCGGCAACTCGACATCGCCGACACGCTCGAAGAGGTCGGAGCGCGGCTTCGCGAACTGGCCGGCCATCCGCCCCACCTTCACCACCGGCAGCGTCGCGCCGTACGTCAGCACGGCCGACATCTGCAGCATGATCTTCAGCTTCTCGCGGATGCGCTGCGTCGAGATCTCGTTGAACGACTCGACGCAGTCGCCCGCCTGCAACAGGAACGCCTTGCCGTCGATCGCCCGCGCGAGGTTGTCGCGCAATGCGCGCGCTTCGCCGGCGAACACGAGCGGCGGGCTCGTCTTCAGCCGTTCGACGACCGCGCTCGCTGCAGCCGCGTCCGGCCACTCCGGCTGCTGCAGAGCCGTTCGCGACCGCCAGGTGTCCGGTGTCCAGGTGCCGCGCGTAAGGGTCATCCGTAAATCAGTGTAGGTATCCTGATTCGCAATGGATTCCGCCTCCCCTAGAACACGCTGGTTCTGGCGCCACGGGCGAGGCTTCTACTCGGGCAAATAGCCCACGCCTCGTCCGTTTTCCGGCCCTTCTACTCTCTGACGAGGTGACTTCCATGCGTGTCTTCTCCGGCATCCAAGCGACCGGCGACAAGCACATCGGCAACTACATCGGCGCGATGCGCCAGTACGTCCAGACGCAGGACGAGGGCGACGCGTACTTCTGCATCGTCGACCTGCACTCGATCACGGTCGACTACGACCCGGTGGACCTGCACGACCGCACGCTCGACCTCGCCGCGCTGCTTTTCGCCGTCGGTCTCGAGCCCGACAAGTCGACGTTGTTCCTGCAAAGCCAGGTCACCGCGCACGC
>DASUKC010000025.1:0-13418 GCA_036278975.1 Gaiellaceae bacterium
AGCACGAGGCCGGTCGCGGCCAATGCGAAGTGCGTGAGGATGATCGCCGGCCGGATGCGCCCGCTTTCACTCTGCGCCATGCCGCCGTTCTTCAACCAGATGGCGAGCAGCACGAAGCCGCCGCCTGCCGTGAGGACCCACGTGACAAGTGCAGCCCAGTCCATCTGCGCCTCCTATTCGTTGGGACGCGCGACGCGCATCCCGTGTTTGAAGACAACCGTCCCGCCGTACCAGCCGCCCACCGTCAGCACGACCACACCTGCAACGGTGAGGACGAGCCCGGAAAGCGTGACGTTGCCGTTCTGGTAGCCCGGCCACTGCAGCCACGCAGCGATCGCGAAAAGCGTGACGGCGGTGACCATCGCGCACAGGTGCACCGTCGCGGTGCGCCACATGTCCGAGCCCCACTCGATGCGAACCCAGTCCGCGAAACCCGTGGTCGCCGTCGGCACCGCCGCGGCGAGCCCGCCGATCAGCGCAAGCCAGGTCGCGGGGCCGAGCTTGCCCTCGGCGACGCCTGCGCGGCCGACAACGGCAAGGACGCCGGCGAGTACGAACATGCCGATCGTCGCGTCGGTCAGCGGCGGGTGCGCTGGGTGACCGTCGAAGCCGTGGAGGAGGCGCTCGAGCATCTCGCCTATTTACCCTACCTCGATGTATTTAGAAACGCAACCTCACACGGCAGGCGGCTCCGCCGCCACAGCCGTGCGTCTCGCAACGAAGCTGCAAGACATCCTCTCCGGTGAAGAGGGCAGCAAACCCGGCCCACATCCCCTCGTCGATCGCGGCCGCGTCCTTGCGCGCCCTGACGAGCGGCCGCAGCGGGCAGGTCGGGGTGACGAGCGTGGCTCCGTCGTCCGTGACGTCTTCGACGGCAACCTGGAAGCCGGCGCGGCGGACCGCGCTGCACATCGCCTCGAGTGCGGCTCGGCGGCTTGCCGGCCGACGCCTGGGCGTGCCGACGAGCTGGCGCGCGAACGTCGCGCCTGCTTCGCGAAGCTTCGCGTCGCGGCCACGGACAGGCAGCGTGTCGAGCAGCGCGCCGACAAGCTCGGGGTAGCCGCGCTCCGGGAACTCGATCGCAGCCAGCTCGGGCGCGGCCGCATATGTCTTCGCCGGCCGACCCGCACCTGGTCCCTCGCGCCCCGTTCGTCGCTCGTAGCCGACCTCGAGCAATCCGGCATCGGCGAGCCGCTCAA
This sequence comes from Gaiellaceae bacterium, assembly GCA_036278975.1. Lineage (GTDB taxonomy): Bacteria > Actinomycetota > Thermoleophilia > Gaiellales > Gaiellaceae > PALSA-600. The sequence goes on from DASUKC010000025.1 coordinate 1,200, forward strand.
GTCGCGAGCGCGCGACGTTGCGGTGCACGCGCTGCGCTGCAGCGAGCTCATCCGACGTAATAGAACGCGCCTCACCGCGCACGAACGCCAGCGCATCGCGCAGCTCAGGATCGCCGACTGCTTCCAGCGCGTCCATCTCTAACGCCAACGTAGCAGGCTTTAGAGCTAGAAGCGGATTGCGATGCCGTCGCCGCGCACGTTGATGCGGCGAGAGCGAGCGTCGATCCCGACGATGTCGGCGGCGTCGAAAACGCGGACGCCGCGCTTGAAACGGCCACCGCGAACGGTGAGCGCCTCGGGCTCCGGCGCGTCCGATCCGAAGAGCACCGTCTCGACCACGCCGAGCCGACGGTCATGTGACTCGACGGTGAACCCCACACAGCTCTTCAACGACTCAGCTTGCATTGCGGCCCCCTTTCGGTTCGTGGTCGATCGCAAACGTTACGACCCGTGGATTCGGAGAGCCTGAGCGGTTTGTTCAGATTTGTAAGCGTAGGATCGCCCCGTGCGCCTGCGCCGGTCGTACGACCTTCATCAGAACCTCACGATCATGCTCGTTTGCGCGGTTGCGACGGTCGTCCTCACCCGCGCGTTCCTGGCGGCTACCGGCTATCCGCAAGTGGGCGGGTCGAAGCTCCATATCGCGCATGTGCTGTACGGCGGGCTATTGCTCACGTTCTCGCTGATCGCGGTGATCGGGCTGCTCAGCCCGGCCGCGCGGCCGTGGGCGGCCGTGTTCGGCGGCGTCGGCTTCGGGCTCTTCATCGACGAGGTCGGCAAGTTCGTCACCAAGGACGTCAACTACTTCTACAAGCCGGCGATCGCGATCATCTACGTCTGCTTCCTCGTGCTGTTCGGGATCGTGCGCTGGCTCGCACGGCGGAACTTCAGCAACGACGAACGGGTGCTGATCGGGTTCGATGCGCTGCAGCGTGCCGCGGTCGGATCGCTGAGCCTCGAGCGGCGCAGGCACGTGCTGGCGCTGTTGGAAAACGTCGACACGCCGATGGGACACGAGGTGACTGCGTTGCTCGAGCGCTCCGCGGCGGAGCCCGAGCGCGAGACGATCGGCCGGCGTGTTCGCCTCGTGCTGCGCCACGCGTGGCACACGGCAACGGAACATCCGCGCTTCCGACAGTTGGTGCTGACGATTCTCACTGCGGCGGCTCTTGTGTCCGCGGGCGAGATCGCCTACTTCCTGCGCCACGGCATTCAGCCGCTTCCCGGTGGCGCTCGTGCGTTTCTCGTCGTCACGGTCGTCGCTGACGCGATGGCGCTAGTCGGCGCATTCGAGTTGCGAAGCTCACTGCTGCGCGCTCTGCATTGGTACGACCACGCGATCCTGATCGAGATCACCGTCGGTCAGGTGTTCCTCTACGCGTCGCAGCAGCTCGCCGCGTCGCTGAACTTGCTCGCGCTACTCGTGTTGTGGGCGCTCGTGCGCGGCGCGATTCACTTCGAGAGCACGCCTCTGGGGTCTGGCCCGGGTCTGACCCCAGATTCCTCGAAGCCGGCGGCAGCAGTGCCATAGCGGGGACAGTCGCGCCACCGAACTGCGGCGGCCGAAAGCCCCGCAAAGCGGCTGCTTTTCGTCGCCCGCCCACCCCTGAGCCGCGTGGGCGACGCAAGGCGAGGGGGTCAGGTACGGGCCTGACCCCGGCGATGCCAGAACGTGACACCACCCGCGACTAGAAGAAGAACCACCGCGCCGATTGCGATGTAGATGCGGTCGTCGCTCGTGGAACTGCCGGAACCGCTGTCCTTCACCTTCGGCAGCGCAGCGACCTTCACCCCCGCGTGGGCGGCGAGCGCGCGAATCGCTTTGGCCGTCGCGGCCGCGAGCGAGCCGCCCGCGAACGGGCTCGGCGGCGCGAGCTTGTCGAGCACCGCCTGCTCCGCCGGATCGATCTTCCCGTTACGCGCAATCGCGTACCCGTTCGGCATCACGACGAGCGCGCGGCCCTTGTAGAGGAACTTCAGCTCCTGCGAAAGGAACGGGGCGTATTGCTTCGGCTGCTTGAAGAGCACGGTGACCGAGCCCATGTCGTACTGACTCGCGATCAGCGCCACGTGCACCGTGTAGCCCGCCGCCTTGGCCGCGCGCAACAACGCGTTCAGCTCGCTCGTGTCAGACGCCGACATCGCCGTGTCGGGCGGCACGAACGAAGTCCGCTGCAGCAGGTAGTCGCTTGCCGGATCACCGTCCGCACGCGCGAGCGGCACGAACACGAGTGCAAGTAGAAGAACGACGAATGCCTTACGCAAAGATCCTCCTCAGCTGGTCGATGACGATCACGGCTGCGGCGCAACCCGCGCCGAGCGCAACGAACGACGCGACGAGACGCACGTAGACGCTCATCCGTTCGCCCTGTCGACGACGAGGGCGGTGAACGGCACCTCACCCTTCGGCGTCACCTCGAACGAGAGCCCCCAGTGACCGACCATCACGAGCGCCGGCGCCTTTCGCGTGTACACGCCGGGAGAGGTCTCTGCGAGTTGGTACTCCTGGTTCGGCATCTGCATGTCGAGCATGGCGAAGGAAAGCGTGACGCTTGCGCCAGTCACCGGCTTGCCGCCCTTGGTGATGCGCAGCGCGAAGGAATTCGCAGCGACCGCCTTGTTCGGGGCGACGAGGACGTGGAGCTTGTAGCCGGCCTCGTCGACGCTCGCAACGACAGGCCCAGGGCCGACGCGCACCTGTGCCTTGCCTTCCTCGGCAAAGGCAGGCGGCGGCGGGGCAAGGCTCGAGAGAAGCGCCGCCGCGAAAATCGCACCCGCGACGAGGACCGCCTCGGTCGACACCGTCGCACGCAGCACCCGTGTCCTAGATTCGTCGAGCTTCGGCTTCACGTGCAGGAGGTTCACCGCAGCCACAGCCATCGCCGCCAACAGGATCCCCGACTTCACGAGAATCGTCTTGCCGTACGGCGTGAGCCAGAGAGCGTCGACGGTCGGCAGGTGGATGATGGATGCGCCGACGCCTGTCGCGAGCAACACCATTACCGACACGAACGCGGCGTTCGAAAAGCGCGGCACGGCCACCGCCAGACCCGCAACACGGCGCGCAGCCGGCAGGCTCAGCCACAACACGAGCAGGCCGATCAGCCCGCCGATCCAGATCGAGCCGGACACGAGGTGCAGCCAGTCGAGCACCACCGACCAGCCGCGTGGCGACGTCTGTGCCGCGTGACCACTCACGCCCGGCAGCGCAAGCGTCGCCGCCGCGGCGACGAGCGCACCGGCCGTGGCGAGCAAGGATGCAACCGACCGCTGACGCCGCTCCGGCTTGTCGAGCCACAGCGCGACAACGGCCGCGCCGACAAACAGCGTGAAGCAGATCCAGAGATCGACGTAGCCGCGACCGAATGCCGTCGTGCGCCACAGCGGCACAAGCGCGCCGAAGGACAAAAAGCTGCGCAGCGAGTCGATCGCCGTCGACTCCTCCACGTACGCCGGTACCGCAACCAGACCGATAACCGACGCGACGCCGAACGCGATCGACACAGCGCGCAGTCGCGCCCCGTCGACACGCCGCACGAGCGGCCGCGCGATCGCGACGCGCAGCACGAACAGGCCGATCGCCGTCATCGTCGCGAGAAACATGAGCCACCGTGCGATCAACAACGGCGTCGTGGTGGCCGTCTCCGAGACATGCGGAGCCGCGAACTGCGGAGGCGGCCCCTCGTTTGGCCCAACCGCAAACGTGAACACGCCCTGCACCGGATGCCCGTCCACCGAGATCGCCCGCCAATAGACGAGGTACCAACCCTCAGGCACGTGCTTGATCGGCACCACGAGCGTGTCTGGATTCGCCGACGAGCGCTGAGGCGAGCCGGTTGCCTCCTGATTCGCGTCGGCGTCCGTCACCGAGACGATCGCGAATCGAGGCTCGACGGCCTCGTCGAATGTCAGCGCAACCGTGTGCGGCGCGACGTTCAGCGTGACGCTCGCCGCAGGGACGGTACGCACGAGATACGCGTGTGCGGACGCGGCGACAGGCAGGAGCAACGCTCCCGCCGCGACCGCCGCAACCGCACAAACGCGCCTCACGTCAGCTGCCGCCCGCTTCTCGAGACAAGCGCGAGGCCCCCGATGAGGATTCCGGCGGCGCCCAGGACGAGCGCGACGATCGACAGCGTCGAAGTGCCGCTGCCGCCGCCAAGTGAGCTCTTCACGGTGATGGTCGGCGCCGGGTCCGCACCCGACTCGGGGTCCGACCACCGGACGACGGAGCCGTCCGAGTACGTCTGTTTCACCTCGAACGTATACGTACCGCTCTTCGCCGGCTGCGCGAGGAATTGGAACAGCGAGTCCTCCTCGGTCGGCGTGCTGCCGCCCGCCCAGGTGACCGTGGTGTCGGTCGACGTCCGCGTCCAGCCGGGATTCGGTACGAACGAGTCGATCGAAAACCCGTTCGGCAGCGTGAGCTCGATCGCCTTCGTCGTGAGGTTCTCCTTCTCCGTCGGCACGGCGAGGCTGTACAGCTGCAGCTCGCCGCTGACCGACACGGCGGGACTGACGCGCGCATGCGCCGCCGCGATACCGGCGAACACGAGAGCCACGAGCCCCGCACTGATTAGAGCAACGATTTTCACGTGACCTCCAATGTGAACGGAGCGGTGAGGATGTGACCGTTCACGCGGCACTGCACGAAGAGCCGCCACGTGCCGGGCACGGGAACGAGGATGCCAACGTGCAACTTCCCGGGAGTCGCCGACGTGCCACTGACCTTCGCCCCGCCGAGAACGCTCGAGCACCCCGACACGCCCGGGGCACACACGTGCGTGTGGAAGTACGTGAGCGTTCCCTTTCGGAAGAAGATCGCATGGGCAAGCGCACCAAACCACGAACTAAATTGAGCGGGCTTGCCCTGCGGGTCGGTAACGGTGACCGTGATGTCCGCCGGCTGGATCGCCTTCAGATGCGGCGAGCCATGCAGCGTGAACGTGTAGCCGTCCACCGTGTCGGTCGCGCCGAACGCCGGGAGCGGCTTCGGGACGTAGGTGCCTCCGACGTGCAGGCTGCCGAAGAGCTGGAAGTTCGCGAGCGCGCCCCCGGTCGCGGGGTACGCATCGACGACGACGTAATACGGCCCGGGTTCAGGGAACACGACCTTCACCGCCGCGCGCCCATCTTTCTGCACGGGTGGATGCTCGTGGATGATCGTGTTGAGATCGCGGCGCACGATGATCAGATGCACGCCGTTGTGCGGGCCGGCGCCGTGTTTGTACTTCGTTAGCGGCGTGCCGTCCGGCTGCCTAATCGTGAACGACACCGTCACGGGAACGCCCGCCTTGATCGGCCCGTTCGGGCGCAGGTCGGCAAGGGTGTACCGCTTCGCCGGGAGGATCGTTGGGACGTTCGGCGATGACGACCCTGAGCCGCCGCAACCAGCGAGCGTCCCAGCGAGTACGGCAAGCACGAGAAGACGTTTTGTCACGGCATTCCTTTCGGGAAGAGATAGGACGGATGCGGCGCGACGTAGCCGCCGATCTCGACGACGACCTGCGCATGCGCAGTGAGCCGGATGCGGCGCGGGTCGCCGCTCCACCTCTTGCCACCGACGAACGCGAGCGTCGCGCCGCGGAACGACAGCAGCCGGTTCGTACCGAGCGGCTGTCCCCAGATGCGGAACAAGTCACCAAGCGTCACCTGCCGGGTCAGGCGCACCACACCGGTCGGCGAGTTCGTGGACGCCGAGTACCTGCAATTGCGACCGACGCCAATCCCCTGCGGCAACACAACGACGCGACGGCGCGCGAACACCTCGACATGCGCGGCGAACTGAACCGGCCGCGGCGCACAGATTCCCGCGCGGACCGCGGGGGTCGTCGCAGGCAGCTGGTAGCGCGGGCCGACACCGATCGGCCAGGGATGCACCGGAGACAATGCGAGCGCGAAGGCGGCGATGAGAATCACGCTCCCTCCACGCGCACGTTGAGCGAGCCGACGAGTGCGATCACGCCACCACCGAGTGCGACGACGCACAACATTCGCATCGAGAGCGCGGGCAAGGCTGCAATGACTGCACCGTGGAGGAACACGCCGAGCCACGAGAGCGTCAACGCTGCGACACCTGCGCCAATTGCGCCCGCGACGTACGCACGGCGCGCACCCCGACCGGCTGCGATCAGGCCGGCGGCAACGATCGCGACAACACCGGCGATCGCAATCGAAGCCCAGCTCGTCGTCCCGTGCGTCGAGTCGCGCAGCGCGAACGACGTCTGCGCGACGAGCGCCGCAGCTCCTGCCGCGAGCCCCGCCACGATCGTGACCGCCGAGTCGGCGCGGGGACGCATTCGCAGTGCGACTGCTGCAGCCGCGACGGCGAGCGCAGCGCCGCCGAGCCACAGCCACCAGTGGGGCCGCCGCATGCGCACGAACGAACCGCCGACCACGCTGCGGTGGCCGTCCACCACAACCGGAATCGTCCAGCGAGCGCCGGCCCGGCCGGAGTCGTACGGTGGCGGTGCGAGCCGGTGCTCGTGCCAGACGAACGACGTGCCGCTCGAGACCTTGCGCCAGCCGCGGCCGGCTGCGCCGATCAGCCGATTGGCCTGCGCCGTCGGCGATTGCTCGTTCACCCAGACGCCGTCCGCGAACCGAAGCATCGGTTCGTCGAGATCGCCGAGCACCACGACCGTGCCGTGCGCATCGATTCGCAGCGCACGATCGCCGTCGATGATTGCCACGTCGATGCCCGCCGGCGTTCGATCGAGCGTCAAGCGGTAGTCAAGGGCTACCGTCGACTGACGGCTATGCGCGCTCGCGGTCGCAGGCAGCGCAAGCGCCGCCGCCGGAACGGCGCAGGCGAGCAGAGCTCGATTGACCCACGCTGGGAGCACGCATCTCCTTTGTCTCGTCGAACGGCCGCCGGCTACGAGAGCGGCGGCGCGCGACCCGCCGCGTGCAACGCAAGCGGACGGGCCAAGACGAGTTGAGGCGTGCCCGACCGCCGCAGGCGAAGCGGCAGCGGGTCAAACGAAACACTCCTGGCACGTGTAACGGCGCGCTCGAGCTCAGCACCGGCGCGCACGAGCAGTGCAATCACGAGACCGACAAGCGCGGCGAGCGGCAACGACCACCAGCCGCCTTGCCCGAAGACGCCGGCGAAGCCACCGGGGTGACCCTGCGCGAGCAGCCCTTCGAGCGTCTCTTGGGCGGCGTAGATCACGACGAGCGCGAGCGCCGACGTCACCCAGACCGCGACGAACGAGGGGACGCGCCGCGCGCGACGAGCCAGCGCGATCCGCGCCAGCTTGCCACCGAATGCCGCCGCGGTCGCCAGAACGAGCCACGGCACGAGCGAGCCGAGATACGCATGACCCTGGCTCGACAATTGCGTTCCGGCCTGCGGGCCGTATGCGAGCGAGTAGCGCAGCTGGTGCACGACGAAAGCACCCGCCGGCAACAGCACGAGGCCTCGTCCCGACGCCCGCCGTAGCGCACCCGAATCAGCCGACACGGCTAGAGCCTACCTGCCGAATCTCTGCGCAACGTGCACCCTTTTCCGTTGCGCGTGCTCTTGCGGACACGGCCGACTGCGGCCTACTCTTCTGCCCTCGCCGGGCACGGAGCGCGACTAGGTCGAAGCCCAGCCGAGCAGTTCGGAAGCGCCTTCGGGCGTCACGGGCCGGTCGGTTGGGTGGACGAAAGCGCCACCGACCCGGCGATTTTCTTTGGACCCCGGCAGGTGCCCTCCGTACCCTGTAGCGGTGCGCACGATCGTCGCATCCGTCGCCGTCTGTGTCTGCGTGCTCGCTGTGTCTGCGGCGGCGGCCCCGACGCCGAGCGCAGGTCCCGCGGTCACCGGCGTCCTGCAGCAGGGCGGGAAGCTCACCGCCACGCCCGGCACGTGGACGGCAGGCACCGACGTGACGTACGCGTACCAATGGCATCGCTGCGATGCGAACGGCGCGCATTGCACGTCGATCCACGGCGCGACGAAGGCGACGTACACCGAGGTCGCAGCAGACGTCGGCAAGTCACTCGCGCTCAACGTCACCGCGACCGATTCGACCGGCGCGACACCCGCCTACGCACCGCTCGCCGGGCTTGTCGCCGCAGCGTCGAATCCGCTCGTCGCCCCTGCGCAGCCGACGATCAGCGGACACGCCGCCGTCGGACAGGCGCTGAGTGTCGGCACGCCGCAATGGTCCGGCGCTCCCACGTCGACGACGTATCAATGGTCGCACTGCAACGCGAACGGACGCATCTGCACTGCGATCCCGGGCGCGACGGCGCAGAACTACACGGTGGCGACCACAGACCTCGGCGCGACGCTGCTTGCCGCGGTGACGGCAACCGCCGGCACCTACACACAGACACTGCTCTCGCTGCCGACCGCGGCTGTCGTCGCAGCGGCTACCGGGCCGACGCCAGGCGGCCGCCCGTCGATCGGCGGAACGCTGCGCGCAGGCTCACGCCTTGTCGGGCGCCCCGGAAGCTGGGTCGGCACGGGCACGATCACGTACGCGTACCAGTGGTACCGCTGCGACTCCGCGGCGTCGCACTGCTCATCCGTTCACGGCGCGACGAAGCCGACGTACGTCACCGTCGCGAAAGACATCGGCGCGACGGTCGGCATCACCGTCCACGCGACGGATTCAACGGGGACAGCGATCGCGTACGGATCGGTCTCGGGGATCGTGCAGCCGTCGACGGCAACCCTCGCGCCGACGACCCAGCCGGTGGTCACCGGAACGACGAAGGTCGGAACCAAGCTCATCGTGAAGGGCGGCACGTGGACGGTGAAGCCGAAGACGCTCACGTACACGTGGAAGTCGTGCAACCCGAACGGCCGCATCTGCGCAACGATCGCCGCCGCAACGACCGCGACCTACACGCCGGTCGCCGCCGACGTAGGGCACACGTTGGTCGCGCAGGTGCTCGCCATCTCCGGAACTGCACAAGCAGCAGTCCTTTCGCTGGCGAGCACCGTCGTCGTTAGTTAGTTCGCGGGGCGCGTTCCCAACGTCACGTCGAGCATCTTCGTCGAGCCGTTGCGCGTGATCGCGAGCGTCACCTTGTCGCCGGGCTTGTAGCCGTCGATCAGCGCGCGCAGCGTCGCCGCCGACGCCACTTTCTTGCCGTTGACCGCAGTGATCACGTCGCCGGCCTTCACGCCCGCTTTGGCGGCGGCGCTGCCGGACTCGACCGACGTGAGCTTCACGCCGCCCGCGGCCGTCTGCGGTGCAACGCCGAGGAACGCGTGCTGCACCGAGCCGGACGAGATGATTTGCGACGCCGCGGCCTTCACGGTGTTCGAGGGAATCGCGAAGCCGACGCCGTCACTGCCGCCCGAGTCGCTCTCGATCTGCGACGTCACGCCGATCACGTCGCCCTGCAGGTCGAACAGCGGGCCACCCGAGTTGCCGTGGTTGATCGCCGCGTCCGTCTGGATCGCGCCTTCCACCGGCGAGCCATTGGGCGACTGGATCTCGCGGTTGACCGCGCTGATGATGCCCGTTGTCACCGTGCCGGTGAGCCCGAACGGGTCGCCAATCGCAACGACGCCGTCACCGACCGCGACCTTCGACGAGTCGGCGAGCGTCAGCGGCGTCAGCTTCGACGACGGCGCGTTCACCTTCAGCACGGCGATGTCGGTGGCCGCGTCGGTACCCGTGACGGTCGCCTTGTAGGACGAGCCGTCGGAGAACGTCACCTTCACGCTCGACGCGCCGTCGATCACATGGTTGTTCGTGACGATGTGGCCGTCGCTGTCGTAGACCCAGCCCGTGCCTTCGGCCTGGCTCGCGCGCGAGTCGCCGTACGGGTACGGCGATTGGCTGAACGACGACGAAGTCGCGATGACCTCGACGACGCTCTTCGTGGCCTGCTGCGCGATCTCACTGACGCTTTTCTGATTGGACGCGACGTTCGCGACCGGCGCGCCGCGTTGCTCGAGCACGGTCACCGTGTGAGTCGAGCCGCCGCGCAGCAGACCGACGGCACCCGCGGCGATCCCCGCCGCGACGACGGTCGTCGCAGCGATCGCGGCGAAAAATCTGTTTCTGGGCATGTTCAGTTCTTCTCCTCCTTGGCGTTCTTTCTCACCAGCGAAGCGGGGCAACCTAGGAGCCACCGTAGAGCCACCGTAGAGTTGAGAAATGCTCGCGCTTCCCCCCGCGCTCCAGCAACGCGACTTCCGGCTGCTCTGGACGAGCATGGTCGCGTCCGGCATTGCGACGCAGATGGCCGCGGTCGCGATCGGCTGGCAGGTGTATGGGATTCATCACAAGGCGTTCGACCTCGGACTGATCGGGCTCGCGGAGTTCGCACCGGTGCCGCTGCTCGCGCTGCCGACCGGGCACCTCGCCGACCGGCTCTCTCGCACAAAGCTCGTCGCCGTGTCGACCCTCGTAGAAGCCGGCGTCGTCGCGCTGTTGCTCGTCGTCACGCTCGGCGGCGCGCATCAGCTGTGGGAGTTCATCGCACTCGCCGCGGCAACGGGCGCAGCCGCGCAGCTCGGCAATCCGGCCGCGCGCTCGCTGACACCGCAGATCGTGTCGCCCGACTTGCTCAGCGGTGCGATTGCGCTGCGGTCGATCGGGGGCCAAGCGGCGACAATCGGCGGCCCCGCAGTCGGCGGCTTTCTCTTCGCGATCAGCCCGGAAGCGGTGTATGCGACGGCCGCGGCGCTGCTCGTCGTCGCGGCAGGCACAGTCGCGGCAATGAAGTCGTCGGCGCCGATCGAAGAGACAGTCGGCGCCGAACCTGCGCTGCGCAGCCTGCTCGGCGGCATCGCGTTCATCCGCGGCACTCCGGTGATGCTCGGTGCGATCAGCCTTGACCTGTTTGCGGTGCTCTTCGGCGGAGCGACTGCGTTGCTGCCGCTCTATGCGAAGTCGATCCTGCACACGGGGCCGTTCGGCCTCGGCGTGCTGCGCAGCTCGATCGCGATCGGGGCGCTCTTCGCGGGCATTCTGCTCGCGCGGCGCCCGCTGCAGAGCAACGCCGGCGCAACGCTCCTCACGGTCGTCGCGCTGTTCGGCATGTCAATGATCGTGTTCGGTCTCTCGCGGTGGTACATCGTGTCGGCCGTCGCGCTGGCCGTGAGCGGATTCGTCGACATGATCTCGATGAACATCCGCTCGATGATCGCCGCCGTCGCGACGCCCAACGGGTTGCGTGGGCGCGTCAACGCGGTCGAGGGCGTCTTCATCGGCGCCTCGAACGAGCTCGGCGCCTTCGAGTCCGGAGCCGCTGCTGCGCTCGTCGGGGCGGTGCCGGCCGTGGTGGCGGGTGGGATCCTCACCGTCGCGCTCGCCGGCGTCTGGCGGCTGTACTTCCCTGCTCTCTCCACCGTCGACCGTATGGAGGATCTCGCTCCGGCATAATCTGCGTTTCTCTGTATAGTTTGCGCCTCGATGCCGTCTGTAGCAATCATCGGGTGTGCAGGCTATGCAGGCCAGGAGACCCTCGACCGGGTTCTGGCGCATCCCGCGCTGGAGCCGGTCGCCCTCGGCAGCGACTCGCTCGCCGGGCAAGGGGCGAGTGCGCTCGACCCACGGCTGAATGGCTCGTTGCCCGCGTTCGTCTCGAACGACGAAGCGGCGGCCAGCGGCGCCGACGTCCTCTTTCTTTGTGGCGACGTCACGGCCGCGTTCGAGCCGCCGGCAGACACGGTCGTCGTCGACCTTTCCGGCACGCATCGCCTCGTCGATCCGGCGCAGGCGCTCTCCTGGTACGGCGCCGCGCCCGGCGCGTGGAGCTACGGGTTGCCGGAGCTCTATCCGCCCGAGGGCAACCTGATCGCGAACCCCGGCTGCTACGCGACGGCGGCGCTCCTCGCGCTCGGGCCGCTCGCCGGCGAGCTCGGCCACGTCGTCGTCGATGCGAAGTCCGGCGTGTCGGGTGCGGGCCGTTCGCTGAAGGCGTCGTCGCACGCGGGCGCAGTGCTCGAGAACCTCTCGCCGTATGCAGTCGGTGCACACCGGCACGCGCCGGAGATCGCGCAGCAGCTGGGCACGGCCGTCTGTTTCGTCCCGCATCTGCTGCCGGTGCGGCGAGGCCTGCTCGCGACGTGTTACGTCGAGACGCACGCCGATGCGCGCGCAGAGATCGAAGCTGCATACGCGACGAGCGCCGTCGTACGTGTGCTGCCGGAAGGAGTCGTCCCCGAGCTCGCACGCGTGCAAGGCACGGACACCGCGGAGATCGGCGTGTTCTCCGACAGCGCGACGGGAACGGCGATCGTCATCTGCGCGCTCGACAACC
>DASUKC010000026.1:0-15992 GCA_036278975.1 Gaiellaceae bacterium
TCGGCGGAGAGCACGCGATGAATCTCGTTGCGGCGCTCGACGAGCTCGGGGTATGCGGCGCCCATCTGCTCGATTACAGCGTCGGCGAGCCCCGGCAGGAACGGCGACTCGAGGCCGATGCGCAGGCCGTGCTGCACTGCGCGGCGGATGATGCGGCGCAGGACGTACCCGCGGGCTTCGTTCGACGGTATGACGCCTTCGGCGACGATGAAGCACATGCCGCGCCCGTGATCGGCGAGCACGCGATGCGCCTTCGTCGCGTCCACAGACGAGCCGTAGGCGACACCCGAAGCGGCCGCGATCCACGACATGATCGCCTGATAACCGTCGGTGTCGTAAACCGACGGGACGTTTTGCATGATGCGCGAGATGCGCTCGAGCCCCATGCCCGTGTCGATGTTCTGCTTCGGCAATGGCGTGAGCGTGCCGTCGGGATGCAGCTCGTACTCCATGAAGACGAGGTTCCAGAACTCGAGGAAGCGCTCACAGCGCGTGCACCCCGGTTTGCAGTCGGCTTCACCGCAGCCGGTCTCTTCGCCCCAGTCCCAGTAGATCTCCGAGTCGGGCCCGCACGGGCCTGGGCCGCCGACCGACCAGAAGTTCTCCGACGACGGCAGCGGCGTGATCCGCTCGCGCGGCATGCCGACCGACAGCCAGCCTTCGATGGCTACTTCGTCAGGGCCGAGCTTCAAGCCTGGATCGCCGGCGTGGACGCTCACCCAGATGCGGTTCCAGTCCAGGCCCAGCCGGTCGATCATGAACTCCCGCGCGAACTCGATCGCTCCCTGCTTGAAGTACTGGCCGAACGAGAAGTTGCCGAGCATCTCGAAGAACGTGAGGTGGAAGGTGTCGCGACCGACCTCGTCGATGTCGACGGTGCGGAAGACCTTCTGCGCGGTCGTCGTGAGCAGCGCCGGCGGCTCCTCGCGCCCGAGGAAGAACGGCATCTGCGGCTGCATGCCGGCCGACGTGAGCAGCGTCGAGTGGTCATCGGCGCGCGGGATCAGTGAGTAGGACGGGCAGCGGAGATGCCCGCGCTCCTCGAAGAACGCGAGATAGGCCTCGCGCAGCTCGTTGGTCGTCATCGCCATGGCTGGCGACAGTCTAGGGACGCCTACTGGCGGCGATCGGGGTCGAGCTCGTCGGTGGCGATCTCCTCGCGGATCTTCTCCAGCGCCCGCCGGATCAGGCGCGAAACGTGCATCTGCGAGATGCCGATCTGCGCCGCGATCTGCGACTGCGTCAGCCCTTCGAAGAATCGGAGGTGCAGGATCGCGCGCTCGCGGTCGTCGAGCGCCTTGAACCCCGGCGCGAGTACGGCGCGATCCTCCGACACCTCGTACTGGTGCTCGATCTCGCCGAGCATCTCGAGTGGATCGATCTCGTCGCCGTCCTCGTTGCCACCGCCTTGCGAAAGCGACAGCGACGAGTACGCGCGACCCGATTCGAGCGCTTCGAGCACTTCTTCTTCCTCGACGCCCGCGGCCTTCGCGAGCTCCGGAACCGTCGGCGACCGCGCCAGCTGCACTGTGAGCGTCTCGATCAGCTTGGACAGCTGGACGTTGAGCTCTTGCAGCCCGCGCGGGACGCGCACGGCCCAGCCGCGGTCGCGGAAATGCCGCTTGATCTCACCGATGATGTTCGGCGTCGCGTACGTGGTCAGTTCGACGCCGCGGTCCAGGTCGAAGCGGTCGATCGCCTTGATCAGACCGATTGCGCCGATCTGGACGAGGTCATCGAGCTGTTCCCCCCTGTAGCTGTAGCGCCGGGCGAGCGAACGTACGAGCGACATGTATTGCTCGATCAGCTGCTCCCGCGCCTGGAGGTCCCCTTCCTCGTGATAGCGGCGTAGCAGGATCTTGTCGTTCTCAGCCACCGACGATAGTCACCTTCTTCGTCAGACGAACAGAGTCGCCGTCGACATGCACGTCGTCGACAGTCGACTCGAGCACGCGCCGGCGGCCGAACACTTCGCCGTCCTCGGCTTCGAGCTCGTCGAGTACGCGCGACAGGATCGGACCGACACGCGCAGTCATCTCGCCGTCCTCGACGCTGATCCCGACGGTGAGCTCCCCGTTTGCGGCCGCGTCGAGCAGCGAGTCGAGTGCGAGCTGTAGGTCCTCGAGGTTCTCGATCGTGAGGTTGAGGCGGACCGCGATTCCGCTGAGCACGAGATGTGCGACGCGGTCGAAGCCGGGCGCGCTCGGAATCGTGAGGACGATCTCGTCAGTCATGCGTCGCGCGCAAGTCTTCGTCGAGGTCCTTCTCGCGTCGCGCGGCAGCCGCTTTCGCCTCGTCGACGGCACCGCGCCAATCGCGGCGCGTGAGCAGCGACGCCCAGCCGTGCGAGATCCCGGTCGACAGACCCGCGAGCTTCTGCACCGGACGCTTCACGGCGAAGCTCACCGTGCGCACGGCCTGGTCGACGGCATCCGCCGCGTCGACGGCGCTGTCCATCGCCTGGTCGATCTTGTCGAGTTGTGCGTTCACCCGATCGACTGAGCCCCCAACCTTGTTGATCACCGGCAAAGCCTCCCGCTCTGCCCCACGAATCAACGAGGAAATTCGGTCGAAGGTTACGGCAAGCCGTAGAAATGCCCACCCCGCGCCAAGCCCGACGGCCACCAGGAAAATCGCCAGAGCGAGGTAGGCGACATCGCCGAACGAGAAGAGAACAACCATCGGCGGACCTTAGCCTCTGGCCGATGTGACCAGGCCGGCACCCACCACGACGTCGCCGTCGTAGAGCACGGCAGCCTGGCCGCGGGCCACGCCGTACGCGGGCTGGTCGAGCGTGAGGCGGAAGCCCGACGCCGTCGCTTCGACTGCCGCGCCGACGGCGGGCGAGCGGTACCGGAGCTTCGCATCGACGCTGGTCGCGGGTGCGTACATCCGCCCGCGTGCGGTGACGCTCGTGCGGGCGAGCGATGCGCGTGGACCGACGGTCACCGTGTTGCGCACCGGGTCGGCGTTCAGTGCGTAGAGCGGCTCGGCCGCCGATACGCCGAGCCCGCGGCGCTGCCCCGGCGTGAACCGCCAATAGCCATCGTGTTCTCCGAGCTTGCGTCCGTCTTCGTCGACGATCGCGCCGGGCTCGGCGGCGAGACCCTGCCGTTCGAGGAACGGGCGGTAGTCGTCGCCGGCGAGGAAGCACGCCTCCTGGCTCTCCGCGCGATGCGCCGCTGCGAGGCCATGCTCTTCTGCCTGTGCGCGCGTGTCCGCCTTCGTCTGCTCGCCGAGCGGGAACCAGAGGCGGTCGAGAAAGCGTGGATCGACGCGTGCGAGCATGTAGCTCTGGTCCTTCTGCATGTCGAGAGCGCGCGCGAGCAGCAATGTGCCGTCGCGTTCGACGATGCGCGCGTAATGACCTGTCGCGAGACGGGCAGCGCCGATCCGTCGTGCGAGTGCGAGTAGTTCTGCGAAGCGGAAGCTGCCGTTGCAGCGGATGCACGGGTTCGGCGTGTCGCCACGTTCGTAGCCGCGCACGAAGCTCTCGACGATCGAGCGGCGGAATGCCTCGCGCCGATCGAGTGTGATGTGCGGCAGGCCGAGCTCGTGACACTGCTTGCGCGCGGCGAGCACGGCGTTCGGGGAGCAGCACACGCGCTCGGCATCCGGACCGCGCGGGTCGAGCCACAGGCGAAGCGTGACGCCGACTGCGAGCGGTCCCGCCTTGATCAGCGCGACGGCGCTGTCGACGCCGCCGCTTACGCCAACCGCGACTCTGTTCTCGTCAAAGGTCGCTCTGACGGCCGGTGCAATCGCATTCGCAAGCGCGTCGACCGGAAGCGCGTCGCCGCCGACGGCCGCAGCTTCGAGCAGGGTCAGCCCGCGCAAGTCCTGCGCGAGCCCATCGGCGTCTGCATCGACGATGCGATCGCCGTCGACGCGAAGCCGCACGCATGCCCACTCTTCGCCGCGGGCGGAATCTCCAATCAACTCACGCATCTGGACATGAAACCATCCCGTTCAAGTCGCACGGGTGTAGATAGGCACGTGCCTAGGTAGCGGGGTCAGGCACGGGCCAGACCCCGAACGCCGAAAGTTTGTGCCCCACGCCGCCGTCTTGCTGCGTCCGTGTGAACCTGGCAAGCCAGGTGGGTGCCGTGCGGACCGTCGAACGCGAGGCGCCTAGGCCCGACGCGGGCTCCCTTTCACATGGTGTTGGTTCTACATGGATACGCAGCCCGCGAACGGCGTCGGGCACCGCGCCACCTTAGCGATGGGTCATGGGCCTGCGTAGGACCAGTGAACTTGCTGCACGCCCTGGAGGCCGAGCCGGCGAGCAAGTGCATCCGTCACGTCGAACTGCCGCCCTGCTTCATAGGGGCCTCGGTCGATCACCGCGGTCAGCACTCGCAGGCCGCGGTAGGTGATGTAGATCCGCGCGCCGCACGGCAGCGTCGGGTGCGCGATACCGAGCGTGTCGGGACCGATGACGCCGCCGCACTTCGTGTGATGACCGAAGGCCGTGGGTCCCGCCGAGCCTGCGAGCGCGACGAAGTCGCCTACCGAACGCGGCGGTCGCGAACGCTCGCTGCGCCACCCGCGAACGGCGAGGACGGCCACGCCGACGAGCAACGCAGCCGCTGCAAGCACAAGCAGCCGGCGCAGCCCGACCACGCGCTAGTGCGGCAGCCCGAGCACGCGCCCGAACGCGTCGCGCACGAGCTCGTCGAACTCCGGAGGCAGCGTCCCGTCGGCGTCCGCGTAGTCGCGCAGGTAGCCGATCATGTAGAGCAGCTCCGGATCCGGGGCCGGCTGCGACCGAAGCGCACGTTCGAGCTGCGCGATCTTCCACGGGCCGGTGGCCGGCGGCGGGGGTGGCGGCTGCCGCGGAGGAGGCTGCCGTGGAGGCGGAGGCGGTGCAGATGGGTTGCCGGAGAAGATCGCAGCGACGACCCGGTCGACGTCGTCGGGCGGCTTCGGTGGTGGAATGGGACGCTGCGGCCGAGGTTGCGGTGGCAGCGGTGCTCGCGTCGTCGGTGGTCGCGGTGACGGCGGCGCCTCGACGACCCGCGACGGTGGCGGCTCCGGTGGTGGCGGCGGCGCAGGCACCGGTTCTGCTTTCGCGACAACAGGCTCGGGCTCCGGCGCGGGCTCCGGTTCGACAGGCGTCACCGGATCCTCGAGCAGCGGCGCAGGCTCTTCACCCTGCCGCCGGCGGCGCACGCGGAGCGCAACAACCGTCTCGAGCAGCACCGACAAGACAAGCACCGCGATCACGAGCACAAGGACGTGTTTCCAGCTCACGTGCAGGTAGCCGGGGATGGCGGCCGCCGCGACGATCGCAAGCGCTTCCAACGCGAAGCGACCTTCGGGTCTGCGGAAGAGGTTCATGTCGGCTGTGTGTCCTCGGGATCCTCGTTCGGCATCGCTACCGGCCACTCGCCGAACAGCTCGTCACGTACTGCCGGCGATGCGATCCACGTCGCGCCTTCGTCACGCACCGCGTCGGGATATCCCTGCGTGAACTGTTCAAGTGGTTGCGCCGGTGGGAGCGACACGCGCGGAACACGCCAGGCGGGCGGATTGCCCGCGCCATAGTGCGCGACACCACGCCACGCGGTCCACTCGATTGCCGCGAGCAGGACCCACCCCGCGAGCATCAGCCCGACCGTGGCCGGTGCACCTAGGTCAGCGAACGCGAGCGCGACGGCAAGCGCTGCGACGTACGCAACCGAAAGTGCAAGGCGCCCCCGCATCGGCACGGCGGTTACTCGTCGCCTTGCTCGATCGCATTCCGCCGCGCAGCTTCGAGGCTCTCGTAGAGCGGCGCGATCAACGACGGCGGCGGACCGCTGCTCGCAACGGTGTCCGCGTGCGCGGAGCGCGTGACCGAATCGGTGAGCTCGCTTGTGCGTGCCGGCCCGAGCGACGCACTGCCGAGCACCTGGCGTGCAACCTCTTCGGCACGGGAAAGGATCGCTGCCGCGTGCTCGCGCACCCACGCGAACGTCTCGTCAACTTCGGTCTGGATGTTCGCGGAGAGCTGTTCTGCCTCGAGGCGCGCCTTGACGAAGTACTCGTCGGCTTCGCGGCGTGCGCGCTGGACGATCTCCTCGCCCTTGCGCTCGAGCTCGCGCTCGCGCTCCGCAACAAGACGCTCGGCTTCGACGACATCACGCTGGCGTCTTTCGAGGTTCGCGTCGAGGCGCGTCAACTGCTCGGACGCTGTTCGTTGCGCTTCTCGTTCGATGGCATCCGCAAACTCGGCTGCCGCGCGGATGATTCGCATCGCGCTCATGCGCCCCTGGTGGCTGTCTGCCGGCAGCGGCGATGGCTTCACGGCTGCCTTCAAGACGCGAAGCTCGGCATGCATCTGCAACGTGCTGCGCCGGAACGCCGCGAAAGCCTCCGCAACCGACCGTGCGTCATAACCACCGGCTGCGGTCCGCGGAAGGTCTTCGAGCTGCGGAAGCGACTCGATCGAGGCGGACGGGGTGCGATGCACCGTCATCCCTCAGAAGTATGCGCGAGTCGTGGGGTTGCTGCTATTCGGAGGCCGACGCGGCCCGCACCAGCGCGCGGACCAGCTCTTCCAGGTGCGCTTCGCCGAACGAGGCGGCGCGGAGCAACTCGCGCGTCACCTCATGTGCGCGCTCGACGATGGCGCGGCCCTGCTCGCGGGCCTCGCGGACGATCTCGTCGGCCTCGGCACGCGACGCCAACTCGAGTTGGTCCGCGTAGTCGGCGGCCGCGCGGACGATCCGCTCCGCCGCCACGCCGGCCGCGATCGTCTCCCGCGAGGGCGCCGTGCTCGGCTGCCGGCTCGCCGCCGCCCGCGACACGCGCAGCTCGGCGCGTGTGCTCGCAGCGAAGCGCGCAAACACCTCGAACGCCTCCACCACGGAGGTCGGTTCGTAACCGCCGTCGGCAGTCTTGGGCAGGTCCTCGAGGCGTGGCAGGTGCATCGGTGTCGCCCCCCGCCAGGCAACGTACCTACTTGGGGAGCCTCACGGCAATCCCGAGCTCCGCGAGAACTTCGGGCGGCATCGCCGTGGGAGCACCCGTGAGCGGGTCGGAGCCACTCGCGACCTTCGGAAACGCGATCACCTGACGGATGTCCGGTTCGCCTGCCATCAGCGCGACGAACCGGTCGATGCCCATCGCAAACCCGCCGTGCGGCGGCGCGCCCATCGCCAGTGCAGCGAGCAGGAAGCCGAATTTCGACCGGGCCTCTTCGTCGGACAGCCCCATCGTGCGGAACACCTTCTGCTGCATCTCGACATCGTGGATGCGGATCGAGCCTGACCCGAGCTCCCACCCGTTCCACACGAGGTCGTAGTGCTGCCCGCGCACGCCGGCGGGATTGCTTTCGTCCCACGTCTCCGTACCGCCTGCCGGCGCCGTGAAGGGGTGGTGCATGAACGTCCAGCCTTCGCTCTCCTCGTGCTGCTCGAAGAGCGGGAAGTCGACGACCCAGTGGAACGCGTTCGCGCCGGGCTCGATGAGCTCGAGCTCGCGACCGAGGTGCGCGCGCAGACCGCCGAGCACACGCGCGACGATCGCCTCGTCGCCCGCGCCGAACAGAACAGTCGAGCCGGGCGGCGCGCTGAACGCGGCGAGCTCCGCCTCAGAGAGGAACTTCGCGATCGGCGAACGCTGCTCGCCGCTTTCGTCGACGACGATGTATGCAAGCCCTTTCGCGCCCCACTCCTTCGCGATCTCTTCGAGGCGCGACAGCTCGGCGCGCGAGAACGCGCGCGGCGCGACGAGGAAGCGCACACATGGCGCGTTCGCGAAGACACCAAACTCAGACGAGCGCGTGATCTCCGTTGCCTCCTGAATCTCGAGGCCGTAGCGAAGATCCGGCTTGTCCGTGCCGTAGCGCAGCATCGCGTCGGCGAACGTCAGCCGCGGGAACGGACGCGCAGGCGGCTCGCGCCCAATCGACTCGAACGATGCGATGACGCACGCCTCGAGCACGTCGAGCACGTCTTCCTGTTCTGCGAACGCAAGCTCGAGATCCAGCTGCCGAAATTCGAACTGCCGATCTGCACGCAGGTCCTCGTCACGCCAGCACGTCGCGATTTGGTAGTAGCGGTCGAGACCGCCGACCATGCATAGCTGCTTGTACAACTGCGGCGACTGCGCGAGCGCGTAGAACGTGCCGGGCTGCAGACGAACGGGCGTCAGGAAGTCGCGCGCGCCCTCGGGCGTGCCGCGCGTCATGCTTGGCGTCCAGATGTCGACGAAACCGCGCTCGTCCATCGTCCGGCGGATCGCCGTGATCACGGTGTGCGAGAGACGCAGGTTGCTCTGCATCCGCTCCGTGCGCAAGTCGAGCCACCGGTAGCGCAGGCGCGTCGTCTCGTCGACGTTCTCTTCGTCGAGCTGGAACGGCAGCGGCGTCGAGCGCGAAAGGATCGTCAGCTTCTCGACCTGCAACTCCACCTCGCCGGTCGGCAGGTTCGGGTTTACCGCGTCGGGCGCGCGGGCCACGATCTCGCCCTCCGCCTGGACGACGAACTCGTTGCGCAGCTCGTGAGCCGTGTCGGACTCTTTGAGGACGAGCTGCACCTTGCCCGTGTGGTCGCGCAGGTCGACGAAGACCAGCCCGCCGTGGTCACGGCGAGTGTCGACCCAGCCTGCGACAGTCAGGCGCTGCCCGACGTGCTCGGGCCGGAGCTCGCCGCAGTAGAGATCCCGCCAGCTCATGCGCCCAGCGTAGTCACGAGCGCGTCGAGAGAAACGACTTGCTCGTCACGCCCCTGACGGCGCAGCGCCGCGTCGGCGCCGCGCACGATCACGACAGTGCGAGCGCCCGTGCGCCCGGCCTGCGTCATCTGACCCTTGAACGACCGGCCGGCATAGTCGGTGTCCGCCGAGATGCCGAGCCGCCGCAGCTCCGCGAGCACTTGCAGCACCCGCACGCGGTCGGCGCCTTCGGCGACGACGAAGAAGACGTCGAGCGGTGTCGAATCGAATGCGACCCCTTCGTTCTCGACCGCCAGCAACAGCCGCTCGAGTCCGGCGCCGAAGCCGATCGCCGGCGTCGGCGGCCCGCCGATCTGTTCGACGAGACCGTCGTACCGGCCGCCGCCGCAGATCGTCGAGTTGACGTTCTCGTCGGGGCCGACGAACTCGAATGTGGTGCGCGTGTAGTAGTCGAGCCCGCGCACGAGCGTCGGGTCGAGCACATAGGGCACGCCGAGCGCGTCGAGCTGCGCACGCACTGCTTCGAAGTGCGCGCGACATTCGCCGCACAGCGACTCGCCGATCTTCGGCGCGTCTGCGAGCGCAGCGCGCACCTGCTCGCTCTTCACGTCGAACACCTGCAGCGGGCTCGTGGCGCGCTTGTGTCGGGCGTCCTCGTCGAGCACGGCGGCATGCGCGTCGAGCCATTCGTTGAGCTTTGCGACGTACTGAGGCCGGCAGTTTTGGTCGCCGATCGAGTTGAGGCGCAGCTCCCACTTCGTCACACCGAGGCGGCGAAGCAGCTCGCGGTACAGGTCGATGATCTCGGCGTCGATCGCGGGATCTGCGGATCCGATCGCCTCGATCGACAGTTGCCAGTGCTCGCGGTAACGGCCGCGCCCGGGTGTGCCGTAGCGGTACATCGGCGCGATCGTGTACGCCTTCACCGGTTGCGGCTCGCGGTGCATGCCGTGCTCGATGTACGCGCGGCAGATCGGCGCTGTGCCCTCGGGACGCAACGTGAGCGGGCGATCGCTGCGGTCGCTGAAGCTGTACATCTCCTTGTGCACGACGTCGGACGCCTCGCCCGAGGTGCGCGCGAAGAGCCCGGTGTCCTCGAACACCGGTGTCTGGATGTGGCCGTAGCCGTACTGGGCGGCGAGCTGCTCCATCGCGCGCACGAGGTGCCACCACGGCGCGTCGCCGGGAAGGATGTCGTGCGTCCCGCGCGGTGCCTGGAACTCGGTCATGCCCGCAGCTCACGCAGGAACGGATTCGACTGCAGCTCGCGGCCGAGTGTCGTCGGCTCGCCGTGCCCGGGGTAGACAACCGTCTCGGCCGGGAAGCGCTCCATCAGCATGCGCACCGATGCGAGCAGCGTGTCCCAGTCGCCGCCGCGCAGGTCGAAGCGGCCGATCGAGCCTGCGAACAGCAAGTCGCCCGAGAAGAGCTCGCCCTCGTGGTGGAACGCGACGTGCCCGGCGGAGTGGCCGGGGATGTCGACGACGTCGAAGGCGATCCCCGCGACGGTGATCTCGTCGCCGCCCGTCACCGTGTGTGCCGGGTCGTGCGGTGCGACGCGCATGCCTCCGCGCGTCTCGCCCTTGCGCAACTCCTCTACCTCGCCTTCCGGCGCCCACACCTCCGCACCCGTCCCTTCGGCGAGCGACGCAACACCGCCGATGTGGTCGACGTCCGAGTGCGTGACGAGGATCCCGCCCGTCGCCGCGCCGAGGCGCGCGAGTTCGAGCCGCAGCGGCGTCGGGTCGTCGCCAGGGTCGATCACGGCGGCTTCCGGCGCGCCGCGCTCGCTGCGAACCACGTAGCAGTTCGACGCGTACGGACCCATGACGAACGTGTCGACAGCGAGCGGCATGCGAGCGTTTGAGTGTATCCAGGCGCGGAAACGGGCCTCGCGCGAAGGGTTAGTTTTTTTTCGCGAGACGCTTCTGGTACGTGCGGTACGTCCAGCGGTCGACCACATACGTCAGCGGAATGAACGCGACCGCGTAGAAGAGCGGGATCGCGATGCGCTCGCCGGTCGAGCCGCCCTTCAGCACGAACACGAAGAGCACGAGGATCAGCGCGCCCATCAGCCCGCCGCGCTTGAACGCGCGCTGCCAAGTCGGCGGCGGGGGCTCGCGCATCGGTCGTGACGAGCGCGACGACTTCGCGGCCGGCTTCGCCTTGGCCCTCGACTCCGTTCGCTGCTTGTCGCGCTCTTCGCGCGTGGCCCGTGCTTCGTCGGCGTCGAGGAGGGTCTCGTTGCCCTCCTCGTCGATGAGCACGGTCTCGTACTCGTGCCGGAGCGACTTGTCACGGCGCCGTCGCTGTTTGCGGGTCGGCATAACGTTCAGGTTAGCGGCGGTACGCGAGCGCCCCGCCGCGCACCACGCACGCAACGACGTCGCCGGCGAGGTGATACGAGAGGTAGCGCCAATCGGGCGCGTCGAGGAGCACGAGATCGGCGCGGCAGCCGGGCGCAACACGGCCACGATCGGCCAGCCCAAGCACGTGCGCGGCATTGACGGTGACCGCGGCGAGTGCCTCTGCCGGCGCGAGCTTGAGCTGCGTCGCAGCGAGCGAGCAGACCAGCGGCAGGCTCGTGGTGAACGAACTGCCCGGGTTGAAGTCGGTGGCGAGCGCGATTGCCGCACCTGCATCGACAAGGGCGCGAGCCGGCGGCATCGGCCGGTCGAGGAAGAGCGCGCTTGCCGGCAGCAACACGCCGACGACGTCACTCGCCGCGAGCGCGCGGACGCCGTCGTCTCCCGTCGCCTCGAGGTGATCGACCGACCGGGCGCCGAGCTCGATCGCAAGTGGGATCGCGCCGCTCTCCGTGAACTGGTCGCCGTGCAGACGAAGCGCAAGACCGGCGTCGCGGCACGCGGTGAGGTAGCGCCGTGCCTGCGCGGCGTCGAACGCACCGCGCTCGAGGAACACATCCGCGGCCGGCGCAGTCACTGCCGGGAGCACGTCGTGCAGGACGAAGTCGAGGTATGCGTCGGCGCCCTCGAATTCCGGCGGTACGGCGTGTGCGCCGAGCCACGTCGGCACGCCGCCCGCGGCGCTGATCGCGTTCAGTGACGCGAGCTCGGTCTCGCGGTCGAGGCCGTAGCCCGACTTGCCCTCCCAGGTGGTCGTGCCGTCGCGCAGCATCCAGCGGGCGTGGCGCTCGACTGCGGTGCGCAGCCCGTCCTCGCCGGCCGCACGTGTGGCGTGCACCGTCGACAGGATGCCGCCACCCGCTGCGTGCAGTTCCTCATATGACGCGCCGCCCGCGCGCAATGCGAACTCGCCGACGCGGTCGCCGCCGAAGGCGGGATGCGTATGGCAGTCGACCAGCCCAGGGACGACGCACCAGTCGCGAGCGTCGAGCTCCTCGACGTCGCCGCTCAGGCTCAGGTCGCGCATACGCCCGACGGAGACGATCCGATCGCCGTCGCACAACACGTACGCGTCCTCGATCACGTCGACGTCGCGCAACGCCTTCCCGCGAAGCGGCGCAAGCGTCCCCGCGGGTGTAGCGAGCTGGCGGATGTCGCGGATGAGCAGCGTCACGGGTGCCGGCGCAGCCGGTAGATCGCCCACAGCGAGCTAAGAACGAACACGGCGGCTGCGATTGCCAGCGTGCGGCCAACCCCGCGGCCGAGTGCGACGCCGAGAATCAGGATCACGAGCGAAAACCCGCCGTACAACAGCAACGTGTCGCGCAGGCGGTGCTTCGACGACGCAGACGCTGGGGCGTTCCAGCGCAGACGTCTCATTCGAGCTCTCCGACCGCCGCTTCGGCGGCCGCGATGAGCGAGCCGTCGCGCACGGCGCCGGCGACGCGTTCGATGTCTTCGTGCAGCGACCGGTCGTCGCGCAGGCGCGGCGACAGTGCGCGCACCGCCTCGTGCACGGCGAGTGAGCCGCGCCCGGGTTGCAGCGGCGCGAGGAACTCGACCGCCTGCGTTGCGGCAAGCAGTTCGATTGCAACGGCGCGCTCCGAGTTCCCCACGACCTGCCATGCCTTGAGTCCCGACGCGTTGCCCATCGACACGTGATCCTCCTGTCCCGCGCTCGTGGGGATCGAGTCGACCGATGCGGGATGGCACAGCACCTTGTTCTCGGAGACGAGTGACGCGGCGACGTACTGCGGGATCATGAAGCCGGAGTTCAGACCTCCGTCCGTCGTCAGGAACGCCGGCAGACCGTCACTGAGATTCGGATTCACGAGCCGCTCGACCCTGCGTTCTGAGATGTTCGCGAGCTCGGCGACCGCCATCGCCAGCGCGTCGAGCGCAAACGCAAGCGCCTGGCCGTGGAAGTTTCCAGCCGACACGAGCTGCTGGCTCTCGACGAGCACGAGCGGATTGTCGGTGGCCGAGTTGAGCTCGGTGCCGACCGTGTATTCGACGTAGTCGAGCAGGTCTCGCGATGCACCGTGCACCTGCGGCGCGCAGCGCAGCGAGTACGCATCCTGCACCTTGTCGCACCAGCGGTGCGCTTCGTTGATCGCAGAGCCGTCGAGCAGGCGCAGCACGTTGCGCGCCGATGTGGCCTGGCCGCGTAGCGGCCGCAGCGCATGCACCTCGGGCATGAACGACGTGCGCGATCCCTGCAGCGCTTCGAGTGACAGCGCACACGCACAGTCCGCTGCCTGCGCCAGGCGTTGCGCGCGCACAAGACAGAGCGATCCCTGCGCCGCCATGAACTGCGTGCCGTTGATCAGCGACAGCCCTTCCTTGGCGACGAGGCGCAGCGGCTCGAGCCCGACACGCGCAAGTGCGGCGGCTCCGTCGAGCGACTCGCCGTCGACGGTCGCGCGACCCTCACCGACGAGCGGGAGCGCGAGATGCGCGAGCGGCGCGAGATCACCCGACGCGCCGACCGAACCGCGTGACGGAACGTGCGGGATGACGCCACGGTTCAGTAGCTCGAGCAGCAGCTCAACCGTCTCGATGCGCGCGCCTGAGTTTCCTTTTGCAAGCGCGTTGGCACGCAGGAGCATCGCCGCGCGGACCACCTCGTCGGGATACGGCTCACCGACTCCACACGCGTGCGAGCGCAGCAGGCGGAGCTGAAGCTCTTCCGTCAGCTCTTCGGGAATGACGCGCGAGACGAAGCGGCCAAAGCCGGTGTTGACGCCGTAGGTGTGCTCGCTCGTTCCGTGCGCCGCGCGTTCGACCAGATCTCGGGCGGCGCGCATCTGGTCGCGCGCCTGGTCGGAGAGCGCCGCGGCCGGGGCCCCTTCGACCGCCACCTGCCAGACGTCGTCGACCCCAAGATCGCTGCCGCTGAGCGCATTCATGCCGCGAGTCTACGAAGGTTTGACGTCGTCCCTGCCGAAAAGACGGCTATGGGAGCCCGGACTCTCACGGTTAGACGCGCCCAGATGGCGGCCCTGCTCGTCTGCATCGCGGCGCTTGCGGCTGCCACGCCGGGCGCCGGCGCGCCGTCGAACCCGCGCATCCGCGCCAAGCAAGCCGAGGCACAGCGCGTCATGGACCAGATCAACGGCCTCGACATTCAACTCGGGCGCGTCAACGAGCAACTCAACGGCGCGATCTACCAGCTGAGCAAGGTCAAAGCGAGCGAGCGCTACACGGCGCGCCTCCTGAAGGTTGCTCGCGCGGAATACGCCATCGCGATCTCCAACGTCGAGAGGCGGCTCGTCCTCCTGTACGAGACTCCCCCGCCGTCGACGACCGACGCCGTGCTCGGCGCGTCGAGCTTTTCGTCGATGCTCGACCGTCTCGAGCTCGTGAACGCCGGCAACCGGCTCGACCGCCAGATCGTGCACACCGCGATCATTCGACGCGACAACTTGAACAAGCGCGAACGGCAACTCGTCGTCGAGCGCCAGAAGAAAGCGGCGGCCGCAGCCGCGATCGCGGCGCATCGCCGCACACTGTCGTCCGAAGTCGCGGAGCGTCAGCGTCTGCTCGCGTCGGTGCAGTCAGAGGTCGCGCATCTGCAAGCTGTCGAGCGCAAGCGCCAGGCACGGCTTGCCGCAGAAGCGCGCGCACGATTGCTCGCGCAGATCAAGGCACAGCAGGAGGCACTTCAGCGTGCACGCGCTGCCGCAGCGGCAAAAGCTGCCGCGGCGCATTCGTCGACGACAACCAGCACGACCACTACCACCGGCACCACCACGACGTCGGCAACCACTCCCACCACGACGACGCCCGTAGCTACCGGTGCGTCGACTCCGGCGCCGACGAATCCCGGCTACCCGTCGGCCGCAGCTCTCGCACTGAAGTACATCGGCACGCCGTACGTGTTCGGCGGCGCGACGACGCTCGGCTTCGACTGCTCGGGTCTTGTGATGTACGTGTACGCGCAGCTCGGCATCCAGCTCCCTCATTTCGCAGCCGCGCAGTACACCTACGGCCAGCCGGTTGCGTTCGCCGATCTGCAACCCGGTGATCTCGTGTTCTTCGACGCGCTCGACCACGTCGGCATCTACATCGGCGACGGGCAGTTCGTCGACGCGCCGCACACCGGCACGTTCGTCCGCATCGACACCTTCGTCGGCTGGTACGCGTCGACGTACGTCGGCGCGCGTCGCCTCTAGAGGCTGTGGACAGTTTGTGTGGGGACAGGCACGTGCCTGTCCCCCTCCTGTCCCCTACCTGTCCCCCAGCAGACGCAGCTCGAGCAGCCGCGACGTGTCGAAGCCGTCGATGCCGAGCATCGCGCCGGCTGCGGTTGCGGCCGCCCCGGCAGGCATCAAGCCGACGAGCTCGGAGCCGACGACCGTGAGGCCACGCGCCTCTGCTTCGCTGCGGATGCGGTCGACGATGTCGTGCAGCGCCGCCGCCTCCCAGTCCTCGACGTTCATCGAGACCTGCACGAGCCCCCGGCTGGGCAGCTCGAGCCCAAGCGCGCGCACCCCCGGGAAGCCGCCGCCGCGCTCGCGCACAACGGCTGCGATCTCGCGCGCCGCGGCGACGTCGCCGCGCAGGTTCACGTTGAACGCGATCAACGGCCGGCGCGCACCGAGGATGACCCCGCCCGCCGTCGCGTGCAGCTCGGCGGGGCCGAAATCGGGAACGAGCTCCGCCGACGCCAAGCGCTCGGCGAGATCACCGCGGCGATAGAACGCCGGCCCGCGCGCGGGCGGGTCGTAGACGAACACCGGCAGGCCAAGTTCTGAGCCGATGCGTTCGCCCAGCGACGTTGCGCACGCCTGCGCGCGCGGCATGTCGGCCGGAACGATCGGCACGACCGGCACGACGTCTGCGGCGCCGATGCGCGGATGCGCGCCCTGGTGGCGGCGAAGGTCGATCCGCTCCTTCGCAACCGCAATCCCGGCGAGGAGCGCGTCGACGAGCTGCGTCTCTTCTCCGACCAGGGTGAAGACC
>DASUKC010000027.1:0-41033 GCA_036278975.1 Gaiellaceae bacterium
ATGGTAACGCTCCTGCTTGACAGGCCGCCTGATCGAGGAAACGCTATATCCGTCCTGACTATCCGTATGGGGGGTTCCGAACGTGCGTAGAAAGCAAATGTGGATGAGCGTGGCGCTCGTTGCGGCGGTCACTGCGATAGCTGCGGTTGCAGCGAGCGCTGCAACGACATCGAGTTCATGGAACTACACGGTCAACCCGCTCACGAAGTTCGCCTACTCGGCAAAGCCGGCGGCCGGGTTCCCGGCCCCGTCCGTCTGCGAAGCAACGTTCGGTCTCGCGTGTTACACGCCGAGCGAGATCCGCACGGGCTACAGCATTCCGGATAGCGCAACCGGCGCGGGTCAGACGATCGTGATCGTCGACGCGTACGGCAGTCCGACGATCCAGCAGGACCTGCAGACGTTCGACGCCGCGATGGGCCTCCCTGATCCGACGCTGAACATCTACTACCCCGGCGGCAAGCCGACGTTCAACCCGCAGCAGCATCACCAGGAAGCGAGCTGGGCGGAAGAGACGAGCCTCGACGTCGAGTGGTCGCACGCGATCGCGCCTGAGGCGACGATCGACTTGGTCATCGCTGCGAACAACGGCGGCGACGTCCTGAACAACGCGCAGAGCTGGGCGATCGACCACCATCTCGGCAACGTGATGTCGTTGAGCTTTGGCATCCCCGAAGGCGCGATCAGCGGCAACAACGGGAACAACGGCCAGCAGGCGCAGGCGCACGACGGCTACGTCGCAGCGAAAGCCGCCAACATGACCGTCTTCGCCTCAGCCGGCGACGCCGGTGGGAACAACGGCTACAGCTTCCTGAACGCCGGCTACCCGGCATCCGATCCGCTCGTCACGGGTGTCGGCGGGACGAATCTGTTCCTCGCCGACGACGGCAGTTACGAGAATGAGACGGTGTGGAACGACAGCGACCCGTCGCTTTGCCCATTCGGCTGCACGGACGGCGTGTTCGGGGCAACGGGTGGCGCGCCGAGCCTCCTCTACCCGGGCCGTGATGTCGCCGACGTCGGTTACAACGCGTCGGTCTACACGGCGGTGCTCGTCTACATGAGCATTCCGAGCATCGACCCCGGCTTCTACTTCTTCGGTGGCACGAGCGAAGGCGCACCGCAGTGGGCGGGCATCGTCGCCGACGCCGATCAGGCTGCCGGGCACGCGATCGGGTACATCAACGACAAGCTCGCCGCGATCGGGTCGAACCCGGCGGAGTACGCGGCGGACTTCCACGACGTGACCGTCGGCCAGGACGGCCTCAACGGGCCTGGTACCTCGGCGGGCGTTGGTCGTGACGATCCGACCGGTCTCGGTTCGCCGATCGTGTCGAACCTGATCCCGGATCTGATCGCGCCGTAACGATCAGACTGCTGGAACGAACAAGGGGCCGCCTTCGGGCGGCCCTTCTTTTTAGTACGCGACGGCGCCGCGGCCGGTTGCAGCGGCGTGACGCTGCTCGTCGGCGCGGTAGCTCGACCGCACCAGCGGCCCGCTGAACACGGAGCCGAACCCGAGTGCTTCGCCCTGCTCGCGGAACCACTTGAACTCGTCGGGATGCACCCAACGGTCGATCGTCGCGTGCTTCGCGCTCGGCTGCAGGTACTGGCCGATCGTGACGACGTCGACGCCGTGCGCGCGCAAGTCGCGCATCGTCTCGACCACTTCGTCGTTCGTCTCGCCGAGGCCGACGATGATGCTGCTCTTCGTCAACACGTTGTAGTCGGCGACCTCTTTGGCGCGCGCGAGCAGCCAGAGCGCACCGTCGTAGCTCGCCTTTGCGCCGCGCATACGCCGGTGCAGTCGCCGTACCGTCTCGATGTTGAAGTTGAAGACGTCCGGGCGCGCGCCGAGCACGGTGTGCAGCGCCTCCTCTTCGACGCCGAGAAAGTCCGGGGTCAGCACTTCGACGGTGGCGTTCGGCAGCTTCGACTTGATCGCGCGGATCGTCGCCGCGTAGTGGCCGGCGCCCTTGTCGGGGACGTCGTCGCGGTCGACCGACGTGACGACGACGTGCCTCAGGCCCATCTGCTTCGCCGCCTGCGCGAGGCGCAGCGGCTCGAGCGGATCCACCGGCTCGCTCGGCTTGCCACTGTTCACGTAGCAGTAGCGGCAGGCGCGGGTGCACGTGTCGCCGAGGATCTGGAACGTCGCTGTGCCGCGGCCCCAGCATTCGGCGATGTTCGGGCAGCGCGCTTCCTCGCAGATCGTGTTCAGGTGCGCGCCGTGCAGCAGCTTCTTCACGTCGAAATACGCCGTGTTCGCGCTCGGAGCGCGCACCTTCATCCACTCGGGGCGGCGCGGGCGTTCGGCGACTGGCAGCGAGGTCTCCATCTGCTGGCAATCTAGCGCTGTGCAGCGAGTCTGCGTTTTCTGCGGCGCTTCGAGCGGCCGCAACCCGGCATATCTCGAGTCGGCGCGCGCATTCGGCGCGACGGTGGCGGAGCGTGGGCTCGGCCTCGTCTACGGCGGCGGCCGCGTCGGGCTGATGGGCGGCGTCGCCGACGGGGCGCTGGCCGCAGGCGGGGAGGTGATAGGCGTCATCCCGCAGGAGCTCGTCGACCGCGAGCTCGCGCATCCCGGATTGAGCGAACTGCGCGTAGTCGCAACCCTGCACGAGAGAAAATCGACGATGGCCGAGCTCGCGGATGCGTTCGTCGCGTTACCCGGTGGCTTCGGCACGCTCGACGAGCTGATGGAGCAGCTGACCTGGTCGCAGCTCGGGCTGCATGCGAAGCCGGTCGGCCTGCTCGACGTGGCCGACTACTGGCGTCCGTTGATCGCGCTTGCGCGGCACGCGACCGAGGAAGGCTTCGTGCGCGAGGCGGACCTCGAGGCGATCGTCGTCGGCGGCGACGGCGCGGCTGTGCTCGACCGGCTCGCCCGTCTTGCGCAGGCCCCGCCCGACCGGCGCGCGAAGTGGTCGCCGCCGAGGCCCTAACCGGTACCGAGGAGCGCGCCGAAGACGTAGGCGGCCAGGACTGCGCCGAGGCCGAGCACGCCAACCCACGCGAGCATGCGAAGCGCTGTATCCATGCAGAAAAGGGTGGAGAGCGCGTCGGACGGAGTGGCTAATGCGCCGGTTGGTGCTTGTGGCGTGAGTCGAGGCGGGACTCGAACGCGCGGCGGAGCAGTTCCCCGGTCAGTTCCTCGGGAAAGACGGGCTCTGGCTGCTTCGGCGCCAGGGGCTCGACGCGGACGATTTCGCCGCTCCGGTCGCCGTAGCTCCGCGCATACGCCTCCCGCTCGTCGATCGGAGCAGGGTCAGGTCGTCGCCGGAAGAGACGGCGGAAGAAGCCCATGGCCCGGGATCATGCCGCGGCGAGCGCTACGTCCGCAAACGCGATCTCTGAAAAAGCAAGGCCAAATACGTCGGCGAGCGCTTTTGCGGCCGCAGGGCGTACGTCGTCGACCGTGACCGGCCGACCGACCTCGCGGGCGATGGACGTGAACATCGCGTCCTCGAGCCCGCAGGCCGTGATCCACTCGGTGAACGGCGCCGGATCGAGGTCGACGTTCAACGCGTAGCCGTGCGTCGAGATCCACTTCTTCAAGTGGATGCCGATCGACGCAATCTTCCTTGGCGGGGCCTCCAGCCACACGCCCGTGAGCCCCTCGATCCGCGTCGATTCGACGCCGAACGCGGCGGTCGTGCGGATCAACGCCTCCTCGAGGTCGCGGCAGTACTTCTTCACGTCCTGGCCGTGGCGCGCGAGATCGAGGATCGGGTAACAGACGAGCTGCCCCGGAGCGTGGTACGTCGACTTGCCGCCGCGGTCGACCTCGACGATTGCGACATCCGCGCCGTCGGGCACGTGCACTTCGCCGTCTTCGGTGCGGCGCCCGAGGGTGATCGTCGGCGGATGCTCCAGCAAGAGCACCGTGTCGCGCAGTGAGCCCTCCGCGACGCGCTCCGCAACCGAGCGCTGCAACTCGAGCGCTTCGCGGTATTCGACGACGCCGAGGTTGACGAGGTTCGCGTCGATCACGCGTTCAGGCTAGCGAAGGCCCGGCGCCCCGCAGACGTGACGCGGACAGCGCGCGACGCCGGCAGGCGCTCGACCCAGCGTGCCTCGAGCGCTCGCGTGCAGATTGCTGCGCCGAGCGCGCCGGCGACGTGCGGGCGCCGCTCGCTCCAGTCGATGCACCGCAACGCCAACGGGCGACGCGTTGGAAGCGAACGGACGCCTAGCGCTGCAAGCGATGCCTCGAGCTGCGGGCCGGGCTCGAAGCCGTCCGCCACAGCGATGAGTGCGTTGCGCTGCAGGAGTGCGTCCGTGATCTGCACACCGAGCTTTCCCGCGAGGTGGTCGTAGCAGGTGCGCGCCTCGGCGAGTGCGTCTCCGATCGACGCCTCCCGCAGGGATCGCACCGGAGCCGGCGGCGCGATTGCCGCAAGCGCTTCGATCGCGTGGGCGACCTCGGCGTTCGCCAGCCGGAAGTAGCGATGGCGTCCGGTGCGCTCGACGGCGAGCAGCCGGCCCTCGACGAGCCGCGACAGATGCTCGCTCGCAGTCGAGGGGCTGATTCCCGCCCGGCGCGCGAGCTCACCCGCAGGCAATGCCCGTCCGTCGTGCAGCGCCTGCGCGATACGGGCGCGCGCGGGATCTCCGAGCAGGGCCGCTACGCCAGAGACATCCACGTCGGCGATCATCGGCCGAGCGTAGCGCTCCGACACTTCGGCGATCGCCGAAGTGACCGCGGGCTAGGGTCGAAGTGTGCTGAGCGACGCCGACATCGAGTACGTCCGCCGCGAGTTCACACCGCTCGCCGACCTCTGCATGGCGCAGGAGAAGGATCTCGACGAGGTACGCGCGGCGATCGCGATGCGCCGGCTCGCGGGTTTTCCCTACCCCGGGATGGAGTACGTCCCCGCGAACTACTTCGACCTGCCGGACGCAGACGAGTTCCGGCAAACGTTCGCCGGCCCAGACGTCGACGCCGAGCTCGACGCGTACCTCGACGGGACGTATTTCGTTTGCGTCCGCGAGGCGACGGTCGAGAACATCGCGCGCAAGGAGCAACTCGTGACCGAGATTCGACGACTCCTCGCGGAGCTCCGCCCGCTCGTCGACGAGCTCGATGCGCTCGAGCGTCCGTTCTCTCCCGACTACGACCGGCAGCGTTTCGGCGTGCCGCCGACGCGCGACGAGCTGATCACGCCGTTCCGCTCGGTGTCGACCCAGTCCTAGTAGTCGCTCTCGCCCCAACCTTCGAGCCGCTCGCGCAGGTCACGAAGGAAGCGGCCGGCGAGTGCGCCGTCGATCAGGCGATGGTCGTACGTGAGCGTGAGGTTCATCATCGAGCGGATCGCGATTGCGTCCGTGCCGCGCTCGTCGGTGATCACGACGGGCCGCTTCACGATCGCGTACGTGCCGAGGATCGCGGTCTGCGGCTGGCTGATCACGGGTGTGCCATGGAACGTGCCGTAGCCGCCTGGGTTCGTGATCGTGAACGTGCCGCCCGCGACATCGTCCGGCGTCAGCTGCTTGCCGCGCGCACGCGCGGCGATGTCGGAGATTCCGCGCGCCATGCCGAGCATGTTCAGGCCTTCCGCGTTCTTGACGACGGGGACGATCAGCCCCTTGCCGTCCGCGAGCTCGACCGCGAAGCCGAGGTTGACGTAGTTGCGCGTGACGATCGAGTCGCCGCGCAGCTCGCCGTTCACCCACGGGTAGTCGCGCAACGTCTCGACAGTCGCGCGCGCGATGAAGGAGAGGAACGTCGGGTTGACGCCGTACGCGGACTCGTACTCCTTCTTCAGCTTGCCGCGGATCTGCACGACCTTTGTCATGTCGACTTCGATCGCACTCGTGACGTGCGCTGACGTGTCGAGCGAGCGGCGCATGTGCTCCGCGATCCCGCGGCGCATCGCCGACATCGGCTCGAGCGTCTCGCCGGTACCTGCAACCGCCGGCGCAGCCGGAGCTGCGGGCGCCGCAGGGGCAGGAGCGGCGGCGGCCGGTGCGGGTGCAGCAGCCGGAGCTGCCGGCGCGCCGCCTTCGATGAACGCGAGGATGTCCTTCTTCGTGACGCGGCCGCCGGTGCCGGTGCCGGGCACCTGCGACGGGTCGATGCCGTGCTCGCCCGCGATGCGCGCGACGACCGGCGACACGAACGCTTTGCCGTTACCGGAAGGTGCAGGCGCAGGTGCAGGCGCTGCGGGCGTCTCCGCAGCCGGCGCGGGTGCGGGTGCTTCTTCGACGGCCGGTTCGGGCTCCGGCGCGGCCGGCGCAGCAGGAGCGGCGGCGCCGGGCTCTCCACCGATACGCGCGAGCAGCGTGCCGACGGCGACCGTTTCGCCTTCCTGCACGAGGATCTCGCTGACCGTGCCCGAGGCGGGCGACGGAACCTCGGTGTCGACCTTGTCGGTCGAGATCTCGAGCAGCGCCTCGTCGGCTTCGATGTTCTCGCCGACCTGCTTCAACCACTTCGTGATGGTGCCCTCGGAAACCGAGACGCCCATCTGCGGCATGACGACGTCGACTGCGGTTGTGCTGGCCATCAGTACTCGATCAACTCCTTCAATCCGCGAACGACGTCTTCGACCTGCGGGATGAACGCCTTCTCCAGCACCGGCGAGAACGGCACCGGTGTGTCGGGCGCTGCGACGCGCTTCACCGGCGCGTCCAAATCTTCGAATGCTTCTTCACCGATCGTCGCCGCGATCTCGCCGCCGAAACCACCGGTGCGCGTGTCCTCGTGCAGCACCATCACCTTCGACGTCTTGCGCGCCGACTCGAGCACCGCGGCCTTGTCCCACGGCATCACCGTGCGCAGGTCGACGATCTCGACCGACGCGTCGACTTCCTTCGCAGCTTCTTCGGCGGTGTAGACCATCGCGCCCCAGGTGATGATCGACACGTCGGAGCCTTCCTGATGGATACGCGCTTTACCGATGGGAACGGTGTAGCGCTCTTCCGGCACCTCGCCCTTGATGCGGCGATACAGGTGCTTGTGCTCGAAGAAGAGAACGGGATTCGGGTCTTCGATCGCGGCGATCATCAGGCCCTTCGCGTCTTCTGGTGTCGCCGGGCACACGCACTTGAGGCCGGGAATGTGCGCGAACGACGACTCCGGGTTCTGCGAGTGGAACGGGCCGCCCGAGAAGCCGCCGCCCGACGGCAGTCGCAGCACGATCGGGATCGGCGTGCCTGCGCGCCAGCGCTGCTTGGCGGCGACGGTGACGAGTTGATCCCACGCGCACGACACGAAGTCGGAGAACTGCATCTCGGCGACCGGGCGCAGGCCCATGATCGCCGCGCCGGTCGCGCCGCCGACGATCGCCGTTTCGGCGAGCGGCGTGTCGATGACGCGCCACGCACCGAACTCTTCCTGGAAGCCCTGCGTCACCTTGAACGCGCCGCCGTACACGCCGACGTCCTCGCCGAGCACGAACACGCGCTTGTCGCGCCGCATCTCGGTACGTAGTCCGTCGGAAATCGCTTGCAGATAGGTGAGCTCGGCCATCAGATTTCCCGCTTCCGACCCCGGCAAAGCCGGGGTCTGCGCTCTTTGGTGAACTCCGTCAAGCCTACGTTCACTTGTGGTGCGGCGTGTCGAGGTCTTCGGCCGATGCGTAGACACCGTCGGTCATCGACGCCGGATCGGGCTGCGGCGACTCCTCCGCACGCTGCAGCGAGTCGTTCAAAAGCTTCTTGACCCACGCGGCGATCTCGTCCTCTTCGTCCTGCGTGAACTCGGCGTGCTCGCGTAGCCAGGTGCGGTAGCGCTCGAGCGGATCGCGCTCGGCCCAGCGCTCGAACAATTCCTTCGGGACGTAGAACGCGTCGTCGTGCACGGCGTGACCTTCCATGCGCAGCGTCTGACACTCGATCAACGTCGGGCCGCCGCCGTCGCGCGCCTTCTCGACGGCGCGCTTCGTCTCGCGGTACACGGCGAGCACGTCGGTGCCGTCGACGACGACGCCGTCGAAGCCATACGCCTGCGCGCGGTCGGCGAGATGCTCGACCGCGTACTCGAGATGCGTCGGCGTCGAGTACGCCCACTGGTTGTTGTCGCAGATAAAGACGCATGGCAGGTTGCGCACGCCGGCGAAGTTCATGCCCTCGTGTGTGTCACCACGCGACGAAGCGCCTTCGCCGAACCACGCAACTGCGACGCGCTTCTCTTCGCGAATGCGGAACGCGAGTGCGCAGCCAACTGCGACCGGAAGCATCGCCGGCAGGTGGCTGACCATTGCGATCATCCCGAGGCGCGAGTCGGCCATGTGCACGTTGCCGTCGCGGCCGTGCGTCGGGCCGTCCTGGCGGCCCATGTACTGCGCGAAGATCCGCCACGGCTCGACGCCGCGCGTGACGTGCACGCCCATGTCGCGGTGCAACGGCGTGCCGACGTCCTCCGAGCCCATCGCCGTCGCGACACCAACCGATGACGCTTCGTTGCCGCGGCCGGTGTAAAACGAGCCCGGGATCTTTCCCTGGCGATACAGGATGTGGCCGCGTTCCTCGATGCCGCGCGTGACCACCATGTTGCGGTAGATCTGCAGGAGGTCCTCGCGGTCGAGGCCCCACTCCTTGGCTTCCTGAAGCGAGCCGCTCGGCTCCGCTACGCGCGCTACCGCCACGTCCCGCATCGTAGCCGTGTCATTAAGAACGGTGCGGCTAGATTGGGCGTATGGGCAAGGCAAGCGACTGGCTGCGCGAAGAGCGGCGCAACGTGCTCGGGCACTGGACGGCGTTCTGCCTCGACTGCGGCGCGGCGCGGCGGTGGTTCGAGGAGTTCGAAGCCGAGCTCTCGCCGACGTGCCCGTCGTGCGGCGGCGCGATGCTCCATCGCTGCCCGAAGTGCAGCGCGCCGTTCTCGTCGACGTTCGCCGTCGACTGCGAGGAGTGCGGGGCGAAACTGCGCGAGCCGGAGCTCCTCGGCATGAAGATCAGACGGTCTCGATAAGGCGGCGCAGCCGCGGCAGCGTCCGGAGCGCGAACGGCAGCGGCAGCCAGAGCGTGAAGAAGCGGTAGGCGAACGTGCCGAGCACGGCCGGCCCCCAGTGCGCGCCGCACACCCAGAGCGTCGGCGGCAGTGCCAGGTCGAGGACGCCGACGCCGCCGAGCGGGCCGTTGCGCCGCGTCACGATCATCGCGGTGCCGAACGCGATCACCGTCGCGCCGACGTTCATCTTGAAACCGAACGCCGCCATCGCGCACCAGAGCACGACCATGTCGGAGAGCCAGAAGAGCAGCATCCCGGCAAGTGGCCGCATGTGGCTGCGCGGCGCGGTGAACATCGCGAGCAGCAGCTGCCCGGCTTCGAGCGACACCGAGAACGCGCCGCGCAGCTTCCCGCCATAGCGGCGGATCGCCCAGTAGCCGATCGCGCCGCCGGCGAGCGGTCCGGCAACCCAGGGGATCGTGAAGGTCAAATTCGGGGTGCGGATACCGATGCCGAGCAGCACGGACGCGGCGATCAGGCAGGGCACGGCGAGCACTCCGTGCTCGAGCCCGGCCAGCATCGTCACGCGCACGTTCGCCTCGCGCTCGGTGGCACCCGCCGCGCGCAACACGATGCGGTCGAGCGTGCCGCCGCCGTGGTCGAGGAAGCCGCCGAAGCCGGCCGCGACGACGGCGAGCCGCGAACGGCGATCCTCGTCGAGCTTGCAGCCCTCGAGCTTGAACATCGGACGGTAGGCGAGGTAGTAGCCGAAGAAGCCGGGCGGGATCAGCGCGACGCACGCGACGAACCACGGCCAGTTGACGCGGCTGAGCGTGTGGTCGACGACGGAGAAGCCGGCGACGTATGCCATGCCGACGGCCGCGGCGAGATACAGCGCCGCTTCGACGCAGACGACGAACGTAAGTCGCGGCCAGCCGGCGTCGACATGGTGAGCCGGGACGCGGAGCGTGAGGCGCGCGAGAGCTCCTACCGGGGCTTGATGGCGGAGAAGCGAATCACCGTGACAGTGTCGCCTTCCCCAACCTCGCGGTTGTAAAGCTGTCCGAGGAACCGCGCCATGCCCTCGGCGTCGCGGATCTCGGGGTTGTCGTGCTCGATCTCGTTCGGCGACAGGTCGCGGAGGCTCTTCACCTCGACCTTGTCGATCACCGCGTCGAAAACGTGCACGCGCGGGCCGAATCTCGCCCCGCAGAGCACGGACACGATCATCCCCTTCTGATACTTGCGCGACTTGTCGCCCAGGCGGATCGTCGCGGTCTTACGGTGCGACTTGAGCTGGGCCTCGACGATCGGCGAGTAGAAGTTGAGCGCGAACGCAGGCACCGGGCCGGATCATAAGCCGAGTTGATGCAAAACGGTCGCGGCCTTCTCAGCCATCTGCTGCTCGCCGCGGTAGGCGAGCAGGCGCGGGGCGTCGTCGAGCGGTAGCCACTGCACGTCGGCCACCTCGACCCTTTGCTCTTCGCGCAGGTCACCCAGGCGGCCGCCGGCGTAGCGGACGAGGAAGAACGAGACCACCTTGAAGACCCGCTCGCCGTGCCAGTTGAACCAGTACTTGACGTCGCCGAGCTTCTGGACGGCCGTCCCGTGCGCGCCGGTCTCCTCGGCGACCTCGCGCAGGGCGGTCTGCTCGGCCTGCTCGCCCTCGTCGATCCGCCCTTTCGGCAGCGCCCAGAGCCCGGCCGGCTTCCCGGCGGGACGGATCGCGGCCAGCATCCAGCGGCCGTGCAGGCGCCGGACGAGCACACCCCCGGCCGAGAACTCGCGCCTCACCTCGGCTACTCTACTGGCGGAGCTGGCACTCCCCTAGCTAGAGTGCCAGCGATACGCACAAGCTTGTCACAAAGTTGGAGGATCAACGAATGAACCTGAAGCCGCTTGGCGACCGCCTGATCGTGGAGGTCCTCGACGAAGAGGAGACCACCATCAGCGGCATCGTCCTGCCGGACACGGCGAAGGAGAAGCCGCAGCGCGGCCGCGTCCTCGCCGTGGGCCCCGGTGCCCGCGATGACAGCGGGGAGTACGTCGCCATGGATCTGGAAGAGGGCGACGAGATCATCTTCAGCAAGTACGGCGGCACCGAGATCAAGCTCGGAACCGACGATGTCCTGATCCTGCGCGAGTCGGATGTGCTCGCAAAGGTCGTTGGCGATCGCGCTGCGGTCGCGTAGGGAGGGATAGAAAGCCATGGCTCACAAAGAGCTCAAGTTCAACGAGGACGCGCGTCGCGCCCTCCAGAAGGGCGTCGACACTCTGGCCGACGCAGTCAAGGTCACACTGGGTCCTAAAGGCAGGTACGTGGTGCTCGACAAGAAGTTCGGTGCACCGACCATCACCAACGACGGCGTCACGATCGCGCGCGAGATCGAGGTCGAGGACGTCTTCGAGAACCAGGGTGCGCAGCTCGTCCGTGAAGTCGCCACCGCGACGAACGACGTCGCAGGTGACGGCACGACCACGGCGACCGTGCTTGCCCAGGCGATCGTTCGCGAAGGTCTCAAGAACGTCTCGGCCGGCGCCAACCCGATGGGGCTGAAGCGCGGCATCGAGAAGGCCGTCGAGAAGGTGACGGAGGACCTGAAGGCGCAGTCGAAGGACGTCTCGGGCAAGGAAGACATCGCCCGCGTCGCAACCATCTCGTCGCGTGAGCGCGAGATCGGCGACGTGATCGCAGACGCGATCGAGAAGGTCGGCAAGGACGGCGTCGTGAACGTCGAGGAGGGCCAGACGCTCGGCCTCGAGCTCGAGTTCACGGAAGGCATGCAGTTCGACAAGGGCTATCTGTCGCCCTACATGATCACCGACTCCGAGCGCATGGAAGCCGTGCTCGAGGATCCGTACGTGCTGATCGCGAACCAGAAGATCGGTGCGGTCAAGGATCTGCTGCCGGTGCTCGAGCAGGTCATCCAGGCCGGCAAGCCGTTGCTGATCGTTGCCGAGGACGTCGAGGGCGAGTCGCTCGCGACGATCGTGGTCAACAAGCTGCGCGGCACGTTCCAGGCCGTTGCGGTCAAGGCGCCGGGCTTCGGCGACCGCCGCAAGCGCATGCTCGAGGACATCGCGATCCTCACCGGCGGCGAGGTGATCACCGAGGAGATGGGCCTCAAGCTCGAGAACACGAAGGTCTCGCAGCTCGGCCGTGCCCGCCGCGTCGTCATCGACAAGGACTCGACGACCATCGTCGACGGTGCCGGTGACTCCGACGGGATCAAGGGCCGCATCAAGCAGCTGAAGCAGGAGATCGAGAACACCGACTCCGACTTCGACCGCGAGAAGCTCCAGGAGCGCCTCGCGAAGCTGTCCGGCGGTGTCGCGGTCGTCAAGGTCGGCGCTGCCACCGAGACCGAGATGAAGGAGAAGAAGCACCGCGTCGAGGACGCGCTGCAGGCCACCCGCGCAGCCCTCGAAGAGGGCATCGTGCCGGGCGGCGGTGTCGCGCTGCTCAACGCTGCCGATTCGCTCAGTGCCGACCTCGGGAAGCTCGAGGGCGACGAGAAGACGGGCGCGCAGATCATCCTGCGCTCGCTCGAGGAGCCGCTTCGCCAGCTCGCGACCAACGCGGGCCTCGAAGGCTCGGTCGTCGTCAACACCGTGCGGACGGCGGAGAAGGGCTTCGGCCTGAACGTCGACTCCGGTGAGACCGAGGACCTCGTCAAGGCGGGGATCATCGATCCGACCATGGTCACGCGTTCGGCGCTGCAGAACGCCGCGTCGATCGCGAAGAACATCCTCACCACCGAGGCGATCGTCGCCGAGGCGCCCGAGAAGGCCGGCGCTTCGATGGGCGGCGGCATGCCGGACATGGGCGGGATGATGTAGTTAGTGCCTGGCACTGAAGGTGCCAGGCACCTTTTTCAGAGGGGCGGCCACAAGCCGCCCCTCTGTCTTTCTAGAACCCGTACCGCTCTTCTTGCCAGGGATCGGCGTTGTTGTGGTAGCCGTACTTCTCCCAGAACCCCGGCTTGTCGATGCTCGAGAGCTCGATGCCGCGCAGCCACTTCGCGCTCTTCCAGAAGTACTTACCCGGAATCACGAGCCGCAGCGGATAGCCGTGCTCCGGCGACAGCGGCTCGCCGTCGGCGTGCGTCGCGAGCAGCGCGTTGTCGTCTTCGAGATACGACAGCGGCACGTTCGACGTGAAGCCCGCCGCTGCGTGCGCGACGACGAAGTTCGCGGTCGGCTTCGGGTTGACGAGCTTCGCGAGCTCGCGCCAGTGCACACCTTCGAAGTGCATGTCGAAGTGCGACCAGCGCGTCACGCAGTGGATGTCCTGCGTGTTGTCGGTGCGAGGCAGTTCGCTGAACTGCTCCCACGACAGCTCCAGCTCACTCTCGACCTCGCCGAAGACCTTGAACGTCCACGTCGAGAGATCCGGGTACTCGGCTACGTCGCCGGCGTGCAGCACCGGCCACTTCTCTGTCAGGTACTGCCCGGGCGGCAGGCGCGCCGGGTCGTACCCCAGCTCCAGGACCTTCTTTTCGGCTCTCGACCGGAACACGCTCTCTAGTCTAGGGAGGCATGGCAACCGTTACACTCGCCGCTGCCCGCCGCCCTCGCGCGTACGTGCGCGTGCAAGGCCCGGACGCCGCCGATTTCCTGCAGCGCATGCTCTCGAACGACGTCCTTGCCGCCGAATCGGTCGACGCGTTGCTGCTCACCGTGAAGGCGCGCGTGATCGCGCCGCTGCTCGTCTGGCATCGCGGTGACGGCGACTTCCTGCTCCTCACCGAGCCCGAGCTCGGCGCAACGGTTGCCGATCATCTCGCGCGCATGCGCTTCGCCGCCAAGTGCGAGATCGCCGAAGAGCAACACACGTCGACGATCGTCTTCGGGGGGGAAGGCATCGAGAACCGCGACTACGGACGGCCCGCAGTGGAGATTCTCGACGCCGACATCGAGCCGAGCATCGACGACGCCGAGCTCGAGCGTCTCCGCATCGAAGCCGGTACGCCGCGCTTCGGCGCCGAGCTCGACGACCGCGTGCTGCCGGCGGAAGCGGGGCTCGAGGAGCGCGCGATCTCGTTCACCAAGGGGTGCTACCCGGGTCAGGAACCGATCGCGCGGCAGCATCACCGCGGCAAGGTCAATCGCCGCCTGCG
Source organism: Gaiellaceae bacterium (assembly GCA_036278975.1). Lineage (GTDB taxonomy): Bacteria > Actinomycetota > Thermoleophilia > Gaiellales > Gaiellaceae > PALSA-600. Next base: position 14,017 of record DASUKC010000027.1, read on the forward strand.
TGTGCTCGACGTCGAAGGCGCGCCGCCGCAGGACACACCGATCACGCTGGACGGCAAGGACGTGGGCCGCATCACGAGTGCGGTGCCCGGCCTGGCGCTCGCCTATGTGCGTGTTGAGGTGCCGCAGGACGCGGCGCTGATCGTCGACGGCAAACCCGCCCGGCTACACTGATCTTCCTGCGCGCCCGTAGCTCAGGGGATAGAGCACCAGCTTGCGGAGCTGGGGGTCGCACGTTCGAATCGTGCCGGGCGCATCTCGCCGTGCTCGTCGCGCTGGTCGCACTGATCAGCGTGACGCCGGCGGGCGCAGATGCCACAAGCGGCACGTTCGTTTCCAGCGATCCCGGCATCAACGCGATCTGGGCCGGGTCCGTGAAAACCGCGACGGACATGCTTGTCTCCGGGCCGATCACGGTCGACTCCGAAGGGAAGCCGTGTGCGATCGACGTTGCGACGCCGATCATCGACGGTATCCCGCGTGACGGCTGCCCGTACGTCGGCGACGAGTCGGTGATCGACCGCACGCTCGACGCGTCGACTCCTCGCTGGCCCGTGCAGCGCGCGATGCTCGTGTGGTTCGCGAACCACCAGCACGGCGACGGATCGATCCCGGCGTCGCCGATCTACAACGGCGCGCTCGACCTCGTCGACTACAACGCGTACTGGGTGCAGACGCTGCACGACTACGTCCTCTACTCGGGCGACGTCGGTCTTGCCAAACAGGTGTGGCCGCAGCTGACGAGGCTGTTCGACGTCTTCTATGTCGCACACACGCAGAACAACCTGCTCGTCAACACGATCGGAGTCGACGACTACGGATACATCCGCCGCCACGGAAAAGTCGTCGCGTACTACAACGCGCAGTACGTGCTTGCGCTGAAAGATGCGGCGCAGCTTGCGCAGTGGGTCGGAGACAACGACGCGGCGACGCGTTGGACGGCGCGCGCGAAAGCGACAACGAAAGCATTCAGCGGTGCGTTCTGGGACGCGAGCGTCGGCGCGTTCGCCGACACGACGACCGACAAGACGACGCATCCGCAGGACGGCAACTCTTTCGCGATCCTCTCCGGCATCGCGACGCAGGAGCAGGCGACCGCCGCGCTCAACTATCTCGTCGGGAAGAACTGGCGCGACTACGGCAACACGATCTCCGACTCGAACACGTGGGACGGCCCAGACTGGGGTTACCAGGCGAAGGACCGCGTGTACCCGTTCATCTCTTACGACGAGCTTGTCGCACGCTTCCAGATGAATCTCGACTCGAGCGCGTTCGACCTGCTGCGGCGCGAATGGGGCTACATGCGGCGCACGGGGCCGGGCACGGACTGGGAGACGATCGGCCCCTACGGGGGGCCGCCGACCGACCAGCACCCGTCGTTCGACTCCGGCTGGTCGAGTGGGGCGGCCGCTGCGCTCAGCCAGTTCGTGCTCGGGGTGACGCCCACCTCGCCCGGCTTTGCCACCTTCACCGTGCACGTCCACGCGAACGACCTGAAATGGGCGCACGGCGACGTGCCGACTCCGCACGGCCCGATCCACGTCTCGTGGAAACGCCTGTCGAACCGGAGATCGGCCCTCGTGAAGGTGACGGCGCCGTCCGGAACACGCTGGGTGCGTTTCTAGCGGCGTTGCCCGGGGGAAAACGCCCGTGAGTGACGGACGTCCCCGACCAGCTGACGCTCAAGCGCCACCGCGATCTCGAGGGCTTCTTACGCGGCGGGATCTGGTTCCGGCGCGCGGTGATCACGTTGATCACGGCGCTCGCGGTGGTTGCGCTCCTCAACGTGTTCGGCCAGCGGCCGCAGACGGCGCGCGCCGTAGTGCCTGCGGCGATCTTCTCGGTCTACGCGCCCACCGCCATTCGCGGCGGGGACTTCATGGAAGCGCGCTTCCACATCACTGCGAAGCGCGACCTGAAGAAGGCGATCCTGAAGCTCGATCCAGGCTGGGCCGAAGGCATGAGCATGAACACCATCGAGCCGGCGCCGATCGGGCAGGCGAGCGACAACGGCCGGCTGTCCTTCACCCTCGGGCACATCCCGAAAGGCGGCTCGTTCATCCTCTTCGTGCAGCTTCAGGTCAACCCGACGAACCTCGCGTGGCACCGCAGCCAGAACGTCGAGCTCGACGACGGTACACAGGTGCTCGCGGTCCTCCACCGCTCGATCACGGTGTTCCCGTAATGGATCTCGTCCTTCGCGCCATCGTGGTCTTCGCGTTTGTGCTGCTACTGACGCGCGTCATCGGCAAGCGTGAGCTCGGTTCGCTCGAGCCGTTCGACCTCGTGCTGTTGATCGTGCTCGGAGACGCACTGCAACAGGGATTGACGCAGGACGACTATTCGCTCACCGGCGCGATCCTCGTGGTCGGCACGATCGCGGTGCTGCAGGTGTTCGTGTCGTGGATCAGCTACCGCTTCCCGCGCGCGAGACCGATCCTGCAAGGCGAGCCGGTAATCGTGCTGGAGGACGGAAAGCCCATCGAGCGCAACCTCAAGCGCGAGCGTCTCACGATCGAGGAGATTGCGGAGGAGGCTCGCCGCCAGCAGATCGCGCATCTCGCCGACGTGAAGTTCGCGATTCTCGAGACCAGCGGAACGATCAGCTTCATCACGAAGTCGTAGTCTCTTCGTGTGCCGCTGTACCTGACCGAGGCCGAGGTCGGCGACCTACTCACGCCTGCGGATGCGTATGTCGCAGTCGAAGCGTCGTTGCGGCGGCTTGCCGCGGGCGAAGTCGAGCAGGCCGCACGCACGAGGCTCCCGATTCCCGACGGCGTCTTCGCCGTCATGCCCTGCGTCGACCGCGGGCTCGGACTCGCCGGCCTGAAGACGTACGCCTGGACGCCGGGCTCCACACCGTTCCTCGTCGTCGTGTTCTCACTCGACGGCACGCTGGAGGCAGTACTCGAAGCCGACCGGCTCGGGCAGCTGCGCACTGCGGCCGCGTCGGCCGTTGCCGCCAAACTGCTCGCGCGCGAAGGCGCGGCGACGCTCGGCATTCTCGGCTGCGGACGGCAGGCCGCAGCGCATGTCGCCGCGCTGCGCGAGGTGATCTCGTTCGAGCGCATACTCGTCTATTGCCGCGACGCGAAGAAGCTCGCCGCGTTCTGCAAGCAGCACAAGTGTGAGGCCGCCGAGTCGCACACCGAGGCTGCCGCGTGTGACGTCGTCGTCACGGTGACGAACTCGAAGGATCCCGTCGTGCGTGGTGAGTGGTTGCAGCCCGGCGCCCTCGTGCTCGCGATCGGCGCGAACGATCCGTCGCTGCGCGAGCTCGACAACGTCGTGCTCGAACGCGCGTCCTTCGTGTGCACGGACTCACGAGAACAGGCGAAGCTCGAAGCAGGTGACCTGATCGAGCCTGTCGCACGCGGCGTGCTCGACTGGCTCGAGGTCTACGAGCTGCAGGACGTCGTTGCCGGCGAGTTGCAAGGACGCGCGAGCGACGACGACATCGTCGTCTTCAAGTCGAACGGGCTTGCCGCGTGGGATCTTGCCGCGGCCGCGCGCGTCGTCGAACTATCGACCTAGGAGCGCGCTCGCGCGATCGTGTCCTCACCGATCGCGTGGATGACTTCCGGCCGGTCGAGCAACCGGTCGACCTGCTGCGGCGTGCAGCGGTTCGTGACGTACGGATCGCCGAGGATCTCGTCGAGCCCGCGGCCCCGGTGATGCTCGCGGATTATGTACTGCCCAACGGCTGCCTCGCTGCGGTTGCGGCCGCCGAGGAACGAGAAGACGTCGCGAAGGGTGTCGAGCAGGCTCACGGCGAAGCGATTGTATAGTCGAGCCTGTGAAGGCCCCTAAGAACGAAGGGCGCTTCGCCGAACGCATCGTCGACGGGCGCGACGACGCTGGCACTGCTGAGCGCGTCGTCATCTGGATCGAGCGCAAGCCGGGCGCGGTGTGGGCCGTTGGCCGAGCCGTCAATCCTCAGCACCGGGACGACCCCGACCCGCGCGAGGACGACTACGTCTGGCATGGGTACGAGCTCGAGGAGTGTCTCGAGCTCGCGAACGAGACGCTCGAGGACGACGTTGTCGTCTCCGATGCGGACGGCGGCGGCCCGAAGGTGCAGCCGTTCGTGCGAGACGAGCTACTCGGCCCGCTCGAGGCGTACTTCTTCGGACGCCGCTAACGCCTGGATCGCCGCGAGGCCCGCGTCGCCGACGTCGATGCTGAACTCGTTCACATACAGCTCGATGTGCTGCCGGCAAACCTCCGGCGACAGTTCCTGCGAATGAGCAGCGACATACGCGGCGCTCGCCTCCGGGTGCGCGAACGCGTACTCCACCGACTCGCGGATCGCGGACTCGGCGGCCGCGCGCAGCTCGTCGTCGAGGTCGGTTCGCGCGCAGATCGTTGCGAGGGGTACGGGGAGCGAGGTCGACTGCTCCCACAGCTCGCCGAGATCCGCAACCGACACGAGGCCGTGCTCGCGATACGTGAAGCGGCTCTCGTGGATGATCAGGCCGGCGTCGACCTCGCCGTGTTCGACAGCCGTGAGGATCCGGTCGAAGCGCAGCTCGATCACATCTCTCGGCTCGCCTGCCAGCAGCCGCAGCAGCGAGAACGCCGTCGTGCGCCGGCCGGGAATCGCCAGCGTGCCGTCGATGGCTGCGGCGAGCGTCGTCTCCTCGCGTGCGACGACGAGCGGGCCGCAGCCGTGACCGAGCGCCGCGCCGCTGCGCAGCATCGAGTAACGGTCGGCAACGTCCGGCATCGCACCGACCGACAGCTTCGTCAAGTCGAAGCGTCCGTCGCGCGCCGCAAGATTCAACTCCTCGATGTCGAGCAGCACCGGTTTCACCTGAAACGGCGCGGCGACGAGCCCGTGCACCAGCGCATGAAATGCGAACGTGTCGTTGGGGCACGGCGAAAAGCCGAAGGTCAGCTCGCTCATCGACCACCAAGGGTAGATTCCCGGCAGTGGCTGTCGCGACCGAGAAGGAGTACGGCCTCTACATCGACGGAGCCTCCGTCGAAGGTTCCGACGTCCGCGAGCTGAACGAGCCCGCGACCGGTGAGCCGCTCGGGCGCGCCGCCATGGCGGGCGAAGCGGACGTCGACCGGGCTGTCGCTGCCGCCCGTGTCGCGCTCGACGGGGCGTGGGGCAAGACGCCCGGCACCGAACGCTCGCGCCTCCTGCATGCGCTGGCCGACGCGGTCGTCGCGAACCGCGCCGAGCTCACCGAGCTCGAGAGCCGCAACGTCGGCAAGGCGATCTCGTCGGTGAAGGCGGAGCTCTTCGGCGCGGCCGAGCAGTTCCGTTTCTATGCGACTGCGATCGGCTCGATCGCCGGCCGCTCGAATCCGATCGGCGGCTCGCTGCTCTTCTATTCGCAGAAGGAACCGATCGGTGTGTGCGGCCAGATCGTGCCGTGGAACTACCCGCTGCTGATGACGACGTGGAAACTCGCACCGGCGCTCGCCGCGGGCTGCACGATCGTGCTGAAGCCCGACCCGCAGACGCCGCTCACCGCGTTGCGTCTTGCCGAGCTTGCAACGGAGGTCGGCATTCCGCCGGGCGTGATCAACATCGTCCCCGGCGACGGGCCGACGACGGGTGCGTATCTCGTCAGGCATCCCGGCGTCGACAAGATCGCGTTCACCGGCTCGACGAAGACGGGCGGCGAGATCATGCGGCTGTGCTCCGACCCGATCAAGCGGCTCACGCTCGAGCTGGGCGGCAAGAGCCCGAACCTGCTCTTCGCGGATGCCGATCTCGCCGACGCGGTTCCTGCGAGTGCGTGGGCCATCTATTACGCCGCCGGCCAGTCGTGCGAAGCGCGCTCGCGCCTGCTCGTCGAGCAGTCGTTGTACGACGACGTCGTGTCGCAGATGACCGACTACGCGCAGAAGATCAAGGTCGGCGACCCGCTCGACCCGGAGACCCAAATGGGCTCGCTCATCTCGACCGCACACCGCGACAAGGTGCACGGCTTCGTCGAGAGCGCGAGCGGTGACGGCGCAGAGGTGACGACCGGCGGTAAGCCCGGCGACGGCGCAGGTGCGTTCTACGCGCCGACCGTCATCGCAAGCCCGAACAACGAGATCACCGCGGCACAGGAAGAGATCTTCGGCCCTGTCGTCACGGTCATCCCGTTCGCGGATGAAAACGACGCGATCCGCATCGCGAACGACGTGAAGTACGGGTTGATGGCAACGATCTGGACCGGCGATCCCGCGCGCGGTCATCGCGTCGCGTCGAAGATCAAGTCCGGCACCGTCGGCATCAACATGCCGTACACGGCGTTCCCCGGTATTCCGTTCGGCGGCTACAAGCAGTCGGGCTTCGGGCGCGAGCTCGCGCTCGAGACGCTCGACCTCTATCTCGAGACGAAGTCGGTCGTCACCTACACCGGCTCGCGACCGACCAACCCGTTCGGCCTCTAAGAAGGGCGAAGCGCGTCTGCGTGCCCGACACCTTTTTGAGTCGAGTGTCGGGCACGGTGCCTGGCACTAACGGTGCCAGGCACTAACAGGGATCGGTGGTTCGTCCTGGCGGCGGGGACGTTCGCGCAGGCGACGTATTCGGCGATCTGGTCCGGCATGGCAGTGATGTCGGTGGCGCTGGAGTCGCGCTACGACTTGTCGCTCGGCCAGGTTGGTGTGCTGATCTCCGCATCGCTTGCCGGCTCGGTGGTGAGCCTTGTGCCGTGGGGGCTGCTCGCCGACCGCATCGGTGAGCGCGTTGCGTTGCTCACCGGTGTCGGAGCCTGCGGTCTTGCGCTGCTCGCCGGCGCCGAGACGCACAGCTTCTGGGCGCTGCTCGTCTGCCTGCTGCTCGCCGGCTTCGCCGGCGCGAGTGTGCAGTCTGCGAGTGGGCGCGCTGTCATGTACTGGTTCGCGCCGAACGAGCGCGGGCTCGCACTCGGCATCCGCCAGACCGCGATCCCGATCGGCGGGTTCGCAACCGCACTCGCGCTGCCGCCGATCGTGCGCGCAGGCGGAGTCGACTGGGGCATCCGCACACTCGGCATCGCTTGCGTGACGTCGGCCACTGTCGGCTGGCTGTTCGTGCGCGACGCGACGCGTGATGACGAGCACATCGAAGTGGGACCGCCGCCGTTGCGCGACAAGCGCATCTGGCAGATGTCCGTCGGCAGTGCTCTCGTGCTCGCGCCGCAGATGTGCATCGTCGGGTTCACGGTTCTCTTCCTGCACAAGCAGCGCGGCCTTTCGACGGCGGAAGCCGGATATGTGCTCGCTGCGGTGCAGGCGCTTGGCATCGGCGCACGCATCGCCGCGGGCCAGTTCTCCGACGCGCGTGGCTCGCGGCTCAAGCCGTTGCGCGCGCTCGCCGTCGCACTCGCGGCCGCGACGGTGCTCGCGGGCATCGTGATCTCCGCGCCGCTTTGGCTACTGATTCCGGCGCTCGTGCTGTGCGGTGTGATCTCGATGAGCTGGAACGGGCTCTCGTTCGCCGCCGCCGCGGAGCTCGCGGGCCGCGCGCGCAGCGGTGCCGCGATCGGCTTGCAGCAGTCGCTGCTCAACGCGTCGGGCGCCGTCTATCCGGGTGCGTTCGGCGTGCTGGTCGCGGCCACGTCGTGGCGCATGGGCTTCCTCGCCGTCGCCGTGCTGCCGCTCGCCGGCTGGCAGTTGCTGCGAGAGTTACCGGGATGAGTCGCGTAATGGAGAGGCTGGACGCGATCTACGCGATCGCTCAGCACCGCCATGGCTACTCAGCGGAAGAGGATGCGGCGCACGAGCTCGTCGCCGGCTGGATGCGCGACGCGGGGCTCGACGTCTCGCACGACGCTGCCGGCACGCTCTTCGGCCGCCGCGGCGACGCGCGCATCTGGAGCGGCTCGCACCTCGACAGCGTCCCGACCGCGGGCAAGTTCGACGGCGCACTCGGTGTCGTCGTTGCGCTGGAGGCGGCCGAACGGTGCGACGCACCGCTTGCGGTTGTCGCGTTCCGCGCGGAAGAGACCGGGCCGATGAGCAGCAAGCAGCTCGCAGAGACGCCTGCCGCGTTCCTCGAGGTGCACATCGAGCAGGGACCCGTGCTCGCGCAGCTCGACGCGCCTTTGGGCGTTGTCACCGCGATTGCCGGGCAGGCGCGCGGTGAAAAGGTCTTCGCAGGCCGCGCCGACCACGCGGGAACCACTCCGATGACCGCCCGAAACGACGCGCTGGTTGCGGCAGCCGAGTTCATCCTTCACGTGCGCGCGTGCGCGGCGGCAGGAACGGTCGCCACCGTCGGCGCGATCGAGTGCGAGCCGAACGCGACCAACGTCGTGCCTGCACGGGTGACCGTCTCGGTCGACGCGCGCTCGGCCGACAAGGAGCTCCTCGACTCACTCGTCGCCGACATCGGCTTCGACGTCGCGTGGCAATCCGATCCAGTGCCGATGGGCGACGCCTTCGCGGCAGTGCTGCCCGATGCCCCGCGGCTCGTCTCGGGTGCCGGTCACGATGCGATGTTCGTACCGAACGCCTCCCTGCTCTTCGTCCGCTCGCTGAACGGGGGCGTCAGCCATCACCCCGACGAGCTGTCGAGCGCAGAGGACATCGAATTGGCAGTGGAGGCGCTCACCGCAGCTCTCGTTAATCTCGCTGGATGAGCGCGAGAGAGGTCATGAGCTGGGACGAGCTCGGCGATGGCTCGCGCGTCCTCGCGGAAGCGGCCGTCGCCGACGGCTACTACCCCGACATCGTGCTCGGCATCGCTCGCGGCGGTCTGCTCGTCGCCGGCGCTGTGGGCTACGCACTCGGCGTGAAGAACACGTTCACGATGAACGTCGAGTTCTACACCGGTGTCGACGAGCGGCTCGAGATGCCGATGATCCTGCCGCCGGTGCCCGACCTCGTCGACTTCGCGGAGACGAAAGTGTTGATCGCCGACGACGTCGCCGACACGGGGGCGACGCTCGAGCTCGTGAAGGAGTTCTGCGAGGGCAAGGTCGCCGAAGTGCGATGCGCCGTTCTCTACGAGAAGCCGCGGTCGACGGTTCGCTGCGAGTACGTCTGGCGGCGCACCGACCGCTGGATCGACTTCCCGTGGAGCGCGCGCGAGCCCGTCGCGCTGCCCCATTGAGCATCAGGCGCCTGCCCCCGTCGTGGATCGCCTACGGCGCGCTGGCCGGGGCTGCGGCCCTGGCGCTCGTGTTCCAGTGGCGACTCGTCGTCTCGAACTCCCCGACCTGGGCGATCTACGACGTCCCGGTGTGCGCAGCCGGCTTCGCGATCGCCTGGCGTTTTCAGAAGGCCCTGAGCCTGCGCGGGCTGCTCGCGCTGACCCTCCTCTTCCGGCTCGGCTCGATCCTGGTGTTTCGCCACCTGGGATACACGGGCGACCAGGACCCGAACACCGTGTACCTCTCGCAGGGCCATCAGCTGCTGCACGGCCACTACCCGCAGTCCGAGTACCCGGTGCTCGCAGTGCTTCTCTTCGCGCTCGAGGCAGCAGTGGATCCGAACCCGCCCCAGGTGGCGAACGCATTCCTGCTGCTTCCTTGCGTGCTGGTGTGCGTCTGGGGGATCTGGTCGCTGCGTACGCAGTGGAGCGGCTGGCTTGCAGCATGCGTCGGGCTCGCGCCGCTCGATGCGTACTACTGGCAGTTCCGCTACGACGGCATACCGGCCGCACTGCTCGTCGTCGGCATCGTTCTCGCGGGCCGCAGCCGTTTCGCGCTGGCCGGAGCCGCGCTCGGGGTGGGGGCGTGCTTCAAATGGACGCCCGGGCTTGCCGCGGTCGTGCTCGTCGTCTGGCTGCTCTCGGCGCGGCATACCCGGGACGCAGCGCGCCTTGCCGTCGCGTTTACCGCCACGTGCGCCCTGATCTATGTGCCCTTCCTCATCCGCTGGCCGGCACACTCGGTCCTGGCCTCGTTTCGCCTGCAATCCGTGCGGTCGGTGACGGCCGAGTCGCTGTGGTACTGGCCTGCGCGCGCTCTCGGGTTGACGCACGGCTCGGTTCCCGAATGGGCTCCGGCCGGGGTGCCGCACTGGGTCGACGTGACAGTGACCGTCGTCCAGATCCTGATCTTGCTCGCGGTTCTCGCCGCGCTGTGGCGCCGCCCTTCTCGCCGAACGGGTCTCGCAGTGGCCGCGCTGGTGCCTGCGCTGTTCCTGACCACGAACCGCGTCTTCAGCTCACAGTTCGTGCTGATCCTCGGGGTCGGGTGGGCGATGGCGGCGGCGATGTGCGCCCGCGATCGTCGGGAACAACTCGTCGTCGGCGCGGGGATGCTCCTCGTCTCGACGACGACCGCCTTCGTCTATCCGTTCTCGGACCCGTTCCGGTCGTTCTCGTGGCGGCCGTGGGCGGCCGCGGCGTTGCTGGTGATGCTCGTCGCCGACGTTCTCGTCGTGCGATTCGCGTTTCGCGCATCGACCACCTAGTCGCCGACCGCGCAGTGGGCTATGGTCGGCAAGCCCCCTGGCACACCAGTTCGAGGAGAGGAGCACCGTGACCAAGAGGAAGCTTGCGGTTGCCGTTGTCGGCCTGCTGATCGCGGCCACCGCAGTCGTCCTGGCGCTCGGGACGTCGCCCGGCAAGGCGAAGTCGAGCAGCGCATTCAAAGTTGCATTCATCTACGTCGGACCGCACAACGACGGCGGCTGGTCGCAGGCGCATGAAGAAGGCCGGCAGTACGTGCAGAAGACGCTGGGCTCGAAAGTCCAGACGACGTACAAGGAGAACATCGCCGTCGGCGCGCAGTTCAGCCAGACGGTGGCGAGCCTCGCCGCTCAGGGCTACAAGATGATCTTCGCGACGTCGTACGGCTACATCACGCCGCAGATCGCCGCGAAGTACCCGAACATCCTCTTTGAGCAGGCGACGGGAACGCTCGTCTCGAAGAACGTCGCCGAGTACTTCGGCGCCGCTGAGGACACGGTCTACCTCTCCGGCATGGCGGCCGGCGCCGCAGCCAAGTGCAACACGATCGGCTACGTCGTCGCGTTCCCGATCCCCGAGGTCATCCGCCACGCCAACGCGTTTGCGCTCGGCGCACAGGCGACGCACCCGGGCGTCAAGGTGAAGATCAGCTGGACGAACTCGTGGTACGACCCGGCGAAAGAGAAGAAGGCCGCGCAGAGCCTGAAGGGCCAAGGCGCTTGCGTGCTCGGCCAGAACGTCGACTCGCCGGCGACCGGCCAGTACGCGCAGTCGGTCGGCGTGCCGTGGGTCGGCTACGACTCGGACGCGTCGAAGTTCGCGCCGAAGTCGTGGCTCACAGCGTCGGTCTACAACTGGGGCAAGTACTACGTGAAGCGGATCACGGCTGGGATGAACGGCACGTGGAAGCCGGGCTTCTACTACGGCACGATCAAGGACGGCTTCACGAAGCTCGCGCCGTACGGTCCCGGCGTCACCGCCGCCACGAAGGCGAAGATCACCGCCAAGTGGAACTACCTCAAGGCGCATTCGAACGCCGAGTTCACCGGGCCGCTCTACGACCAGTCCGGGAAGCTGCGCGTCGCCAAGGGCGTGAAGATGCAGGTGCTCAAGGGCGGCACGAACAGCCTGTACGGCATGAACTGGCTCGTAAAGGGCGTGATTGGGAGCCCGAAGGGCTAACCGTCTGACGGGCGGGGCGCTTCGGCGCCCCGCCCCTCTTTCCAGATGAACGTGCGGGTCACCGTCGAGCGGAGGTTGCAGCAGCCGCGTTGGCTCGCCGTCGTCGTCCCGTTCGCCTCTCTGTTCGTCGCGCTCTGCATCGCAGGGCTCGTGCTCGTTGCGACCGGGCACAACCCGCTTTCGAGTTACCGGCGGTTGTTCGACGCCGCGTTTCTCTCGAACGGTGCGCTCGACCAGACGCTGATCGCCGCGACGCCGCTCGCGTTCACCGGGCTCGCCGCCGCTGCGGCGTTCCGCATGCGCATCTTCAACATCGGCGCCGAGGGTCAGCTGTACATGGGCGCGATTGTCGGCTCCGCCGCGGGCTTTTGGCTCGGCGGGCGCGGCGGCGCGTCGCCGTTCGTGATCGCCGCGATGATCGTCGCCGGCGCACTCGGCGGCGCTGCGTGGGCTTCGATCCCGGGCGTGTTTCGCGCGTTCTTCGGTACCAGCGAAATCCTGACGTCGCTGATGCTCAACTACGTCGCCGGATACATCCTCACGTACCTGATCTTCCAGAGCGAGTCGTACTGGCGGCAGACGAAAGGTTTCAACGCGACGGTGTTCCCGACAGGCAAACCGCTGCCGTCGAACGCGGAGTGGCCGGCGTGGACACTGCACACGCAGGGTGGGGTCGCGCTGCCGCTCGGCGCGGGCGTCATAGTGCTCGCGGCGGCCGTGCTGTGGGTTCTCTATCGCCGCACGCGTTTCGGGTTCGAGGTTCAGGTGCTCGGCGACTCGGAAGGCGCTGCGCGCTATTCGGGCGTGCGCACGCGGCGCAAGATCCTCGCGGTGATGGCGATCTCGGGCGCGGTCGCAGGCATCGGCGGCGCAAGCCAGGTCGGTGACTTCGCACACTCGCTCGACGGCGATCCGAATGGGCTGCAGAAGCAGTCGTACGGTTACAGCGGCATCGTCGTCGCAGCGCTCGCGCGCTACAACCCGTTCGCGGTTCTGCTCGTCGCGTTTCTGATCGGCGGTCTCGACAGCGCCGGGAACGCGCTGCAAGGCGCAGACTTCCCGTCCGGCCTTGTCGGCGTGATCCAGGGGATCATCCTGTTCACGACGCTCGGCGGCGAGCTGCTCGTCCGCCACCGCGTGCGTCTCGTGCGTCGGCCCGAGACGGTGACGGCATGAACAACTCGCTGCTCGTCGTGCTGATCGCAAGCGGGATCGCCTACGGGACTCCGCTGCTCTACGGCGCGCTCGGCGAGTTGCTGGCCGAGCGGTCAGGAGTGCTCAACCTCGGTGTCGAAGGGATGATGCTCGTTGGTGCGGTGATGGGCTTCTGGGCGGAGCAGCGCGTGCACGCGGGCGCGGCGCTCACACTGATCATCGCCGTGCTCGCCGCGGCGTTCGCCGGCATGGTGATGTCCGCGATCCACGCGTTCCTCGTGATCACGCTGCGCGCGAGCCAGATCGTCTCCGGTCTCGCGTTGACGATCTTTGCCGGCGCCGCCGGCCTCTCGTCGTACCTGGGCAGCGACCTGAACCTCGCGGACGTGCCCGCGAACCATTCCTTCCACGCGATCTTCCCGAGCTCGATGCAGAGCTGGCCGATCGTCGGACCGATCATCTTCGGTCAAGACCCGCTCGTCTACGCGTCGTGGGTGCTGGTCGCCGCGATCGCGTACTACCTGACGCGCACGCGGCCCGGTCTCAACGTGCGCGCAGTTGGCGAGGCGCCGGGTGCGGCGGATGCGATGGGCATCAACGTCGTCAAGTACCGCTACCTGCACGTGCTCGCCGGCGGGGCGCTCGCGGGTGTCGCGGGCTCGACGTTCACGCTCGCGATCACGCCGCAGTGGGTGAGCGGTATCACGGGCGGCGCCGGCTGGATCGCGATCGCGCTCGTGATCTTCGCGTTCTGGCGGCCGGAGCTGTGCCTTGTCGGTGCGTACTTCTTCGGCGCGCTGCAGGCACTCGCGCCCGAGTTGCAGGCGCGCAATATCAACCTCGGTCCGACCGAGCTCTGGACGAACACGATTCCGTACGTCGCGACGGTGATCGTGCTCGTGCTTGTCTCGTGGCGCGGAGCGCGCCGGCGGCTCGGCGCTCCCGCAGCACTCGGCGTTCCCTACGTGCGCGAGGAAGCGTAGGCAATGGCGACGATCACGCTGAAGGGGGTCACGAAGCGCTTTCCCGGTGTGGTGGCGAACAACGACGTCGACTTCGAAGCGACTGCCGGCGAGGTGCACGCGCTGCTCGGCGAGAACGGCGCCGGCAAGTCGACGCTGTCGCACATCATGAGCGGTCTTTATCGCCCCGATGAAGGCGAGATTCGCCTCGACGGGGTGCCGCAGGTCTTCCATTCGCCGCGCGACGCGATCGACGCGGGCGTCTGCATGGTGCACCAGCATTTCCGGCTGGTCGATCGCTTCACCGTCGCGGAGAACCTGATCCTGGGCGACCGCCGCGGCGTCGGGCGGAAGTTCCAGCTCGATCCGGGCGCGGTTGTGGAGCAGGTGCGCACGCTTGGCGAGCGCTACCGGTTGCCTGTCGACCCGCGCGCACGCATTTGGCAGCTGTCGGTGGGCGAACGGCAGCGCGTCGAGATTCTCAAGGCGCTCTACGAAGAGGCGAAGGTGCTGATCCTCGACGAGCCGACCGCGGTGCTCACGCCTGACGAGGCGGACACGTTGTTCGAGACGCTGCGCGAGATCGTCGCCGAGGGGCGCACGGTGATCTTCATCTCGCACAAGCTGAACGAGGTGAAAGCGGTGTCGGATCGAGTTACCGTTATGCGCGCGGGGCGTGTTGTCGCGACGGTGCCGACGAAGGACGCAACGCCGCAGTCGCTCGCGTCGCTGATGGTCGGCCGCGAGCTCGACGTGACGAAGCGCCGCCGCTCCGGCGTTCCCGAGGGCGGTGCTGTGCTCGAGGTGCAGGACGTGTGGGCGCCGAGCTATCGCGCGACGACGTCGTTGAAGGGTGCCGAGTTCACGGTGAATGGCGGCGAGATCGTCGCGGTCGCCGGTGTCGCCGGGAACGGGCAGCGTGAGCTTGCGGAGGCGATCGCCGGGTTGCGCCCGCGCACGCGCGGAACTGTGCGCATCGGTGGCCGTGCGGTGCGCAACGGCGATCCGCGTCATGCGTATCGCGCGGGGCTCGGTTACGTGCCGGAGGACCGGCTTGGCACCGGCGTCGCACCGAATCTTTCGCTGTCGATGAACGTCGAGCTGAAATCGCACCGCGACGGGACGCTTGGCCCGTTCCTGCGCATGGCGCGCATGCGCGAGCGCGCGGAGGCGGCCATCGAAACGTACGAAGTGAAGGCGCCCGGCCCGCACGCCGAGGCGGCGACGCTCTCCGGCGGGAACATCCAGAAGATCGTGCTCGCGCGCGAGTTCGCCGGGAACCTGAAGGCGCTGATCGCTGCGTCACCGACGCGCGGTCTCGACGTGAGCGCCGTCGACACCGTGCAACGCCACATCGCAGAGGCTGCCGACCGCGGCGTCGCCGTGCTGTTGATCTCGGAGGACCTCGACGAGATTCTGGCTCTGGCCGACCGCGTCTTGGTGATGTACGAAGGCCGCCTGACGCCTGTCGAGCGCCGCGACGACGTCAACCGCATCGGCGTGTTGATGGCCGGCGGCGACGTCGACGATTCCCCTGCAAATACGGCGACTTAGCGCGATCCGGTGCCAGGCAAATGCCAGGCACCGTAGGTCCGCCTAAATTTCCGGCGCCGCGGTCGTTCCTCGCGCGAGCAGGTCGCCGGTCAAGCCGAAGACGAGCAGGCCCGCACCGAGTGCTGCGAACCCGGCTCGCCCGCCGCTTGCGAGTGCAACGGACACGATCGCTGGGCCGGCGAGGTCCTGCGTCGCGGTCGCTGTTCGGAAGAACGCGAGATAGCGGCCGCGCAGATGTGAAGGCGCGAGGATTGTCGGCGCAGCCCACTCCGACGCCGCGGAGAACATCTCGCCCGCGGTCAGAAGCGCGGTTGCGGCTACCAGCAGCACGATTGCCATCGCGATGTCGCGATGCGCCGCGACCACGAACAACGCCGAAGCTGCGGCGAGCGCAAACCCAGCGCGCGCATACGCTCGTCCAACTCCTCGGGGCGTCTCGGTGCCACGGCTCGCAGGGACTTGCAGCACGACGACGATCACCGTGTTGAGCGTGAACAGGAGACCGACGATCCACGCCGGCGCCGACGTCTCCCGCACGACCCAGAGCGCAAGGCCGATCTGCAGGACCGTGGTGTTCAGCGAAAGCACGCTCGTCACCGCTCCGAGTGCGACGAAGCGCCGATGCCGTAGCACGGTGCGATAGCCACCCGGCGCGGCGTGTTCGGGAGGCGGCGCAGCGGGCGCCGGTGGGAGGCGCCGGAAGCTCCACGCCGCGTAGAGGTACGACACTGCATTACCGAGGATGAGCACCGTGTACGCCGTGCGGCTGCCGGACGCGAGTGCGGCGCTTGCCAGCAGCCCGCCGAGGCCGAAGCCGACGTTTCGAATCGAGCGCATGTACGCGAGCAGCTCGATGCGACTGGTCTCGGACGCGAGCGAGAAGATCATCATGCGACGCGCCGTGTACGAGAGCGCGCGCGCGAGCTCGATGAGTGACGCGACGGCGACGAATGTCCAGAAAGAGCGAACGCCCGCGTACAGGCCGTAGGCGACGCCGAGCACGACGTACATCGAAGACGCGACCGTGCGCGAGTCGGTTCGGTCGGCGAGCGTCCCGGAGATCGGAGTCGCGACGAGAGACGCTGCGGCCGCGATACCGAGCCCGAGGCCGGCGATTCCCGGCGACAGCCCGACGATGCGTGTCAGGTAGAGGATCGCAATCGGCGCGAACATCCCGCTGCCGACCGCATCGACGAGCGAGACGAAGAGAAAGCGCCGAGCGTCCGGATTCGCCGGGATGCCGGCGACCAGACGACGCACAGGCCGCACGCGTTAGATCTCGCGGAACGAGATTTGCTGCGCGCCTTCCCAGAGGGTGAGGCGGCCGAGCTCTTTCAGCTGCTCCTGGCCTTCGACGAGCGTGGCGAAGTGATTCGCCCACAGGTGCCCAGCCTTCGACGCGAACGAGCAGTAGCCGTACGGGAACAAAAGCTCGGTCTCGCTCTGCCCGCCGGGGTAGAGCGCAAGCTCGCCTGGGTGCGGATACGACGTCGCGTTCTCCGGGCCGATGCCGAAGTCGCGGTCGCCCCACGGGATCCAGTTCGACTCGCCGCTCCAGCGGCAGTGGATGATCCGATCCTCGATCGGCAAGCTCGCCTTGAACGCCGCAACGGTGCGCGGCGCGAGCTCCTCCTCCCAGCGGGCGACAAAACGCATTCCAGATGCAACGATCTCGAGCACGCAAAGAACCTACCTCACCGATGAGTTCGCGCCACCGGCGAGGTCTTCTCTGGCATGAGCGACATCATCCTCGACATCACAGCGTCACTCGACGGCTTCGTCGCCGGGCCGAACCCGACGCTCGACGAGCCGCTCGGCGAAGGCGGGCTCCACCTGCACGATTGGCTCTTCGCGCTCCGCGGCTGGCGGGCGGCGCACGGTCTGGAGGGTGGCGAGGACGGAGAGGACAGCGACATCGTCGCGAGCGCGCTCGCGCGTGTCGGTGCGCAGGTCATGGGACGCCGCATGTTCAGCGGCGGTGCCGGCGGGTGGGAGGACGACCCGATGGCCAACGGCTGGTGGGGCGACGATCCGCCGTTCCGTGTCCCCGTGTTCGTCGTTACGCACCACGCCCGCGCTCCGCTCGAGTTCGCCAACGGCACGCGCTTCGTGTTCGTCACCGACGGTGTCGAGGCAGCAGTCGAGCAGGCCCGCGCCGCGGCGGGCGACCGCGACGTGCGTGTCGCAGGTGGCGCCGACGTGGCGACGCAGTGCCTGCGCGCCGGGCTCCTCGACCGCATCGACCTGCACGTCGCGCCGCTTCTGCTGGGCTCCGGCGCGAGGCTCTTCGACGGCGTCGCCCCAGCGAAGCTGCAGCTGCTCGAGACACGCTCGTCCGAGCGCGCCGCGCACGTGACCTACCGCCCGGTCTAGCGAAGCACGAGCGCGAGCGCGACCACGCCGGCCGCCGCGAGCCCGAGCAGCGGCCAGAGATTCAGACCGCGATGCCGCACGTTGTAGTAGTGCCGAATCAAGGCGCCGATCGCCATCAACGCGACCAGCGCGATCCAGCCCTGGCTGTGCCCGTAGAGCACGTTGAAGTGGCTCGACAGCATCGCGAGCAGCACGGGCAGCGTGAGGTAGTTGTTGTGCACCGACCGCGTCTTGCCCTCGCGGTTCCAGCGCGGGTCGGGCTCGCGCCCCGCCTCCTTCGCGCGAATCAGCTTCCAGTGGTTCGGGATGATCACGAAGAAGACGTTGCCGACCATCATGGTCCCGATCATCGCGCCGGTCTGCAGGTACGCCGCGCGCTCGGCAAACAGGTGATACGCGCCGAAGGCGAATGCGCACACGAATGCGAAGACAAGTACGGCGAGCAGCCCTTCGTCCTTCGCGAACATGCGACACAGCGCGTCGTAAATCAGCCACGCGATCACAAGTCCTGCGACCGACATCGCGATCGCCTCCCACGCCTTGAGGTCGGCGACGGTCGGATCGATCATGTACGACGTCGCGTGCGAGTAGTACACGGCGATGAACAACAAGAAGCCGGAGAGCCATGTCGTGTACGCCTCCCACTTGAACCAATGCAGCGGCTCCGGCAGCCGCTCCGGCGCGAGCTTGAATTTCTCGACGCGGTAGAAGCCGCCGCCGTGGATCTCCCATGCTTCGCCGCCCACTCCACGCTGCGCGTCGCGCGGATCCGCAGGCGGCTCGAGATGGTTGTCGAGCGCGATGAAATAGAAAGACGCGCCGATCCATGCCATCGCCGCGATCACGTGCAGCCAGCGGAAGAGCAGGTTGCCCCAGCCCCACCAGTAGTCAGACAGCGCTACGACGTGCGCCATCGATCTACCGCGATTTGGACGAGCTCGTCGACACCGGTCGCAAGCTCTTCTTCGCGCGCGCGCTCGATGCGCTCGCGCAGGACGGGGACGATCTCGCGGCGTGGGCGACCGTTCACGAAGACGACGAAGCGAAAGCCGAACTTGTCCTCGTAGGCGCGATTCAGCTCTGCGAGCTCCGCCAGGACTTCGGGATCGTCGTCCGTTCCCTGCTCGCGCTGCGATCGGGCAGACGTCGCGCGCGCGCCGATCGCAGGATGCGCGTCGAGCACTTCCTTTTTCTCGTCGTCGGGCAGCTCGTTCGCGACCGCGCGTGCGTGCGTGAGCGGGTCGTCGATCGCCGCGAGTTTCTCGACGAAACGCGTGTGACCTTCGAAGAGCTCGGCGAGCTCGTCCACGCTCAGCTGCCGCGGTAGCTCGCGCATCCGTACGACGAGATGAGAAGCGGCACGTGGTAGTGGCCCTCGCCGAGCTCGATCTCGAACTCGACGCGCTTGAAGAACGGCGACGGCGGATGAAACACGAGCCGATAGGTTCCTGCGGGAACATTGCCGAGCTGCGCGATGCGGCCGTCGGTGTCGGTCGTGCCTTCGGCGACGAGCGAGTCGCCCTCGTACAGCTCGACCCGAACGCCCGAGGCAGGCTTGCCGCGCTCCGTGTCCAGCACATGGGTGGAAAGGGTCATGACTGCCAGAGCCTCCCGGCTTGTGTGCGGTGCTCGCGCGCAATCTCCTGCACGTCCGCGTTCACGAGCGAGCCGCCACGGACGACATCCTTGCCACCGACCACGAGTCGGTCGACGCCATGCGAGCCGCTGACGACCAGGTCGCAGACGAAATCCTCGGCACCCCCGAACTCGAGACCGTCCGTGCGCCACACGGCGAAGTCGGCGCGCTTGCCGGGCTCGAGCGAGCCGATGTCGTCGCGACGGAGCACCTCTGCACCGCCGCGGGTCGCGATCCGAATCGCGTCGCGCGCCGTCATCGCCGCCGGGCCGCCGCGCCCGCGCGCGACCAGCAGCGCCTGCTTCACCTCGAAGAAGAGGTCGCCGCGCTCGTTCGACGCGCTGCCGTCGACTCCGAGCCCGACGCGCACACCCGCGTCGAGCATGTCGCGCACCGGTGCGACGCCGGCGCCGAGCCGCAGGTTCGAGGTCGGGCAATGTGCGACGCCGACGCCTGCGCTGGCAAACGTCTGCACGTCGCCTGGCGAGAGATGCACGCAGTGCGCGCACCAGACGTCGCTCGCAATCCAGCCGACGCGATCGAGGTACTCGACCGGCGTGCAATCGAAGAGCTCGCGGCAGTACGCGTCTTCTTCCACCGTTTCGGCGAGATGCGTGTGCAGTTGCAGCCCGAGCTTGCGCGCAAGCGCCGCCGACTCCTCCATCAGACGCGTCGTCACCGAGAACGGGGAGCACGGAGCGACTGCGATCTGTACCTGCGCGCCGTCGGCGAGCGAATGCAGCCGCTCGGTGTCGGCGAGGATCGCGTCGATGTCCTCGACCAGCGAGTCCGGCGGTAGGCCACCGTCCGATTCGCCGAGATCCATCGAGCCGCGAGACGCGACGATGCGCACGCCGATCTCCTGCGCGGCGCGAATCTCCGCTTCGACGAGGCCCGACACGCCGCGCGGGAAGACGTAGTGATGGTCGAAGACGGTGCTGCACCCCGAGAGCGCGAGCTCGGCGAGCCCGCACCGGGCGGCGGCGTACTCCATCTCGTCGTCGATGCGCGCCCACACCGGATAGAGCGTCTTCAGCCAGGTGAAGAGGTCGGCCTGCTGCGCTCGCGCGCGCGTAAGCGTCTGGTACAGGTGGTGGTGCGTATTGACGAGGCCCGGCGTGACGACAGCGCCGCCGAGATCGTCGAACTCGCCGGGAGGATCGCCCTCGCCGATCGTTTTGACGAGGCCGTCTTCGACTTCGAGCCAGCCGCGCCGGTATTCGGTGCCGGCGTCGTCCATCGTGACGAGCCACGCATTCCCGTAAATCACGAAGCCTCCAGCGGCACGAGCTCGAACGTATCCACGTCGACGAGACCCTGGTCGGTGATCTTCAGCGACGGGATCACGCTCAGCGCGAGAAAGGCGAGGTGCTGGAACGGCGCCTCGAGCGTGCAGCCGAGCGATTGCGCCGCCTCGACGAGCGCGCGTGAGCGCTCGACCACCGTTTCGAGCGGCTCGTCGGAGAGCAGTCCCGCGACCGGGAGCGGCAACTCGGCGAGCATCTCGGCGCCGTCGACGGCGACGATGCCGCCGCCCACGTTCGCGAGCCGGCGCACCGCCGCGGCCATCGACGCATCGTTCATGCCGACGACGACCAAGTTGTGCGCGTCATGCGCGACGGTGGATGCGATCGCGCCGCGCTGCAGGCCGAACCCGCGCACAAAGCCGATTCCCATGCGCCCGGTGCCGAGATGTCGCTCGATCACCGCGATCTTCGCGAGGTCCTGCGACGGGTCGGCAAGCGCCTCACCCGCGCGTACCGGCGGCGTCGCGACGAGCGAGTCGGTGACGATCTGGCCGGGGATGACGCCGATCGTGTGCGCGTCGCCGCCCTCCCAGGCGATGCGGAACATCTCCGGCCCGAACGCGCCGATCCGCACCGTGTGCCGCACCCAGTCCGGCACTTCGGCGCGCGGAAACTCCTCGACGGGCGCGCCGCGTTTCAACACCAGGTCGGGCATGAAGCGTTCTAGGTCGGGCAGCAGCAGCAGATCGGCGCGATAGCCCGGCGCGATCGCACCGAGACCTTCGAGCCCATGCCAGAGCGCGGGATTGAACGTCGCGCAGACGAGCGCGTCCTCGGGCGGGATGCCTGCGGCCACCGCGTCGCGCACCATCGAGTTGATGTGACCGTCGTCGGCGATGTGCTCCGGCTCGCGGTCGTCCGTGCAGAAGGCGATGCGATTCGGGCCGAACTCTTTCAGCACAGGCAGCAATGCCTCGAGATTCCGCGCCGCGGTCGCCTCGCGGATCAGCAGCCACATTCCTGCGCGCAGCCGTTCGCGTCCTTCTTCTGCGGTGTACGCCTCGTGGTCGGAGTGGATGCCCGCCGCTGCGTACGCGTTCAACGCGCGACCGAGCACGCCCGGTGCGTGACCGTCGATGTGTGTTGCGAGCTCGAGCTTCGCGAGCTCGGACGGCGCACCCGAGATGACGCCGGGGAAGTTCATCATCTCGGCGACGCCGAGCACGCGCCGCCGTCGCAGCAGCGCGTCGATGTCGCCGGGGTTGAACGCGCGCCGCGGCGACTCGAAATTCGACGCGGGCACACATGACGACGCCATGAAGTAGACATCGAGCGGGACGTCGTCGCAGAGGTCGATCAGCCAGTGCACGCCGTCCGTGCCGAGCACGTTCGCGATCTCGTGCGGGTCGGCGACGACCGCCGTCGTGCCGAACGGCATGACCAGTCGCGCGAACTCGTCGACGAGCAGCTTCGACGACTCGAGATGCATGTGGGCGTCGATGAACCCAGGTACGACGTAGCGGGCCGACGCATCGAGCGTCTCGAGGCCCTCGTACGAGCCGAGCCCGGCCACGTGACCGTCGACGATCGCCACGTCGGCGTCGAGCCACTCGCGCGTGAAGACGGAAAGCACCCGCCCGCCACGGATGACCAGGTCTGCGGGCTCGTCGCCACGCGCCACTGCAAGCCTGCGCGAAAGGGATGAAGCCATTGGGGTGAAACCGTACAGTTCGACCAATGGACGTCCTAGCCCCCCGCTCGCTCGCAGAAGCTCTCCAGTTGAAGGCGGAGCACCCGGACGCGCTGCCTGTGCAGGGCGGCACCGACGTGCTCGTCGCGCTCAACTTCGACCGGACGCGGCCCGGCTCGCTGCTGAACCTGAACGAGGTTCCCGAGCTTCGAGGCTGGTCGCGCGAGAACGGCACTGTTCGCCTGGGCTCGGGCCTCACCTACACGGAGGCGATGCACAGCCAAGTTGCGGAGCTTCTTCCCGCGCTGGCGGAGGCGTCACGCACGGTTGGGTCGCCTCAGATCCGCAACCGGGGGACGCTCGGCGGGAACCTCGGCACGTCGTCGCCGGCCGGCGATGCGTTGCCGCCGCTCGTCGTCGAGGGTGCCGAGGTCGAGTGCGCATCGGTGCGTGGCATGCGCCGTGTGTCGGTGACGGATTTCATCACCGGCGTCAAGCGCAACGTGCTCGAAGGCGACGAGCTGATCACGGCGGTGTACCTCACGCCGTCGAATGCGCCGCAGACGTTCATGAAGATCGGGCCGCGCAACGCAATGGTGATCGCCGTCACGTCACTCGCCGTTTCGGCCGGCGACGAGTTGCGTGCGTCCTTCGGTTCAGCCTCGCCGCGGCCGGTGCTCGTGACTGCCCCGCGCGAGGACGCGTCGACATTCGCCGAGCTGGTTGCGAGCGCCGCGTCGCCTATCGACGACGTGCGCGGCAGCGAGGCCTACCGCCGTCACGCATTGCGTGTGCTTGCCGATCGCGCGTTGAAGCGGGTGCTCGCATGAGGGTTTCGGTCACCGTCAACGGCGAGCGGGTCGAAGCGGACTGCTGGGAAGGCGAGTCGCTGCTCTTTGCCTTGCGCGAGAAGCTCGGCTTCCCCGGCTCGAAGAACGCGTGTGAGCAGGGCGAGTGCGGCTCGTGCTCGGTACTGCTGGACGGGACGCTCGTTTGTTCGTGCCTGGTGCTTGCCGCGCAAGCTGACGGCCACGAGGTGACGACCGTCGAAGGGCTTGCGGGCGGCGACGAGCTGCATCCGGTGCAGCAGGCGTTCGTCGACGCCGGAGCGGTGCAGTGCGGTTTCTGCACACCCGGGCTCGTCGTCGCGACCGCTGATCTGCTCAAGCGCAACGCGCATCCGAGCGACGACGAGATCCGCGAGGCGCTCTCCGGCAACCTCTGTCGCTGCACCGGCTACGCGAAGATCTTCGACGCCGTCCGCATGGCGGCTGGTCTGCAATGACGCAGACTGCACAAAGGTTGCAGCTCGGCAAGATCGGCGAGCTCGTCCCGCGTCACGATGCGCCACCGAAGGTGCAAGGGGAGTTCGCGTACGCGAGCGACCTCTCCGCGCCCGGGATGCTGTGGGGCCACACGCTGCGCAGCCCGCACGCCCACGCGAAGATCGTGTCGATCGACATCTCGGACGCGCTGACGATGCCCGGCGTGCACGCGGTGCTCACGCACGACGACGTTCCCGGCGAGAAGCTCTACGGGCTCGAGTTCGCCGACCAGCCGGTGCTCGCGATCGACCGCGTCCTCTACTTCGGGGAACCGGTGGCGGTCGTCGCAGCCGAGCATCCCGAGCAGGCGCGCCGTGCGACCGAGCGCATCAAGGTCGAGTACGAGCCGCTCGCTGCCGTCGCCGACATGGAGCGTGCGCTCGACGGTCCCGACCTTCACCCCGAGAAGCCGACGCACGGCCATGGCTACCTGGACGACCCGCGGCCGAATGTCGTGCGCCACATCGTCATTCGCCACGGCGACCCGGATGCAGCGGGCGAGGTCAGCGTGAGCGGCTACTACGAGATCGGCATCCAGGACCAGGCGTTCCTCGGGCCGGAGTCGGGTCTCGCAGTGCCCGACGGCGAAGGCGGCGTCGACATCTACGTCGCGACGCAGTGGCTGCACGTCGACCGCGCGCAGGTTGCGCCATGCCTTGGGCTTCCCGAGGCATCGGTGCGCATCCACCTCGGAGGTGTCGGAGGCGCGTTCGGCGGGCGCGAAGACCTGTCGATGCAGATCCACAGCGCGATGCTCGCGCTGCATACAAACCGTCCGGTGAAGATGGTCTACAACCGTGAGGAGTCGTTCACCGGGCATGTGCACCGGCATCCTGCGCGCATCTGGTGCGAGCATCGCGCGACGCGCGAGGGACGGCTCGTCAACGTGCGCATGCGGATCCTGCTCGACGGCGGCGCGTATGCGTCGAGCTCGACCGCCGTTGCGTCGAACGCCGCGTCGTTTGCGTGCGGCCCGTACGACGTGCCGAACGCGCTGATCGAGTCGACAGCCGTCTACACGAACAACCCGCCGTGCGGCGCGATGCGCGGCTTCGGCGCCGTGCAGACGTGCTTCGCGTCAGAAGCGAACATGGACAAGCTCGCGGAGGCACTCGACATCGACCCGGTCGAGCTGCGCCTGTTGAACGCGCTCGCACCAGGCGACGTCCTGCCGACGGGGCAGCCGATCACCGGCTCGATGCCGATCGCCGAGATCATCCGCAAGGCCGCTGCGCTCGAGCCGCCTGCAGCGGAAGAGCTGCCGCGCGATCCGATTCGCCTGCCCGGCGGCGCCGGCAACACAACGCATGGCGAGGGCGTTCGCCGCGGCGTCGGCTTCGCGGTCGGCTTCAAGAACATCGGCTACTCGGAAGGCTTCGACGACTACACGGCCGCGCGCGCGCGTCTCTTCGCGGACGGCTCTGCGGAGGTGCACTGCGCGGCAGCCGAAGTCGGCCAGGGCGTGACGGGCGTGATGCTGCAGGTCGCGCGTACCGAGCTCGGCACCGACGACGTGCGGCTCGCACCGACTCAGACTGCGACGGTCGACTCGGCCGGTTCGGCGTCCGCGTCGCGGCTCACGATGATGGTCTCCGGTGCCGTGCGTGACGCGTGCCGCGCGGCGCTGGCCGAGCGCGACGCGCATCCGGGCGAGGACGTCGACGTCGAGCGCATCTACCGCCACCCGCGCACGACGCCGCTCGATCCGGAGACCGGCCAGATCACAGGCGAGCGCGCGCACGTCGCGTTCGCAGCATGTGCGATGAAGGTCGTCGCGGAAGTCGACGTCGACCTCGGTCTCACGCGCGTCGTGTGGATCGGAGCTGCGCAAGACGTCGGCAAGGCGGTCAACCCGCAGCAGGTCGAGGGCCAGATCGAGGGCGGCACCGCGCAGGGGCTCGGGCTCGCGCTGATGGAGGAGATCCAGACGCGCGACGGCCGCATCACAAACGCGAGCTTCACCGACTACCTGATCCCGACCGCGCTCGATATGCCGCCGGTCGAATCGGTGATCGTCGAGGATCCCGAGCCGCACACGCCCTACGGTGTGAAGGGCGTGGGCGAGCCGCCGACGGTTGTCTCGACCGCTGCAGTTGTTGCGGCGCTACGTGCCGCGACCGGACGCGACCTCACGCGCGTCCCGGTCAAGCCTGACGACATCTGTCTCTAGCCCAGGCACCTCGTCGCTCGCCGGCGCAGTAGCCGGGTCCTGCCGCACGACTGCGGCGACGGCGGCCACGACGACGATCGCGCCGATCAACAGCCGCCACGACAGGTGCTCGCCGCGGAAGAGAACACCGAGTGCGATCGCGACGATCGGATTCACGTACGCGTATGTCGAGACGAGGCCGAGGGGCGCGTTTGCGAGCAGCCAGGCATACGCCGTGTAGCCGACGAGCGAGCCGAACGTGACGAGGTACACCCAGCCGCCGATGGAGCCGGCCGACGGCGAGAAGTGATGCACCGTGAAGACCGACGGCACGAACATCACGAAGCCGCCCGCGAGCATCTCGTAGGCAGTTGCCACGAACGCGTCGGTGGGCATTGTCCCGCGTGCCGAAATCACCGATCCGCCCGCCCACATCACGGACGACAGGACGCAGAGCCCGATGCCCCAAAACGTGGCGCCGCCCGACGGCTGCGCGAGCACGGCGACCCCCACGAAGCCGAGCGCCACGCCGATGAGCACCTGCCCTCCGAGCCGTTCGCGCATCGTCAACCGCATCACCACGACCCACAGCGGAACCGATGCGATCAGCAGCGACGCGAGCCCGGTCGGCACGTTTCGCTCCGCGAAGAACAGGATCCCGTTCGCACCGGGCAACAGGCAGCCGACCGCGATACACGTAACGAGCTCGCGTCTCGACACACGAAGCGATCCGCGGCGCAGCTTCACGATCGCCGCCATCAGCCCGCCGGCGACGATGAAACGCGTCGACGCCGCGAAGAGCGGCGGGATCGTCTCGCCTGCGACCGCGATGCCGAGGTACGTCGAGCCCCACAGCACGTAGACCGTGATGAGGACAGCCCAGACCCTGGCCTTGTGCGACACGCGTTATCGAACGAGCGAGAGGGCCGCGCCAATTCCCAGAAGCACGATCCCCACCGCCCGCGGCGTCGAGATGTCGATGCGGTCGACGCCGAACAGACCGAAGCGGTCGATCACGGCGCCCATCACGAGCTGACCCGCGATCAGGATCCCGATCGTCGCGGTCGCGCCGATCTTCGGCT
Organism: Gaiellaceae bacterium; assembly: GCA_036278975.1. Lineage (GTDB taxonomy): Bacteria > Actinomycetota > Thermoleophilia > Gaiellales > Gaiellaceae > PALSA-600. The sequence continues at coordinate 40,721 of DASUKC010000027.1, forward strand.
GCGCGAACGTGATCGTCCCGACGACGGTGAAGCCCATCAGCCCGCCGATCCACATCCACGCGGGGGTTCGGGAGAAATGCGGCAGGCCGCCGAGGCCGCCGCGCACCGCGAGCAGCACGACGGTGCAGAACACGAGCTGCACGACCGTGGAGAAGCAGAGGGCTTCCCAGATGCCGATGCGGCTGCCGAAGCGCCCCATCACGGCGACCTGAACCGAACCGGCAAGGCCGGCGATGACTGCGAGAGCGACTGCGAGTGACGTCACGGAGGGTTAGGCTCTTTCCATGTACAGAGCGCTCGTACTCTACGACCA
>DASUKC010000028.1:0-9498 GCA_036278975.1 Gaiellaceae bacterium
GGAGAAGAAGCGCGTCATGACGATGCCTTCACGGAAGTCGCCGAGCCGCGGCGCTGGATTTTCACCATTCGCAATGGCGATCGCGAGCTCTGGGTAGCCCGATCCGGCAGCCGTCGGCAGCGGGAAGCCGCCGCCGAAGCGCGGGTTCACGTCGGTGACGAGCAGCGCGCCGTCCGGCTCGCGGAAGCACTGCACGTTGGCAGGCCCGACGATGCCGAGGGTCTCGGAGACGCGGCAGCCGTATTCGATCAACTCGGCATCCTTGATCGTCATGCCCTTGATCGATTCACCGCCCTTCGACTCGATCATCGTGCGCGGGATCGCGTTCAGGCAGCGCCCGTCGAGACCGCAAAACACGTCGATGGAGAACTCCACGCCGGCGCACACCGCCTGCACCATCGACGGGACGGTCGTGTAGCGAAGAAAGAGGTCGAGCTCGTCGCGGTCATGCGCGCGATAGATGTGACGCGAGCCGAAGCCCTTGCGTGCCTTCACGAGCACGGGGAACGTGATGTCGCCGGGCAACTCGTCCGGCAGCCACGTGGCAGGCGAGCCAATGCCTGCCGACCCGAAGAAGCAGTGCGCGACGTACTTGTCCTCGCAGCGCTCGATCGTCGAAGGCTCAGGCACCAGCACGACCGCCGGCGCAAGTCGATCGCGCGACGTCGCAAGCACGAGATGGTCGAGATCGGTCAGAGGGACGACCAGCTGCACGTCGTGCACGGCGACAAGCTCGGCGAGCGCAGCGACGTATCCCGGATCGTTCACCAGCGGCACGAGCGCGCGGTGATCGGCGTGGTACAGCGCCGGCGCGAGCTCGCTGACGTCGGCCGCGACGGCAGTCGCGCCCGCACGGCGAAACGCGGTGACGATGTCGACGCGCTGCCCCGCGCACGTGAAGAGAACGGCCGTCACTGCGCCGGAGGGTACCGCCAGCCGCCTGTATTTCCTTTGTAGTGGCCGCCGAGCAGGGCGAGCGGCGTGCGCAACAGGATCAAGAGGTCGGTCTTCGGGCTGTGGTGGTCGACGTACCAGAGGTCGTATTCGATGCGCTCCTCCCACGGCAGCGTCGCGCGCCCGTGAATTTGCGCCCAGCCGGTGATGCCCGGCCGAACCTCGAGCCGGCGCCGCTGGCGTGCGTCGTACTGGTCGACCTGATAGCGGAGCGTCGGCCGCGGCCCGATGATCGCCATGTCCCCGCGCACGACGTTCCATAGCTGCGGCAGCTCGTCGAGCGACAGCCGGCGCAGCGCACGTCCCGCACGGGTTATCCGCGAGTCGCCTCGTTCGACGGCGTAGCCTGCGCCCTGCTTCTCGGCTCCGACGATCATCGTGCGCAGCTTGAGCAGCTCGAAGTCCGCACCGTCCTTGCCCACGCGCATCTGCCGGTAGAGCACCGGCCCGCCGTCCTGCAGCTTCACTGCAAGCGCACCAAGTGCGAGCAGCGGGCTCGCGATCACGAGCCCGGTTCCCGCAAACAAAATGTCGAGTGCTCTATTCACGGATCGGCTCCCACGTCGCCGGCACGCCGCGCCGTAGGTAGTTGACGAGCGCGACGACCGTCGCCCACGAGACGAGCACGTAGTAGCGCGCAATGCCGATGCCGATCAGGGCTGCGGCGAACAAAGCGAGCTGCGCTGCGAGCACGGCGTCGTAGAACCAGCCGTGGGTGACGAGCGCGATCGACGTGGCAAGCAGCGCCACGTGCAACAACCCCGACGCGTAACGCAGCAGGCGGTGCGACACGATCTCGACCCAGTACACAGGCCCCAGCCGGCGCAGCATCTTCCCGCGCAGCACGATCAGCCAGCAGTGCTCAAACATGCGCACCTTGCGCCCATACTCCGCCTCGTTCGTCGCCGTCGGCTTCTCATATGCATTCGCGGCCGGCTCGAAGACCGCACGCCTTCCGTGCTGAACCATGAGGTAGGGCAGCGACAGGTCGTGGCCGAAGCGCGAGTCGACCTCCGTGTAGTCGGGGCGGCGTAACGCGTAGATGGAGCCGTTGCCGCCGGTGACCGAGCCGAGACGCGATTCCGCGTCGCGGACGACCATCTCGTAGCGCCAGTAGACGCCCTCGCGGTTCGAGCCGTCGGGCGCGAGGATGTTGAGCCGGCCTGTGACGTACGCGACATCGGGATCTGCAAACGGGCGCACCAGCTTGCGCAGCGCGTCGGGAGCCCATGTCGCGTTCGCATCCGTGAACGCGACGATCTCGGCGTCGGTCTGCCGCACCGCGCGATCCTGCGCGGCCACCTTGCCACCCTTCGGATTGGGCACGACGACCACGCCGGGGAACTCCAGCGCGATCGCCGCCGTGCGATCGGTCGATGCGTCGTCGGTGATGACGATCTGCAGCTTGTCGCGGGGGTAGTCGAGCGCGAGCAGGTTCTCGATCCGTCGCGCGATCGAGGCCTCTTCGTTGTACGCAGTGACGATCACCGCCACCGTCGGCTCCATGTCTCCGGCCCGCACGCGGCGCGGCGCCGCTTTCGCCAAGAGCACTGCGGCTACCGGATACAGCGCGTGCGTCCAAACGAGACCCGCAAGCGAGATCCAGAAGACGATTTCAACCGCGTGCAGAGCGCACCTCGCGAAGCAGGTTGCGATACCGCTCGGTCGCGACATGGACGTCGGACTCGGCGACCACCCACTCGCGCCCGCGCTTGCCCATCTCGTCGAGCGCCAGCTTGCCGGCGTGCGCGTCGCGAATCACGGCGGCGATCGCGTCGGGCCGCCCGGGCGGGACGACCACCCCGCAGCCGACCTCGCGGACGATGCGCGCGGTCTCACTCTCGTCGTCGGCCGAAACCAGCACGGGCCGCGCCGCCGAGAGAATCCCGTAGAGCCTGCTGGGGACCGCGTAGCCGGCGAGCCCTTCGGCGAGGCCGACGACGTGCAGGTCGGCTGCCGAGAGCGAGAAGCCAAGCTCGTCACGCCGCTGGTAGTTCATGAACTCGATCGCATCGTCGACCTCGAGTCGCTCGGCAAGCTCCACAAGCTCGGCGTGCCGCGCGCCACGCCCGATGACCACCGCCCGCAGGTCGTCCATGTCGCGCAGATAGGTCATGGCGCGGACAAGCGAGTCGAGGTCCTGCGCATGGCCGACGTTTCCGGAGTGCATGACGACAAACCGGCGATCGAGCTTGCGCGCGCGCGACCACGGATTGTCTTTCGCCTGCGGCGTGATCGCCGCGGTGTCGACCCAGTTGGCGATCACGCTGACGCGATCCGGCGGCGCACCTTTTGCGATCAGGCGTGCGCGCATCGTCTCGCCGATCGCGACGATCCGGTCGGCTCGGCGCAAGTAGACGGAGACGAGTAGCCGGAGCACGCCGACGAGCGCCGGATTCGTCAAGCGCCCGAGCTCGACGGCGATCTCCGGGAACACGTCCTGGCTGATCACGACGAGCGGGCGGCGGAACCGGCGCGCGACGATCAGCGCAATCGCACCGACGAACGGCGGATCGGTCATGCACAGCACGACGTCGGGTCGCGGCTCCGCGAAAGCGTGGCGGAACATGCCGAGCACGTAGGTGAGGTAGTTGAGCGCGCGGCGCGAGAGTTGTGCGCGGTCGTAGACCGTGGACTGCGTGCGCACGATCGTGACGCCGTTTCGGACCTCCCGGGCCGGCAGGTCGTCCTTCACGGCGCCCGTGATGACCGTCACGTCGTACTCGTCTGCGAGCGCCTCGGCGAGTTGCGTGAGGAGGTTCGCGGTCGCCTCGACGCCGGGCCAGTAGTACTGGTTGAGGACGAGCAGACGCGGGCGGGCGGCGTTCACGCCTGCAAGGCTACGCGCGCGCGAAGCGGATGTTCAGGACCTGCGGCGTTTCGTTGGTGGCGACCGCAGAGAAGCCGTACGCAGCCAGAGCTTCTTCGATCCGCCGGTCGCCGGGATCCACCTCGAGCTGAAGCTCGCGCAGCGTCTCCGACCGGAGCACGCGGTCGGCGCCGGAAAGGACGGCAAGCTCGGAACCGTCGACGTCGACCTTCATGTGCGTCGGATGCGGCAGCCCCAGCAACTCGACGAGGTCGTCCAGCCTCACCTCGATCAGCCGTTGCTCGAACTCGGGCTCGAAAGGTGGGTTGTCACCGAGGTGATGCTGCGCCTGGCCGGGTCCGAGATGGCGGTACTCGAACGACGCGAGCTGCGAGCGCGCGCCGAGTGCAACCGGTAGCGCGGTCACGCGACCGCCGAGCTTGTTGAGCACGAGGTTCTGACAGAGCGCCGCGTACGACTCGAAGCCGGGCTCGAACGCGAGCACGTGCGCTTCGGGTTGCGCAACAGCAGCAACGAGCGAGTACGCGCCGACGTTCGCGCCGACGTCGTACAGCACATCCCCGGGCCGAAGACTCTCCTCGAGCCACGCGACGGTGTACGGCTCCTTCGCAACCGAACGCCTGCGCTTTCTCGACGATGGATGGAGCTCGATTCGTGTGCGCTCGTAGTCGAGCAGCAACGGCTCAAGACGACGGCGGCGTGAAAACAGGTTCATCGCTCGAAGATGCCGTACCAGACACCGGGGAGCTGCTCTCCGTAGCGCTCGTCGAAGCGCCGGCGCAACGTGAGGCCTGCGCGCTCGACGTGCCCGAGCACTTCGTCGGCGCGGTCCTCTTCGATCTCGATCAGCACCGACCGGAGCTCGGGCCGCCGCAGCGTCTCCGCGCCGCCCGCGAGCACAGCCGCCTCGGCGCCGTCGACGTCGAGCTTGATCAGCGTGGGTCCCGGCAGGCCGAACCGCGACGGCAGCTCGTCGAGCGGGAACACGAGCACCGGCTGGTCGTAGGCGCCGCCGCTGCCGTCCATCGTGTGCATCGCGCCGCCCGCCGACGTGTCGCGGTAGCTGAGCGACCCGAGCCGCACCGCCTCGCCGAGAACGATCGGAAGCGGGATGACCTTGTCTCCGAGATCGTTCAGCTGCACGTTCTCGCACAGCGAGGCGTAGGTGGCGTACCCCGGCTCGATCGCGACCACCTTCGTCGCCGGCCCGCCTATCGCCGCGGCGATCAATGCGTAGTCGCCGACGTTCGCGCCGATGTCGTAGAGCACGTCCCCGTCGCGCAGGTTCTCCTCGATCCACTCGACGGTCCACGGCTCCTTCGCGAGCGGCCGGAGGCGCAGGTGCACGATCTCCTCGCTGTTCGAGCGGATGCGGATGTCGGCGCCGGGGTAGTCGATGCGGGCAACGCCACGGCGGATCAGGAACCACTTCATCACTGCGTGGTAGAGCGGCGATGCGCCGGGCAGGACGCGGCCGAGCGACCGCACGCGCTTGTTCCGAATCAGCACACCCGGAGCGTAGCCCTCTATATGGTCGGGGTTGTGCTCGACCTCGCCGTCCTCGGCCACGACCCGATGTTCGGCGGCGGCGGATCGGCGCAGACGACGGCGTTCCTCGAAGCAGCGCGCGCGCTCGGTCGCACGCCCGTGCTTCTGCATCGCCCGCATCCGAAACTTGCCGGCCGGAGGTTGTCGCTCGAGCGTGTCGAGGCGGTTCGCCAGCTTCGAGCTGCACGTGATTTCGAGACGCAGTGCCGAGAGGCTCGCTCGCTGTGGGTCGCGACGACTCTGGCCACGGCCGGCGGAGCAGCGCCCCGCTCCGGCCGACCGTATGGCTGCTGGATCGGCACGACTCTCGACGACGAGTGGCGCGGGCGGCGCGCGGGACTCGGGGCCACGCACCGCCTCGGCTTCGGCGTGAGTATTCCGGCGCTCCGCCGCCTTGAACGGCGCGTGCTGCGCGGCGCGAAGCGCGTCTACGCGACAAGCCACGGCAGTCGCGACGCGATCGCCGCCGCAGCCGGCATCGAGGTGGAGATCCTGCCGATCCCCGTCGACCTCGATCGCTTCACCCCAATCGCGGACGACGAATGGAGAGCGCAACTCGAACAGCCCGTGCTCGTCTTCGTCGGTCGTGCCTGGGACCCGCGCAAGAACGTCGCCTTGCTGCTCGAAGCGCTCCCGTTGCTGCGACAAACGATCCCCGGGGCAACGCTTCGCCTCGTGGGCGAGCCGCCGCGCGGAGCGCTGCCGGACGGCGTCGAGGTGATCGGCAAGGTCGACGACGTGGCAGGGCACCTGCGCACCGCGTCGCTCTTCGTGCTCCCGTCACATCAGGAGGGGTTCGGCATCGTCGCGGCGGAGGCGCTGGCCGCCGGTGTCCCAGTCCTCGCGACGCGATCGCGGGGGCCGGAGGAGCTCGTGCTCCGCTCGGGCGCCGGGCGCCTGCTCGACACGTTCGACCCGGACGAGCTGGCCGCGACCGCTGCCGAGTTGTTGAAGGATGCGGGTACCCTCGAGGCGATGCGCCGGCACGGCCGGGAGTACGCCGAGCGAGAGCACAATCCCACGACTTTCCGCCTTCTCCTCGAGCGCGCATTCGACCTCATCGACACCGACTGACATGCGCTTCCTCTTCACGAGCCTCCAGACGTACGAGAGCGAGTTCTACGGGATCGTCCAGCGCGATCTCGAGCAGCGCGGCCACGAGACCGCCCACGTCACCGTGTCACGGGCGGCCGCGCGCGAGCTGCGCGAGCAAGGCCTGCGCGCGTGGTGCCTGCACGACCTGATCGGCGAACTACCGTCGGCCGACCTGACGAACGAAGTCGCGCGCATCGAGTCGACGTATCCGATTCCGCACCTGCGCGACGTGTACCGCGGTGACTACGCGATCGCCGGCTGGGACGAGCTCCCGTCGCAGCAACGCGCGGTCGACACCTTCCGCGCGCTCGAGCGCATCTTCGACGACGTTCAGCCCGACGTCGTGTGCCCCGAGGTCGGCAACGAAGGCATCCGCGTCACCGCGCACACGATCGCGCTCGCGCGCAACATCCCGACGCTCTTCCTCCTGTTCACGATCTTCCCGAAGCCACTGCGCGTCTACGCCGACACCGTGCACGCACGCGCAGTCGACCCGGGGGAGGTGCGCGAGCTGACGAGCGGCGAGCGCGAGGAGGTCGAAGCGTTCCGGCGCTCGTTCACGGAGCGCGCGAAGCCGATCCGCGACTACCGCCGCGTGCCGATCGAGTGGCGGCGCGTCGGCGTGCTCAAGAACCACATCGCGCAGAAGACACGCGAAGATGGGGACAACGAGTACCTACGGCCGTGGCGCCTCCTGGAGACGAACGTGTCCGAGAAAGCGCGCGCGCTCGCGGCGCGACCGTTCTACGACCATCTCTCCGCAGATCGTCCGTTCGTCTACTTCCCGCTGCACGTGACGGACGACTACAAGATCAAGCGGATCATCCCGCACGCCGTCGATCAGGCGTCGCTGATCGAGCAGGTCGCCGACGCCTTGCCGTCCGGCTACGACATCGTGCTCAAGGAGCATCCGATGTCGGTGGGCCGCAACTCGGTCGCGCTCTTGCGTCGGCTCCGCAAGCGTCACAACGTGAAGCTGGTGAACGCGTACACGTCGACACATGAGCTGATCGAACGCTCGGAGGCAGTGGTGGTGATCGGCTCGACGGTGGGCCTCGAGGCGCTGCTGTACGACAAGCCCGTGCTCACGATGGGCGATCCGTACTACGCCGGCTACGGCGTGACGCTCGATCTCACTTCGTTCGTCGACATCCGCGAGCGCGTCCCGGAGTTGCTTCGCTTTCAGCCCGACCCAGAACGAATTCGCCGCTTCTTGCACGCCATGATGCGCAGTTGCTTTCCCGGGAAGCCGCTACTGGTCGACCGCAGCCCGGAGAACGCACGCGTGATCGCGAGCACACTGGAGCTCGCAGCGACACACGTGCGTGCGAAGCACACCGTAGGCGCGCTGTCGCCGTGATCGCATTGTTCTGGGACATCGACGGCACGCTGCTCACTACCGCGCGCGCCGGAGTATTTGCGCTCGAGGACGCCCTCGAGGAGGTCACCGGCGTCCGCGTCGAGCTGCAGGGCAAGGTGCTCGCGTCCGGTCTCACCGAGCACCAGGTGGCCGACGCCGTCTTCGCCATCGCCGCCGTCGAGCCCGAGGACGAGCTGACCGACCGTTTCCTCCGCGCGTACGAGCGGCATCTCCCCGCGAGCCTGCCGCGACGCGACGGACGGGTGCTACCCGGCGTACGCGAGATCCTCGAGGACCTGCGCGACCACGCCGACGTTCGCAGCTACCTGCTGACGGGAAACACACCGGCCGGCGCGCGCGCAAAGCTCACGCACTACGGCTTGCTCGAGTTCTTCACCGACGGTGCGTACTGCATCGGACCGGGACCGCGCACCGTGATCGCACAACAAGCGGCGACGCTGGCCGGCGATGCGGACGAGCTGTACGTGATCGGCGACACACCATTCGACATCGAGGCAGGCAAGGCGATCGGGGCGCTGACGATCGCTGTCGCGACGGGGTCGCACACGAGCGCGGAGCTCGCGGAACACGAGCCCTGGGTGGTGCTGGAGTCGCTGCCGCTTCCGGACGAGTTCCGGCGCCTGGTCGGCGCCCGTTGACGGCCGATCCAGCTTCCCGAGCCGATACAGTTGCCCCGATGCGGATCCTGATCCTCGGCGGCGACGGCTACCTCGGCTGGCCGACCGCGATGCACTTCTCGAAGCTCGGCCACGAAGTAATGGTGGTCGACAACCTCGCCAAGCGGCAGTGGGAGGCCGAGGTCGATAGCGCTCCTCTGCAGGCTCTGCCGACGCTTCGCCACCGTGTGCGCGTCTGGCGCGAGGTCACAGGGCTCGACATCGAGGTCGCGATCGGCGACATCGCCGAGAACCACCGCTTCGTCTACGACACGATCGGCGGCTTCCAGCCTGACGCGGTCGTCCATTACGCAGAGCAGCCGTCCGCGCCGTACTCGATGGCCGGGCGCGACTTCGCGACGTACACGCAGCGCAACAACGTGATCGGCACGCTCAACGTCATCCACGCGATGGCGAAACATGTCCCCGACGCGCACCTCGTGAAGCTCGGCACGATGGGCGAGTACGGGACCCCGAACATCGACATCGAGGAAGGCTGGCTCGACATCGAGCTCAACGGCCGCAAGGACCGTCTGCCCTTCCCGAAGCTGCCGGGCAGCTTCTACCACCTGTCGAAGGTGCACGACACGCACAACATCCACTTCGCGTGCCGCATCTGGGGCTTGCGCGCGACCGACCTGAACCAGGGCGTCGTGTACGGCATCACGACCGACGAGACCGAGCTGCATCCGGAGCTGCACACGTCCTTCCACTACGACGCGATCTTCGGCACGGTGCTCAACCGCTACGTCGCGCAGGCCGTCGTCGGCGAGCCGCTTACCGTCTACGGCGCCGGCGGACAGAAGCGCAGCTTCCTGAACATCCGCGACACCCTGCAGTGCGTTCGAATCGCAGTCGAGAACCCCGCCGACGCCGGTGAGTTCCGCGTGTTCAACCAGTTCACCGAGGTCTTCACGGTGCTCGAGCTTGCCGAGCGGGTCGCCGAAGCGGGGCGTCAGCACGAGATGGAAGTCAAGGTCTCGCACATCGAGAACCCGCGTGTCGAGCTCGAGGAGCACTACTACAACCCGAAG
>DASUKC010000029.1:0-18999 GCA_036278975.1 Gaiellaceae bacterium
ACTGCACTCCACTCGTCGCCGGCGACAACGACTTCGTGACGGTCCGCGTGACCGTCTTCGTGGCGCCGCATCCTGCGAGCAGGAGTGCGAGCAGCGCAACGCGAGCTACGTGAGAGGCGTGCGTAGTGCGGCGAGCCTAGCCTTGAGCTCGGGCGGCATCGGCTCCGAGACGGCGACGCGCACGTAGTGCCGCAGCCGCTCTTCGAACTTGTAGCGCTTTGCGCACCACGAGCAGCCGGCGAGATGTGCTTCCGCCTCGAGGACTTCGTGCTCGGAGAGCGTGCCGTCGAGATACGGCTGCATCATCTCCTCGCACTTGTCACATGGGTCGTCGGTCATGCGGCTGCCTCATCGGCCAGGTTCTGTTTCAAGATACGCCTTCCACGGTGCAAGCGCGACATGACCGTGCCGATCGGGATGTCGAGGATCTGCGCGGCGTCGGCATAGGAGAACTCGCCGATGTCGACGAGCACGATCACGTCGCGGAAGTCATGCGGCACGTCGGCGAGCGCGTCGACGACGTTGTCCTGGGAGAGCCGCTCCAGCACCCGCTCCTCGTCAGGATTCTCGTCGGGCGCCTGAGACGACAGCTTGTTGTAGAGGAAGTAGTCGCCCTGCTCGTCGTTGTCGAGACTCGTCGTCTGCGGCGTGCGCTGAACGCGCCGGCCGCGATCGATGTTGAGGTTCGTGAGGATGCGCAGCAACCAGGCGCGCAGGTTCGTTCCAGGCGTGTACTGCTGCCACGAGCGAAACGCGCGCTCATACGTCTGCTGCACGAGGTCTTCTGCCTCGTCGCGCGAACCGACCAGCCGCCGGGCCACCCGGTAGACCTGGTCGCTCAATTCCAGCGCCTCCTCTTCGAACCTGACGCGGTCGCGCGCTATTTGCGCGAGACGGCGGGATTCGGCGGCCGTTGGCGTGCTCTCGCTCATCCTCGGGCCACCCTAGCAACGTTGAAAACGAACTCCGGGCGCATGGGATTCCCGTGAGCGGGCATGCGAACGGCATGGAGAAAACGTTCAGGGAAGGGCAGGCGATCGTCGGTAGCGACGACCGCAAGATCGGTCGCGTAACCGGCGAAGAGGACGGATGCGTGCTGGTGCAGACCGGTTACGTGTTCAAGTCGATCCATGCAATGCCGAAGGAATTCGTGCATGAGATCGACGGTGAGTTGCGCGCGACGATCTCGAGACAGATCGTCGAGGAGTCACCAGCGATTGACGTCGACTGGAGCCCGCACGACGTGCTGCTCTACTACGGCATCGGCGGGCCGTATCGCGTCGATCCTGATCCGGACGACGTCGGCAACGCGGAAACCGCCGGCGCGCGGGCGGGCATCGAGCCCGAGCCGAGCAAGCGAATTCGCACGCTTGACGACCCGACGCCGGAAGAGGAGACGCCCGTCGACGAAGCGCGGCGACACCCCAACTCCGGCGGCTACTGGCCCGTGCTGCCGCGAAAGCGCTAGCTAGCTACTAACCAGCGATCTCACGAAAGCCGCCCGCGCTCATCTTCTCGATGAGTGCGTCGCGGCTCGTCTGCGAATCGTCCCACTGCAGCGTGACTTGTCCCATCAGGTTCGCATTCGCGAACTCGAGACCGTCGAGGCCTTCGAGCGTCTTCGCGAGACGCATCACGCAGCGCTCGCAGCGGATGCCGGTCACCTGAACTGTCTCGTTGACGACTGCCATACGCGAAGAGTAGTTAGACCAACGTCCGTCGCGCGAGATCTGCGGTCGCCGCGACGGGAGAGGCAAACGCGCGCTGCAGGTCGGCCTCGCAGCGCTCGGGTGCCAGCGCCGACAGAGCCGCGGTTCCCTGCAACTCGTCGACGTGCGGGCGCACGAGGTCGAGCAGCTCGAGCCCGAGCTGCGACGCCGTCTCGACCTTTGTGCCGTCGGGATGCAGCAGCTGGGCGCTGGGGCCGAAGCGCGACGCCGACCAGCGGTTCTGCACGTAATCGGCGCGGCCACGGTCGCCGAGCAATGCGCCGCGCTGCGGCAGATCACCGGCGAGCGCGGCGGCGCACAGTCCCTGCAACAGCGCGGCGAACGCCGCCGAGAGGCGCACGTCCGTCGGTTGATCCGGCACGCGAATCTCGATCGTTCCCAGCTGCGGGTGCGGCCGCGCGTCCCACCAGATGCGCGTGTACTCCGCCGTCACGTCGAGCCGCACAAGTCGTTCCACCCAAGATTCCCACTCGGAATACGTCGCGAACGCAGGCGGGACGCCGGCGCGCGGCAACTCGGCAAGCACGGGTGCGCGGTTCGACGCCATGCCGGTCAGCTCGCCTGCGAACCACGGCGAGTTCGCGGACAGCGCGAGCACAACCGGCAGCCAAGGGACGATCTCGTCCAGACAGCGCCAGCACTCCTCCGCACTCGGCATGCCGACGTGCACGTGCAATCCCTGCACGCCTTGGCGCCGCACCGAAATGCCGCCGTAGCCGAGGAACGTGAGGTAGCGCTCCTCTTTCACGATCGGCTGCACCTCTGGACGCGCGGACGGATGCGTACCGGCCGCAGCAATCGCGAGCCCTTCGCCCGCAGCCGCGTCTGCAGATGCACGCCGCAACGCGGCGAGCGCAGCGCCCGCTTCGTCAGCGCTCTCGCAGATGTTCGTGTTGGTCTCGAACACCGACGCGAAGAGCTCCGTCTTCACGCGGCCGGGCAGTTCGCGACCCTCGAGCGCACGCAGGATCCTGTCGACGCCGGGAACCTGGTCGAACGTCACCGCGTCGAGGATCATCAGCTCCTCCTCGACACCGAGCGAGAACGCAGGCGAACTCCCGAAGCGCTGCTCGATCACGCGGCTGCTCTTTCGGCTAATTCCGGACGCCGTGTACCGGGCGGCCCGCCGCGACCCACGCGTAATACGACGCGCACTGCCCGTAGTCGCGTTCGTACGCGACCACGTGCGGATTGCGTCCGACATCGCGTGCGCGCGCCGCATGGCGCAGCAGGTTGGGGTCGTCCGACTCCTGCCAGAGCAGGATCAAATGCGCGGCGGTCATGAAGTTCGCAACGAACAAGCAGCCGTCAGCGGGGCACGGAAACGGATCCGTGCGCACACAGAACCAACCGTCGTAGTCCGCCTCGTCGTCGCTCCACAGCTCGACTTCCTCGGCCGTGTGCGTCGCGAAGACGATCTCGCCCCTCTGCATCCGGACACGGTAGCGAGGTTCGAACGAGAGACCGGCCGCAGCCCGGGCAGGCGTGCAGGCCGCGACCGGCCGGTCTCGTTCCGCCGGTCGGCCCTTGGGGAAAGCCGACCGGTTCATCGTCCCTATGCGGGACGAACCTCGATGGCTGAATTCACTTGGGCGCCTGTCCGAGCGTCACTTTTACGGTCGTCTTCGCGCCGTGGCGGTACAGGCCGAGCGCAACTTTCTCGCCCGGCTTCTTCAAATCGATCGCATCGCGCAACTGCTCGAACGTCGCTACCGGCGTGCCGTCGACCGACACGATGATGTCGCCGCCGAGCCGGTAGCTCGTGCCGGACACGATCACGCTCGTCGTGCCGGCTTTGATGCCGGCCTTCGCCGCGGACGTCCCTGAATCGACGCGGTCGACGAGCAGACCCGATTTCGTCGGCAAGTTGAAGAGCTTCGCGAGTTGCGCGGTGATCGGCAGCACGCTGATGCCGAGGAACGGATGCTCGACCTTCCCCGTCTTGATCAGCTGTGCCGCAACGGTGCGCACGGTGTTGATCGGGATCGCGAAGCCGATGCCGAGGCTGCCCTGCTGGCCGGTGTTGCCGGTCGAGATCTGCGAGGTGACGCCGATCACCTGCGCGCCCGCGTCGATCAACGGACCGCCGGAGTTGCCGTGGTTGATCGCGGCGTCGGTCTGGATCGCGTTGTCGATCGGCAGGCTGTTCGGCGCGGTGATCTGGCGCTGCACCGCAGAGACGAGCCCCGACGTGAGCGTCCGCGTGTAGCCGAAGGGATTGCCGATGGCGTAGACGGCGTCGCCGACGTTGACGGCGTCCGAGTTGCCGAGCGGCAGCGGCGTGAGCGCGCGCGCATGCGTGTCGATCTTCAGCACGGCGATGTCTGTCGACGGATCGCTGCCGACGACGGTCGCCTGAATCTGGTCGTTGCCGGAGAACGACACCTGGATCTTCTGTGCGCCTGCGATCACGTGCTCGTTCGTGACGATGTGGCCCGCCTTGTCGAGCACGAAGCCTGAGCCGAGCGACTGCTCCGTTTGCGTCGACGGCGGCGCAAACCCGAACGGATCAGACGTGGTCGTGGTGCTCGTCGCCGTGATCTGCACGACTCCCGGCGCGTCGCGCCTGTAAATCTCCTCCGGCGTCAGGCCGCTGCGCGGCGCCTGCTGCAAGGACGCGTTCGTCGCCGGCGCGGACTGCTGCTGGACGACCGTCGTGCGCGAGCCGAGCTTGCCGAGCCCGCCGGCGATTCCGAGCGCGACGCCGGCGCCGACCGCGGCGACAACGCCGAGTCCGAGCGCACGTGCGAGGATGGAGCCGCGGGCCACGGCGACTCTTATAGCCCCATCGCGATTAACTCCCGATTAAGCGTGCGCGAACACTTTCTCCTCGATCCCGACGTCGTCTTTTTGAACCACGGCTCGTTCGGCGCATGCCCACGGCCGGTCTTCGAGACGTATCAGGCGTTCCAGCGCGAGCTCGAGCGCCAGCCGGTGGAGTTCCTGGCCAAGGAGCGGCGTTACCCCGAGCTGCTCGATCACGCACGCGAGCGACTGGCCGACTACCTCGGTGCAGACGAGGCAAACGTCGTCTTCATGACGAACGCGACCTCCGGCTTGAACAGCGTGATGCGCTCGCTCGATTTCCGGCCGGGCGACGAGATCCTCTGCGGCGACATGGAGTACGGCGGCATGCAGATCATGCTGGCCTTTCTCGCGGAGCGAACGGGTGTGACGATCGTCTCGCGGCCGTTCGCGGAGCTCGAGCCGGGACCGCGCACACGCGTCGTCTTCTGCTCGCACATCGAATGGATCAGCGGACGCGTCAACGACCTCGCGCCGGTGATCGAAGCCGCGCACGACGCCGGCGCGATTGTCGTCGTCGACGGCGCGCATGCGCCGGGGCAGATCCCACTCGCGCTCGACGATCTCGGCGCCGACGTGTATTCGGGCAACTGCCACAAATGGATGTGCGCACCCAAGGGCGCGGCCTTTCTCTATGTGCGCCCGAACGTGCAGCCCGATGTCGTGCCGCCGATCGTCTCCTGGGACTGGCCGCAGGAGACGTTCGCCGAGCGTCACCGCTGGCAAGGGACGCGCGATCCCGCGGCGTTCCTCGCCGTACCGGCGGCGATCGACTTCCAGGCCGAGCACGACTGGCCAAGCGTGCGCGAGCGGTGCCATGCGTTGCTCGCCTCGCTCGAGCTGCCGTTCGAGCCACTGACGGACGCGTTTGTACAGATGCGCGGCTTTGCGCTCCCGCCGGGAACCGACGGCGATGCGCTGAAGAACACGCTTTACGATCGGCACCGCGTCGAGGTGCCGATCGTCGAGACGCCAAACGGCCTAACGATGCGCGTTTCTGTGCAGGCCTACAACGACAAGAGCGACCTGGACGCGCTCGTCGTCGCTGTTAACGAATCGATTTGATTTCGTTCTAGCGGTTATGGGAACGGTGGCCGACATGGTTGCCAACCCATATGAATCCGCAGCGAGCTTCCACTCGGCGCTGCGCAGCTTCCTGCGCGAAAGCGAGGTCGCCGCCCGCTCGCAGGCGCTCACACCACGGCAGTACGTCCTGCTCCTGCAGATCGGCTCCGCCGAGCAGACGACCGTGTCCGAGCTCGTCGAGCTGCTCGCGCTCACCCAGAGCACGGTCACCGAGCTCGTGCAGCGCGCGGTGCGTGCGGGTCTCGTGTCGCGAACGCCGTCCTCGTCGGATGCGCGGGTCGTCCACCTGCGGCTGACCGACGAGGGCCGGACACGGCTACAGCGCGTGTCCGACCAGCTTGGTGCCGAGCGGCACCGCTTGCGCGCGGTCATCGACAACCTCGACTAGGCGTCGTCTGGTTGAATCGAGGTGTGGCGGCGTCATCCCAGCTGAGAGTCGGCGACAGGTCGTACGAGATCTTCCGGCTCGACGCGTTGCAGGCATCGCACGACGTCGCACGCCTGCCCTACACCCTTCGCATCCTGCTCGAGAACGTCCTGCGCACAGCGGGCGACGACGACGTCGAGGCGATTGCGAGTTGGGTCGCAACCGACGAGCCGAAGAACGAGATCTCCTTCAGTCCCGCGCGCGTGCTGATGCAGGACCTGACCGGCGTGCCCGCCGTCGTCGATCTCGCGGCGATGCGCGCGGCGATGCACGACCTCGGCGGCGACCCGGAGAAGATCAACCCGCTGATCCCGGTCGAGCTCGTGATCGACCACTCGGTGCAGGTCGACGCGTTCGCGTCGCGCATGGCGTTCGCGACGAACGTCGAGCGCGAGTTCGAAAGGAACGTCGAGCGCTACGCGTTCCTGCGCTGGGGCCAGGGCGCATTCGACAACTTCAAGGTCGTGCCGCCCGGCACCGGCATCTGCCACCAGGTGAACCTCGAGTATTTGTCGCGCGTCGTCGAGTCGCGCGACGGAATGGCGTTCCCCGACACGCTCGTCGGAACGGACTCCCATACAACGATGGTGAACGGGCTCGGCGTGCTGGGCTGGGGCGTCGGCGGCATCGAGGCCGAGGCCGCGATGCTCGGGCAGCCGCTGTCGATGCTCGTGCCGCAGGTCGTCGGGCTCAAGCTCACCGGCGAGTTGCGCGAGGGCGCAACGGCGACGGATCTCGTGTTGACGGTGACGCAGCTGCTGCGCCAGGTCGGTGTCGTCGGCAAGCTCGTCGAGTACTTCGGTCACGGCGTGTCGAGCCTCTCGCTCGCCGACCGCGCGACGCTCGGGAACATGTCGCCCGAGTACGGCGCGACGTGCGGCTTCTTCCCGGTCGACGACGAGACGCTGCGCTACCTGCGCATGACCGGCCGCGACGCGGAGCGCATCGCGCTGGTCGAGGCGTACTGCAAGGAGAACATGCTTTGGCACGACCCCGAAGACACGCCGATGTACTCGCAGGTCGTCGAGTTGGATCTCGGTTCCGTCGAGCCGTCGATTGCGGGCCCACGCCGTCCGCAAGACCGTGTGGCGCTCGCGTCGGCGAAAACGGCGTTCATCGACGCGCTCGGCACCTTCGGCGTCGAGTACGGCAACGGCACGTACGACAAGGAAGTCGCCGACTCGTTCCCGGCCAGCGACCCGCCGACGGGCGACGGCGTCACCGATCCCGCCCCGGCGCCGGTTGCGGTCGCGGCGCCCGAGCACCATCGCGTCAAGGTGCGCGACTTCGAACTCGACCACGGCTCCGTTGTGATTGCGGCGATCACGTCGTGCACGAACACGTCGAACCCGAGCGTGATGATCGGCGCCGGACTGCTCGCGAAGAAAGCAGTCGACGCAGGGCTGCGCAGCAAGCCGTGGGTGAAGACGTCGCTCGCGCCGGGCTCGAAGGTCGTCACCGAGTACTACGAATCGGCCGGCCTCACCACGTACCTCGAAGAGCTCGGCTTCCACACGGTCGGCTACGGCTGCACGACGTGCATCGGCAACTCCGGCCCGCTCGCAGACGACATCTCGCAGGCGGTCGTCGACAACGACCTCGTCGTCTGCTCGGTGCTGTCCGGCAACCGCAACTTCGAAGCGCGCATCCATCCCGAGGTGAAGGCGAACTACCTCGCGTCGCCGCCGCTCGTGGTCGCGTATGCGCTCGCAGGCCGCATGGACATCGACCTCGACAACGAGCCGCTGGAAGGCGACGTCTATCTGCGCGACATCTGGCCGTCGGCGGACGAGATCTCGGCAACGATCGCCGAAGCCGTGCGCAGCGAGATGTTCGCGAAGACGTACGCGGACGTGTTCACCGGCGACGACCAGTGGCGCGAGCTCGACGTGCCGCAGGGCGCGCTCTTCTCCTGGGAGCCGAAGTCGACGTATGTGCGCCTGCCGCCGTACTTCGAGGGCATGGGCCACGACCCGGCGCCGGTCGGGGATGTCGCGGGCGCTCGCTGCCTCGTCATCCTCGGCGACTCGGTGACGACCGACCACATCTCGCCGGCAGGTTCGATCAAGCCGGACGCACCCGCAGGCAAGTACCTCGTCGACCATGGCGTCGAGCGCAAGGACTTCAACTCGTACGGCGCGCGGCGCGGCAACCACGAGGTGATGGTGCGCGGCACGTTCGCGAACGTGCGGCTGCGCAACTTGATGGTGCCGGAGTCGGAAGGCACGTGGACGCTGCACGTTCCGTCGGGTGAGGAGATGACGATCTTCGACGCGTCGCAGCGGTATCTCGCCGAAGGCACCCCGCTCGTCGTGCTCGCGGGGAAGGAGTACGGCTCAGGGTCGTCGCGCGACTGGGCGGCGAAAGGGCCGAACCTGCTCGGCGTGCGCGCGGTGATCGCGGAGTCGTATGAACGCATCCACCGTTCGAACCTGCTGATGATGGGCATCCTGCCGCTGCAGTTCATGCCGGGTGAGAACGTCGTGTCGCTCGGGCTCACCGGGCGCGAGGAGTTCTCGGTCTCCGGCGTCGAAGGCGGCGACGCATCCGAAGTCACGGTCCGCGCCGACGGTAAGGAATTCCGTGCACGCCTGCGGCTCGACACGCCGCGCGAGCGCGAGTACCTCAAGCACGGCGGGATCCTCCCGTTTGTCCTGCGCCGCCTGAGCACCTGAACGAGCCACCGCTTCTCGTCATCGTCACCGGCATGCCAGGCACGGGCAAGACCACGCTCGCCCGCATCCTCGGCGGACGACTCACGCTGCCCGTGCTCGAGAAGGACGTGATCAAGGAGACGCTGTTCGACACGCTCGGCACGGGCGATGTCGCGTGGTCGCAAACGCTCGGCACCGCGACGTACGGCCTGATGATCGCGACCGCGACCTCGCTATTACGCGCGAGCAAATCGCTGATCCTCGAAGCGAATTTCTTCCGCGGCATGGAGCCGCAGTTCGCCGCGCTGCCGGCGCATCGCACGCTGCAGGTGCATTGCGGCGCCCCGCTCGACGTGATTGTCGAGCGGTATGCGACCCGCCCGGCTCGACATCCGGGTCACCTCGACGCGATTCGCGTAGACGCGCTCCGCGAGCGCTTCGAGTCCGGGCTCAACGGCCCGCTCGAGCTCGCCGGAGAGTTGCTCGAGCTCGACACGACGAGCGCCTCCCCGGATCAGCTCGCGGAGACGGTGCTCGCAAAGCTCAGCTAGCCTTGCATCACCGGGGTGCCCAGACAACGGGCTGAGATCACACCCGTCGAACCTGATCCGGGTCATGCCGGCGAAGGGAGCGCAAGAAGCTGAAAGACACACCGAACTGGGGCATCACGCCGGTGCCCGAACACCACCGGCTGCTGAGCGTCTTCGACGGGTTCCTCTTGTGGGGAGACTTGTCGGTTTCGCTGCTCGTGATCATCGCGGGCGCGTTCCTGACGCTGCCCGTGTCGGAGTACGGGCTCGGCTTGTCGCTCCCGGTCGCGATCGGCGCGATCGCCGCCGCGGCGGTCGTCGGCAACCTGATGCTCGGGCTCGGCGGCCTGATCGGCGCCGACGCGCGCGTCCCCTCGATGGTGCTGCTGCGCGCACCGCTCGGCCGGCGCGGCTCGTATCTCCCCACGGCACTCAACGTGATCCAGTGCTTCGGCTGGGCGATCTTCGAGATCGTGGTGATCGCGACAGCCGCTGCCGCCGTCACACGTCGCGAGTTCGACTTCGGCGGCGCGGTCTTCTGGAAGCTCGTCTTCGGCGGCGTCGCAACGGTGCTTGCGTTCATGGGACCGGTCGGCTTCGTGCACCGCTACGTGCGCAAGTTCGCAGCGTGGATCGTGCTCGCGTCACTGCTCTACCTCTGCTGGTGGGGTTTGCACGGCCAGCACGTCGGCCGGTTGTGGCATCACGGCGGCGCACACGACTTTTGGCCCGGCTTCGATCTCGCGCTCGCGTCGATCATCAGCTGGACGCCGCTCGTCGCCGACTACACGCGTTTCTCGCGCACGCGCTCGGGCGCGTTTTGGGGAACGAGCATCGGCTACTTCGTGCCGCAGATCCCGCTGCTCGGTCTCGGCGCAGTGATCGCCCTCTCGCGCGACCTGAGCGACGCGCCGGGCCTGCTCACCGCAATCGCCGCGGGCGGCGTCGGAACGATCGCTGCTCTGCTTTGCGTCACCGTCGACGAGAGCAAGGAGGCGTTCGCCAACGTCTACTCCGCCGCGGTCAGCCTGCAGAACATCCTGCCGGGTGTGCCGCAGCGCATGCTCGTTGCGTTCGCGGCCGTCGTGTCGACCGTCGGCGCGTTGCTGATGAACCTCAGCAACTTCCAGCCGTTCCTCTACCTGCTCGGGTCGTTCTTCGTGCCACTGTTCGGCGTGCTGCTCGCCGACTGGTTGCTCAGCGGTCGCAGCTACCGCGAGGAGGACGTCTTCGCCGGCGCGGCGTTGCGCCTCGAGATGGTCGTCGCCTGGCTCGCCGGCTTCGCGCTCTACCAATGGCTGTATCCAGAGGGCCCTGCGTGGTGGACGCGAATCGTCGCCCACACGCATCCGCACTCGCTGCCGTGGGGCGGCGCGTCGCTTCCGAGCTTCGCCGCGGCGTTCATCCTCGCCGCTTGCGCTCGCGCGGCCACGCGAGGCGTGGTCATACTCGCGCGGGCGTGATTGCGCTCATCGGCAACCTCTCTTGCGACCACCTTCCCGGCCGCGACCCTCGCGCGGGCGGCGGGCCGTTCCACGGTGCGCGCGCGCTGCAGCGGCTGCGTGTGCCGGCGCGCGTCGTCGTGCGTTGTGCGCAGCGCGACAAGGCCGCGCTCGTCCCGCCTGTCGTACGGCTCGGCTCGACCGTGCGGTACGTGCCCGGCGATTCGACGGCCACGTTCTCGATCGCCTACGAGGGTGACCATCGGACGATGAACGTCGAACAGCTTGGCGACACGTGGCACCCGTCGGACCTGCCGCAGCTGCCGTCGTCGGTTCGTTGGATCCACGTCGCGCCACTCGCGCGCTCCGACTTCCCCGCGCGTACGTTGGCGGCGCTCGCGCGGCGTCATCGCATCTCGTTCGACGGCCAGGGGCTGGTGCGCGTGCCGGAGACGGGAACGCTCCGCCTCGACGCGGATTTCGATCCAGACGTTCTCAAGCACGTCTGGGTACTGAAGCTCGCAGATGAAGAGGCGGCCGTCATCGGCGACGTCATGCGCCTGCCGGTACGCGAGTTGCTCATCACACACGGCTCGCAGGGTGCGACGCTCTACGTCGGCGGACAGGCGCAGCACATTCCGGCGCACTCGGTCGAGGGAGACCCGACCGGCGCCGGCGACGCGTTCATGACCGCATACGTCGTCGCGCGAAGCACCGGCTTCGCGCCGAGCGGCGCAGCGCGGCGTGCCACCGCAGTCGTCGCTTCCCTCCTGCGCGCATGATCGCTGTCGTCGACACCGAGCTCGGCGTGTTCTCGGTCGACCTCGAGACGGATGAGGTCGAGCCATGGGACGGATCGTTCGCTGCGCCTGCCGCGCCCTCGCTCTCGCTGCCGCGCGTAGTCGCCGCCGCGCAATCGGCGTCGACGATCGTCGCCGTCGTCGACGCGAAGCCGCCGCTCCTCGTGTCACACGACGCCGGCGTGACCTGGCGCGAGTCAGGCCGCGGACTGCCGCCGGGTGTTGCAGTTGCAGTCGGCGACGATCCCGATCTCGTCGTGTACGCCACACCGAACCGTCTCTACGTGTCACACGACGGTGCAGTGTTCTGGAACGCCGTCGCAGTCGAGTTGCCACGCATTCGAAGAATTTCTGTGTCGAATTCGTGAATTCGTCTTGCGCAGCGTAGGCTGCTTTCTTTATGGTGTCGTCTGCCGAGAGGAACCAACTATGGCCATGACCTTCACCGACACCAACGCACTCGTCTTCACGGGGATGATCACGTCCTAGATCTCTAGGCGTACTCGGTTCTTGTGAAGGCGACCGCGAGGTCGCCTTCGTCGTTTCTGAAGGCGGTATCTGCGGCGCCCAATCGGGCGCGGCTTTCGCCTGCTGTTTTTCGTCAAGTCAACGTGCTGGAAGGAGGGAACATGTACCCGCATCTGCTTCGGATCGTCCCGAGCCCGGCCGCCGGCCGGCCCGCGAAGGTGATCCAGCTCGACGCGCGCCGCAAGCTTCGCGCCGAGAAGACACGGCCCGTCGCACGCCCTCCCAAGGCTGCGTGATGGGCGGCGAAAGGCCCCTTTAGCGGGCCTTTCGTCGTTGGTCGACCTGGACGGGGTAGCCGTTTCGCAGAACGGCGAGCGTCGAGGGTGGCGTGATCGCCTGGGCGGCCCCACTCGTCGGCCGCGACAACGAAGGGCCGTAGCCGGCAGTCGTCCAGCGAACGAGCTCGTCGCCGAGCACCAGGGCCGGCGCGTCGTCGAGAAGCACAAACGCGCCGTCGGGCAGCTCGCGCCACGGGACGCTGTGCAGCTGCCGCCGATGCGTGCCGCGCACGATGCGCTCGCCGTGCAGCTGCTTGTTCATCTCGGTTGCGCTTGGTGAACCGCCAGTACTTCCAACCCACGCATCGCGGTAGGCGTTGTACGACGCGCGCCTGCATTCGCCGCATGGCCGGTGCCCGGCCGCGAACGCAACCGCTTCGTCATGGAAGTAGAGCCACGTGAAGCTGCGCGGCTTCCACTGTTCGTGCCAGCGATCATTGAACTCGAGTGCGCAGACGATCCAGAGATCTCCCGCGTGGAACCGCACGATGTCGCGGCCCTCGTGCAGCCGCCCTCGGTTACCCGTCCATGCACCACGCTGCGGCACCGCGACGATGTCGCCAAGCGGCGTGACGCGGTTCTGCGCCGGGCTCACGTCTAAGGAAGCGTGAACTCGCCGCGCGCGACAATCACTGCAGACCCGCCGACGCGCACGCGTTCGAGCTTGTCCGCGGTTCCCTCGGCGACGGCGAAGAGCGTCGACGGCCGGTTGATCTCCGCGCCCTGCGAGATCTCGATCTCCTCGCCGAACGCGATGCGGCCGTGCCGCGCAAGGTGCACCGCAAGCGGTCCCGCAGCCGAGCCGGTTGCCGGATCCTCGTTGACGCCGTGGCCGGCCGCGAACATGCGCGTCTTCCAGCGCTTTCCGTCCCGCGCAAAGGTGTTGGCGCCGTCGTTCGTGGCGCGCAGAAGCGCGTTGAAGTCGGGCGCGACGGCGGCGACCGCGTCCGGCGACTCGAGCTCGAGGTAGACGTGGCCCGGGCCGAGGTCGTAGCGCTCGACCGGCAGCGACGAACCGTTGACGCCGAGCGCGGCCGCGATCTCGTCCGCGTTCGCGACGGACTGCCAGCTCGGCAGCGGCTGCTCCATCCAGCCGAACACGATGCGCGGCCCTTCGCGCTCGAGCTCGACCGGCACGACGCCCGCGTCGGTCTCGAGGCGGATCACGATCTTCGACAACGGCCCGCCGAGCACGAACGCGCTACCGAGCGTGGGATGGCCCGCGAACGGCAGCTCGTTCGCCGGCGTGAAGATGCGGATGCGAACGTCGGCGTCGTCGACGGTCGCGGGCAGGACGAACACCGTCTCGGAGAAGCTCATCTCCCGCGCGAGGCTCTGCATCTCGGCGGCGGTCAGGTCGCGGGCGTCCGTGAAGACGGCCAGCTGGTTCCCAGCGAGCGGCACGTCGGTGAAGACATCGCACACCGTGTAGCGGAATTTGCGCATGTTCCAGAACCTAGCTGAGCGTCTTACATACGCTAGGTACATGCGGATCTTCTTGGTGCGCCACGCCGAAGCTGCGCCCGGCGAGCCCGACGACCTTCGCCCGCTGACGGCGGCAGGGAAAGCTGCCGCACGCGCGCTAGGCGAGCAGCTTGCGACGAACAACATCGACGCGGTCGTCTGCAGTCCGCTGCTGCGGGCGCGCGAGACCGCCGACGCAATCGCAAGCGCGTCGAATCTCGAAGCCGAGCCCGACGAACGCCTCGCGCCGGGCGCCGACGTCGCGGGCCTGAGCAACGCCGTCGCCGACCGCGGCCATACCGTCGTCGTCGTCGGCCACCAACCCGACTGCAGCGAGCTCGTGCTCGCGCTCACCGGACAAGAGGTGAGCTTCGCGCCGGGCAGCGTGCGCGAGCTCGAGCTATGACCGCCGCGGTCGCGGTCAGCGGCCTGACCAAGTCGTACGGCGACCACGAGGCGCTCCGCGGCATCGACTTCGAGATCGCCGCCGGCGAAGTGTTCGGACTGCTCGGCCCGAACGGCGCCGGCAAGACGACGACCGTCGAGATCCTCGAGGGCTACCGCAAGCGCGACGCGGGCACCGTCACCGTCCTCGGCGAAGACCCACAAAAGGCGGGACGCGACTGGCGCGAGCAGGTCGGCGTCGTGCTGCAGTCGTCGTCGCTGTACGCGACTCTCACCGTGCGGGAGAGCCTCGAGACGTTCGGGGGCTACTACCGCCGGCCGCGCGACACCGACGAGGTCTGCACGATCGTGGGGCTCGACGAGAAGAAGAACGCGCGCGTGCGCACACTGTCGGGAGGTCAAAAGCGAAGGCTGGACCTCGGCCTTGCGCTGATCGGCGACCCGGACCTGATTTTCCTCGACGAGCCGACGACCGGCTTCGACCCGGGCGCGCGGCGCACCGCCTGGGAGACGATCCGCAACCTGCGCGCGCTCGGCAAGACCGTGCTGCTGACGACGCACTACCTCGACGAGGCCGAGCAGCTCGCCGACCGCGTAGCCGTGCTGCGCGACGGCGTGATCGTGCGCGAAGGTACGCCTGCACAGCTGACGACCGCAACGCAGACCGAGATCCGCTTCCACGTCGACGGCGAAGAAGTGATCGAGCGCACCGACGACCCGACGCGCCGGCTCAACGAGCTGACAACCGAAGCGCTCGCGCGCGGCGAGACACTGCAAGAGCTCGAAGTTCGAAGGCCGAGCCTCGAAGACGTCTATCTGGAGCTGACGCGCGAGTGAACCTCTTCCTGCGCGAGCTTCGCACCGAGCAGGTGCTCTTCTGGCGCAACCGCGAGGCGGCGTTCTTCACGTTCTTCCTGCCGGTCATCTTCTTCCTGATCTTCGGCTCGATCTACGGCAACGACCGCATCGACGGGATCAAGGGCGCGCGCTACCTCGAAGCGGGAATGATCGGCTACGGCGTCGCGTCGACCGCGTTCGCCGGGCTCGCGATCACGATGGTGATCCGCCGCGAGTCGGGGGTGCTGAAGCGCATCCGCTCGACGCCGCTCCCACCGTCGACGTACATCCTCGCGGTGCTCGCGTCGACGTTCGTCGTCTTCGTGATCGAGGCGCTCCTGATCATCGCGATCGGCCGGCTGCTCTTCCACGTCGCGCTCCCCGACCTCCCCGGCTCGCTGATCGTCGCGCTCGTCATCGGTGCCGCCGCGTTCGCCGCGATGGGTCTCGGCATCACCGCTGCTGTGCACTCCGCGGAAGGTTCGTCGGCGGTCGTGAACGCCGTGTACCTGCCGATGGCGATTATCTCGGGCACGTTCTTCAGCCCGCAGAAGTACCCCGGCTTTCTGAAGGCGATCGCCGATGTGCTGCCGCTGACCTACTTCACCAAGCTGACGCGCAGCGTGATCATCGGCGAGCATCACATCTGGTCGCAGACCGGCTCGCTCGCCGTCGTGGTGATCTGGGGCGTCGTGGGGCTCATTGCCGCAATTTGGGGCTTTCGCTGGCAGCCCCGCGATGCGTGACCCGTAGGCAGACTTCGCCGTTGAAGAGGGGATGAACGACTTTCCGATTGCGTTCGCGGTGCACCGGCACGATCCGCCGGGGCTCGAGGTGCGCGTGAACTTCGGCGTGTACGCGAGCCGCGGTGCGACGCCCGCTGAGATCGACAAGCTCGCGGAGTGGCTGCTCGGCGAGATCGGCGGCGTGACGATCGTCGCCGAGGATCGTCACGAGATCGGCTCGCACACGGAGGCATCGGTTCATCAGGTGCGCATCGAGGTGACCGACGTGCCGGCCGAGCTCGCCGACCGCCGCGCGCTCGAGGAGAAGCTCGTCGCACGGGCCGAGCATTGGGCGCGTCTCTGCGCTGCCGAACGGAATCTCGAAGCCACCGACGTGTGACCGACGTCGCGGGAGAGCGTCGCTTCGCAGCGGAGCCGGACCGCGTGTTCGCACTGCTCACCGACCCCTCTGTCATCGCGTCTGCGATGCCGCTCGTGCACGACCACCACGTCATCGACGCAACGCACTGGACTGCGTCGGTGAAGCCGCCGTTTCGCTTCGCGCCGTCACTGACGATTCACTTCGAGGTGCTCGAGCGGCACGCGCCGACACACGCGGCGCTGCACGCCCACGGTGCGGGCGCGGACGTGTTGTCGACCTTCGATCTGTACGGGGACGACGGCGCGACGACGATGCGCTGGCAGACGCACGTCCAGCTGCACGGCGTGCTGTCGCGCTTCGCGGGTCACGGGCTGGACGGTGTCGCGCGGCACCAAGCCGAGCGCACACTGGATGCAATCGCTAGCGAGCTGATTTCCTAGTGAGTCAGTGTGATTTTGGAGAGGCCGCCGGGTCGGTCGATGTCGACGCCGCGGAGCTCGGCGATGCGCTTTGCGAGCAGCTGACCGGGCACGACTGCGATGAGCGGGGAGAGCCACTCGGGCACGCCGGGCAGCAGCGGCAGAGCGGCGTTCGGGTCGTCGCCGATCACGTAGAGGCGGGCGCCGCGAGCCGTCAGGGCGTCGATCGCGTCCTGCATGCTCGCGCGCGCAGGCCCGGACGGCGCCACGGCGACCACCGGCCAATCCGGCGTCACCGCTGCAACCGGGCCGTGCATCAGGTCGGCCGACGAGTACGCCTCGAAGAGCAACCCCGACAGCTCGCGCACCTTCAACGCGATCTCGTACGCCGTGCCGAACGCGATGCCACGCGCGACGACGGTGCCGCCGGCGATCGTCTCGATGCTGTCGAGTGCGTCGATGTCGGCCGCAGAACGTTCGAGCTGTCCGGCGACCTGCCCCGGCATCCCCTCCAGCTCGGCCAGCGCATGGTTGTCGCGCGTCGACGCAGCAAAGAGCAGCGCGAGCGCTCCGAGCGAGTTGAGATACGTCTTCGTCGCTGCGACCGAGCGCTCTTCGCCGGCCTCGAGTGGCAGCACCGCGTCGGCGGCGCGCGCGAGGGGTGAGCCCGGGGTGTTGGTCAGCGCGATCGTCGGGCGTCCCTGTCGCTTCGCCTCTTCGACGACGGATCGCACATCCGGCGACTCGCCCGACTGCGAGATGCCGATGACGAGCGCGCCTTTCAACTTCGGCGGCTGCTCGTACAGCGTGTACAGCGACGGCGTCGCGAATGCGACCGGGACCCGGTGCGCGCGGCCGAGCAGGTACTGCCCGTAGCGTGCGGCGTTCGACGACGAGCCGCGCGATGCGATCAGCACGTAGTCGACGTCGTCGCGCCGAAAGAGCTCGCCGACCTCGCGTGCGGTGTCGGCCTGGCGCTCGAGCAGACGCGCGAGCGCCGCCGGCTGCTCGCGCAGCTCGGTCTCGAGAAACGTGCTCACAGCCCTAGCCTTTCAGCCGCGGCGGTCAGCGACACGCGGCTGCGGCCGTAGGTCGCCAGATAGCCGCGCGCCTGCGACGGTTGCCACACCGGCAGGCCCACCTCGACGACGACGGCGCCCTCGCGATCGGCTGCGTCGCGCATCCATTGATGGCGATGCGCGTCGCGCACGACGTACACGTCGGCGGCGGGAATGTCGTCGCCCTCGCGCACGAAACGCGCACCGGCGAAGCCGTGAACGTGCTCGCCGGCGGCGATGTTCGCGGTCGGAACGAGCTCGACGATCGTGGCGCCGCGCGCGACATGAACGTCCCCCTTGGCCACGATCGCGCGGCGAGCCGCATCTTCTCCGGCGCTAAGCGGCAACGCGCGCCACCCGACCGGCCGCCTCTGCAACGCGCTCTTCGGGCAGCCGCCCGGAAGCAATCGCCGCCAGCACCGCCTCTTCGATCGCAATGACCGCCTCCTCGTGCAGGTCGTGCCCGACGCAGAGCGAGTCGACCCCCGCGGCGAGCGCGCGCACCGCGCCCTCCTCCACGCCGACGCTCGCGCTCAGCCCCTTCATCTCGAGCGCGTCCGCCATCACGACGCCGTCGAAGCCGAGGTCGTCGCGCAGCATCCCGATCAGCGCCGGGTTGACGGTCGCCGGGTCGTCGCCGAAGCCGGGCACGCGGATGTGCGCCGTCATCACGGTCTTCACGCCGGCCGCAATCGCGGCGCGAAACGGCTCGAGCCCCGCCTCGACGTCACCGACGAGCACCGGCAACTCGAGGTGCGAGTCCTGCTCGGTCGACCCGTGTCCGGGGAAGTGCTTCGCGCACGCGGCCACCCCCGCGGATTGCATACCGCGCACATACGCAGCGACGTGACGCGCGACCAGAGCGGGATCGTCGCCGAACGAGCGCACGCCGATCACAGGATTCGCCGGCACGTTCACGTCGGCGACCGGCGCCAGATTCCAATTGACCCCGACCGCAGCCAGCTCGGCGCCGATCTCGCGCGCTACCGACTCGGTCAACGCAACGTCGTCGACGTGGCCGAGCGCCGCATTGCCCGGCGTCGAGCTCCCCTCGTCCGCGTACAGCCGCGTGACGTCGCCACCCTCTTCGTCGATCGCCAAAAGAACATCGCCACGCTCGCGTTGGAGCTCGGTGCTGAGCCTCTGGAGTTGAGAGCGGTCGCGCACGTTGTACGAGAACAACACGATCGCGCCGCCGCCTCCGGCCAGGAAGCGGCGGATCCAATCCGGCACCTCGGTGCCGGGAAAGCTAGGCGCCAGACATGCGCGCACGAACTCTCTCACGTGGGCAAGCTCACCCCTTGACCGCCCCCGCAGTCAAGCCAAACGCAATCCGCCGCTGCACGAGCAAGAAGAAGATGACGACGGGAATCGCCGTCAGCGTCGACGCAGCCATCAGCCCGCCCCAGTCGGTGTTGCGACTCGTGCC
>DASUKC010000030.1:0-2767 GCA_036278975.1 Gaiellaceae bacterium
AGCTCGTCGAACTGACCGAGCGAGAACGCGACGTGCTGCGCCTGCTCGCCGAGGGCCGGGACTACGACGACATCGGCGAGCAACTCACAATCTCGCCGGAAACGGTGCGAGTACACGTCCGCAAGGCGATGGGCCGCCTGAGCGCGAATTCGCGCACCCAAGCCGTTGCCGAAGCAATTCGCCAATCGCTTCTGGGCTAACCGGCTAGGGCGCCTCACCTAAATCGTGTAGCGGCATTTCGCGAGTGCGGGAATCTCCGTAGGCCCGCCGGGGCCCGATCAACTGGGTACGCCACCAGAGGAGACCCCGAAATGCTCGCCACGCTCACACTCAAGTTCGCCGCCCTCAGCATCACCGCACTGATCGCCTTCGCAACACTCTCGCTCCATGCGCTCAACCTCGGCAACCCGGGCTCGAGCCACGCCAACGCCGGCTCCTTCGGCGGCAACCAGCACTACGCCGTCCACCAGATCGAGACCATCTGGGCACCGCAGATCGGCACCGGCGTCAACAAGGTCACCTGCGCCCCCGGCGCCGGTCGCGGCACCACCTGCTACCTCGGTACGGCTCGTTAGCTGATGATGCGGTCGCGAAGCGCGACCGCCACCGCCTGAGTGCGCGTCTCGGCACCCAGCTTGTCCATCGCCTTGCGCAGATGAGTTCGCACCGTCTCTGCCGAGATGAACAACTTCTTTCCGATCTCCTCGTTCGACAGACCGTCCGCCAGCAGCCGCAGCACGTCGCGCTCGCGGACGGTGAGCTCCGGCAACCGCTCGCCGACCGATGCAGCGAGCGAGCCTGCGAGCACCGGGTCGACATAGCCCTCGCCCGCGGCGAGCGCCCGCACCGCGCGGAGCAGATCCTCGAGCGGCGCCTCCTTCAGGACGAAACCGCGCACGCCGGCGTCGAGCGCCTCGAGCAAGAGCGCCCGATCTCCGTAACCGCTGAACAGCAGCACCTGCGTGTCGCTCTTGCCGCGAAGCCGCCGGGCAAGCTCGATGCCGCCGAGGTTCGGCATACGGACGTCGACCACGGCGACCTGCGGCATCCGGCGCTCGATCAGCTCCAGCGCCGCCGCCCCATCCTCCGCCCGGCCGACAACGTCGACGCCCTGGTCGTGGAGGTAGCTGGCAACCGCCTCCAGCACAGCGGGATGATCGTCGGCGACGAGCACCGTAACCTTGCTATCCACGGTTCGGGGGATCCCCGAATCGGGTGATGGGCCACTCACAACTCAAGGGATACCGCTTTTTCATGCCAATGCCAATAGTTGCGGTATGACGCCGGACCTCGCGGAGCGCGAAACCAGCCGGGAGCACGAGCTGATCGAGGCAGCGCTCGCCGTAAACGGGGCCAGGAGCCTCGACGACGGGTTCGCGATCCTGGCGGCGACGGGTGTCGAGCTGCTCGGTGCCAGCTGGCTCTGCGTGGTCGTTTGGGACTCGACGCTCGGCGAGGGTCGCGTGCATGCAGCCGCCGGCGAGGCACAGAGCCTCGTCGGGATCCCGATCGGCGGCAGCGACGAGCTGCGCAATGCGATTCGCAGCGGCATCGCGTTCAACGGGCGCCCCGACGTCAGGGGGTTCGACGACGAGACCGCGAAGGCGTTCGCCGCGTCGGTCGTCGTGCGCGTTCCGCTTTCCATCGAAGGCTGCCGGGCGACGTTCCACGCGGGGTGGCGCGACGCGCTGACCCCCGACGAGACCGACCGCGCGACGCAGCTGCTCATGACGTTGACGCGACTGAGCTCGCTGGCCGAGCGCACACGTAGTTCGCGCGAGCACGCTCGGCTCGAGACCGTGCTCGAAGGCGTCGCCGACGGCGTGATTCTCACCACCGAATCCGGGCTGACGCTGAACGCCGCAGCGCGCCGCATGCTCGCGGTGCCAGACGGTCTGTCACTCCGTACGGCGCTGCTCAATCCTCGAGCGCTCGACGGCGAGCCGATTCGCCTCGATCCGTCGCTGCGCCCCGGCGAAGCAACGCTCGCGTCAAACACCGAAGGCGGGCACTTCCGCATCCGCTGCACTGCGCTCGACGGGACCGAGCTCGTCGTCGACGGCAACGTCGCCCCCGTCGAAGGCGGTTCGGTGATCGCGTTCCGCGACGTGACTCAGGAATACCGCCGCGAGTTCCTCACGGAGCAATACATCCGCGCGCTCTTCGACGCGATCCCAGCGGCAATCGTGGTGCGCGACCCGAAGACCGGCGAGGCGATCGCGGCGAACCGCGCGTTCGTGCGACTCGTCGGGCTCCCGATCGACGAGATTCTCGGCGTCGGTGTGCCGTCGCCGTGGATGGCGGACGACCGACGCGACTCGATGCCGGCCGTCGGCGAGACCAGCGATCGCCTGCTTCGCACAGCCGACGGTCGAACGTTCCCGGTTGAAGTCTCCGTGCACGCCGTCGAGGACGACGACGGACAGCCGGCTCTCGTCTTCGCGATCGTCAACGACCTCTCCGAACGCCGCCGACTCGAGCAGCAGGTCGTGCAGAGCGGGAAGCTCGCCGCGATCGGCGAGCTCGCCGCAGGCGTTGCTCACGAGATCAACAACCCGCTGTTCGCCATTCTCGGCATGACCGAGTTCCTACTGCTCGAAGCAGAGCCGGGATCGAAGGCACGCGAGCGGCTCGAACTGATCCAACAGACGGGCGGCGAGATCAAAGAGATCGTGCGCGGCCTGCTCGACTTCGCGCGCGACACGAATGACGACCAGCAACTCGTCTCGGCTGCGGACATCGTGCACTCGACACTCGATCTCGTGCG
>DASUKC010000031.1:0-7135 GCA_036278975.1 Gaiellaceae bacterium
TGGGCTTGCGCAGGTGAATCTCCTTCTTCCAGATCGATTCGCTCACTGCGCGACCTCCGCAAGTCGCAGGCCTTCGTTACGCCCGTCGGCAAGCGGTGCGCCCAGCCGCTGCAGCAGCGACACGAGCTCGTCGCGACGCGAGGAACGACCGATCGCCTCGCTCGGCGACACGATGCGCCGCGTTACGAGCTCGGCGAGCGACTGCTCCATCGTCTGCATGCCGGAGCGCGAGCCGGTCTGCATGTACGAGTAGATCTGCTCGACCTTGCCCTGGCGAATCAGGTTGCGGATCGCGTCGTCCGGCAGCAGGATCTCGAGCGCGGGAACACGGCCGCGACCGTCGAGCGTCGGCACCAACGTCTGCGTGATGACGCCCTGCAGCGCGCCGGCGATCTGCGTGCGGATCTGTTCCTGCTGCGTCGCCGGGAAGACGTCGATGATGCGGTCGATCGTGCTCGGCGCGCTCTGCGTGTGCAGCGTGCCGAACACGAGGTGGCCGGTTTCGGCAGCGGTGAGCGCCGTCGAGATCGTCTCGAGATCGCGCATCTCGCCGAGCAGGATCACGTCGGGGTCCTGGCGGAGCGCTGCGCGCAACGCGAGCCCGAAGGACTCGGCATCGGTTCCGATCTCGCGCTGGTTGACGATGCACTGCTTGTGGCGGTGCACGAACTCGATCGGGTCTTCAATCGTGATGATGTGGTCGGTGCGGTTGCGGTTGATCTCGTCGATCAGCGCCGCAAGCGTTGTCGACTTACCGGAACCGGTAGGGCCTGTCACGAGGACGAGGCCGCGCGGCATCGTCGTCAGCGAACGCAGCGCCTCAGGGAGAGCAAGCTCTTCGAGCGTCTTCAGCTGATCCGGGATGACGCGGAACACGGCGGCAACCGCGGTCCGCTGCTGAAAGACGTTGACGCGGAAGCGCGCGACACCCGGCACCTCATAAGAAAAGTCGAGTTGTCTGTCGAGCTCGAAGCGCTTCTGCTGCTCTGTCGTGAGGATGCGATAGAGCAGTGACTGCGTCGTGTCACTGTCGAGCGCAGCGGCGCCCAAGATCGGCCGCAATTCTCCGCGTACGCGCGTCGCCGGCGCAGAACCGACCGTCAGATGAAGGTCGGAGGCTCCCAGCGCGACTGCTTCTTCGAGCAGCGCGTCAATCGACTGAACAGGTGCGGCCACGCTCGCCGTATCGGCAGTGCACGTGCGCGACTTGAATCACTCACCGCGAGGGATGGGGTCTCACCCGCCGCGGGTCAGGAATCACTCGATCGGGGGTGTGCCCGGCCAGGCAACGGAGTCGATATCGGCAGAGCAACTCGTCCTCCCCGAGTCAAGGAGAAAAGTTTCAGATGATCAACAAGATCAAGACCCGCATGGCGAGCGAAGAGGGCTTCACCCTCATCGAACTGCTCGTCGTCATGATCATCCTGGGGATCCTGGTCGCGATCGCAGTGCCGGCGTACCTCAGCCTCACGGGCAAGGCCAAGACGGCCGCCGCCGAGGCAAACGTCCGCTCCGCGATTCCGGCGGCCGAGACCTTCATGGAGCAGTCGGCGACCAACGACTACACCGGCATCACGCCGACGGGGCTGCAGGCGATCGCCCCGGGCGTCAAGGTCGATCACGTGGTCGCTGAGTCCAGCGGCGCCGGGTACTGCCTCGACGACGCCTCCGGCACGACCTCGTATTACTACGCCGGCGGCGACTGGACGCCTGCCACAGGCGTGCTGGGCACCATCACCGCAGGAACCTGCGCGGCCAACGTCTCGTAGCACGATCTCGAGTCACAGGGTGCAGAGGGGGCGCGGGAAACCGCGCCCCCTCTCTTTTCATAAAGGCACAACCTTCGACTGCCGATAGGAGAACCATGACGCTCTCGACGCCTGTGAAGATCGTTGCGCTCGCTGCCTTGGCGATCGTGCTGGGGCTGGGCGGATTCGTCCTGCTGGTTGGCAAGCACTCGTCGAGCCCGAGCCAGGCGGTCACGCCGCCGCCGGCCAAGGCGCACTTCACCGTGAAGGTGGCGCCGAAGCCCAAGCCGGTCGTGCATCTGCTGCCCGGGCTGCCGTCCGTCCTGCGCAGCGCACTCTTGAAGCGCCAGGTCGCAGTCGTCGCGATCTTCAGCTCGCACAACGCCAGCGATCGCTCCCTGCTCGCGCAGGCGCGCGCCGGCGCACACCAGGCGCACGCTGCGTTCGTCGCGGCGAACGTCGCCCTCGAAGGTGTGGCGCTTGGCCTGGCGACTTGGTCGCACAATCCCGCAGCCCCTGCAGTCGTCGTCGTTCGGCGGCCCGGGAAAGTCGTGTTCGCGGTGAGTGGCCCCACCGATAGTGCAACGGTCGCGCAAGCTGCGCTGACGTCGCGGTGAGCGAGCTCATCCGCGAAGCGACCCGTGAGGGTCGCCGCGTCGCACTCCTTCGCTGCTACGACGGCGACGGCGTGACGATCGTGGAAGCCGACGTCACTCCGGTGCGCGGTGGCGACCTGGTCCAGCGTGGGCCGTACCGCTTCCGCACAGCGACAGACGCCTTCCGCTTCATTCAGGAGTCGCTGCTCGCGCTCCAATACCTCGGCTGCACGGTCGGGTAGTCGTGCACGCGCTCGCCGGCCGCTTCAGGTTCCCGGTCGCCGTCACCGTCGCCGGGCTGGCGGGTGTAGGCGTCATCGAGCGAGGGTCGCTCGGCGATTATCCGTCGGACGCCGGCCCGGCAATCCGCGCGCTGGTCGGCGGCCACGTGCATCAGGCGCTCGCGGTGCAGCCTCTGATGGGAAGCCTCGCGGTG
Source organism: Gaiellaceae bacterium (assembly GCA_036278975.1). Taxonomy (GTDB): domain Bacteria; phylum Actinomycetota; class Thermoleophilia; order Gaiellales; family Gaiellaceae; genus PALSA-600. The sequence continues at coordinate 2,781 of DASUKC010000031.1, forward strand.
CTGGTGCGCGTCCCGTTCGCGTTGCTCGCGACCGCGCTGGGCGGTGGTGACCTCGCGGTCTACCGTGCAGGCGCCATCCCGTGCGTCGCAGCACTCGCCGTGCTCGGGGTCGCACTCGTGCGCATGACCGATGCGTCACGCTGGTCCGATGCGCTGCTGATCCCGGCCCTTGCCGTGTTGACGCCGGTCTCGATTGCGGCTTTCACGTACGGGCACCCCGAGGAAGCGCTCGCCGCCGCGCTGTGCGTCGGCGCCGCTGTCGCTGCCGGCCGTCGCGCGATCCTGGCGGGCATCCTGCTCGGTCTCGCCCTCGGCACGAAGCAGTGGACGGTTCTCGCGATCGCGCCCGTGTTGCTTGCAACTGAACGAGGGAGTCGCCTGAAGCTGATCGCCGCGGCGGCCCCGCTCGCCGTGCTCTTCACGCTCCCGCTCGTCGCCGATGTCGGGGCCGCACAGAATGTCGCGCAGTCGACGCACATCGCGTCGCGCGAGACGATGTGGTTCCTCGTCGCGCATCCGACACAACTCCACCTTCAGCTCGGGCCGGGACTGCCTTCCTCGGTGACCACCTATCCGCTCGACGCGTGGGTCGCAGCTCTTAGCCATCCCCTGATCGTCGCGCTGTCACCGTTGCTGACGGTGCTCGTCTGGAAGCGCCGGGATGTGCCGGGTGCGCCGCTCGCTCTACTCGCGCTCGTGTTCCTCTTCCGCTGCGTGCTCGACCCCGCCGACAACGAGTACTACCACCTGCCGCTCGTGCTTTCGCTGCTTGCCTACGAGACAGTCGGCTGTCGCGCGCCGCGCCGGATTCCGGCCGCGACGTTTTTCACCGTGGTCGGGTTGTGGCTCACGTCGAACGTCCTGGACATGCGTGGCGCACCGCCTCAGCTCACCAACGCGGTGTATCTCACCTGCATGAGCGTGGTCGCCGTCTACTTGCTTCACGCACTGTGGCTGCCCGCACTCGGCCGCCGGTTCGCATTCCCGGCGGCGCCGGCGCTGGCACGGCACCGCACGTAGACGCGGAACGGCTGGAACGTTCCACGCAGACAGAAGTCGCGCGCGACGATCCGATTCGGTCCTGCCGCACCGGTCGCGCTCGCCGGGTCGTACTCGTCGTTCAGCACGAGAACATCCGCACGCTCGAGCTGTCCGTCGAGCCCCTCACCGGGCAGGTTCGTCGACCCAGGATCCAGCGTGATGTAGAACGTCGCCGGCTTGAGCTGCGGCAGCAGGAAGTACATGTACGCGTCGGCGTAGCTCGTGACGCGAAGATCGCCGGGACCGACGAACAAAGAACCGTTGACGGGAGCAACCTGGGCGGCGCGCACCACGGCTTGTTGCGCAGCACGGGCAAACGACGCGTCGAGCCGGAAGGACCTGCCGCCGTATGTCACCGACGCCGCAGCACGACCACTGCCGAGCGAAGACGACCACACGTTCAGGTCGGCCAGTCGAAACGGATCCGTCGCGAAGAACGCGACCGCGGCGACGGCGGCGGCGACCGCCGCGGCTGTCCGTACCCGCCGGGAGGTGACCGCCGCCGGCACGGCCGCGGCGAGCACGACGATCGGCGGGATTACCGCCACGAGGATGTGCTGCTTGTCGGTGCGGTCGAACGCGTACGGCAGCAGCCCGGCGCTCGCGAGCGCGACCGATAGGAACAGCAGCCCTTCCGCGGTCCTGCGGCGACGGATCCCGATGGCCGCCAGCACGAGGATCGCGAGCAGCCCGGCGTCGAGCAGGAAGCCCCGGCCGTGCGGCGCAAACGACACCGGTAGATGCCTGCCGGCCTGCCCGGTGCGGACGCCGACCACGAAGACGTGCAGCTTCGCCGGGCCGACGAAGGCGAGGTAGGGAACGTAGGCGAATGCGCCCGCCACCCCGCCGAGGATCAGCCTGCGCCGTGCGGGCCACGACCAAGCCCACAGGTACGGGACTGCGGCGAGGACGATCGCGAGGACGAAGTCGAAGCGCATCAGCAGCGCGACGCCTGCCGCCGCGCCGGCAGCGAACGGCCTCTCGTTGTCGGCGAGCAAGATCGCCCCGTACGCGATCGCAAGCGCGCCGTAGGTCGCATAGGCGGCAACGCCTTGCGAAGGCAGCAGCCAGAGCAGCAGAAGCGACGCCGCCACGATCGCTCCCGGGCCACGCCGGCGCACGAGCGCGAGCAGCACTGCTGCGAGCACGAGCCGGTAGGTGAGCCCGATCGCGCGTTCCGCACCCAGGCTCGGGTCGACTACGCGGAACACTCCCGCGACGAGGTAGGTGCTGAGCGGGCCGTAGAACGAGTGCAGGTCGCGCATCGGCACTTGGCCGTGCAGGATGCGGTCCGCATAGGCAAGCACGCCGCCCTCGTCCATCGGCGATCCGGCCGCATCCAAACGAGGTGCCAGCACCGACGCCAACACGGCGAGCGAGATCGCACCCGTCAGCAGGCGCGGCCGCGGTATGTCCCTGACGCTGACCTCACGCAGAAAGGCGGCTGCGAGCGAACTCCGCGCCGTCATCAACCGTCCGCCGCCGCTTCGGTGGCGGTCTCGATCGTGATCGCGTCGTAGCCCTGACTGTCCGGGTCGAAGGTTGCGACCGTCGTCGCTGCGGCGTTCACGGCGTGGCCGAGCGCTGCAAGGAGCGACGCCTTACTGGTGAAGGGGCCGCGCACGCGCAGCACGAGCCAGTTGCGAAAGACAGCAACGTCATATTTGCGCCGGAGGATGTGCAACCGCGCAGGCCGCGCCCGATCGCCGGGGCCGATCGCGTATGTAACCCACAAGGTCTGCGCGTCGGTCACGTTGCCGAGCGTCTCGACCAGCGTGCGCGGGTCACCACGCGGCAGGGCACGGGCCACTCGAGCGGCGGGCAGCGCTGCGAAGAACGGAACGGCATACGGATATAGGACGTCTCCAGGAGCGATCCGCTGAGCCAGATAGTCGCCGACGACGCGCGACGACTGCACCGCGCCGGTCGCCTGCCAGAAATCGAGCTCCGTGCGTGGGTCCGGCGCGGACGCCGGCGCGAGCGCGGCGACTGTCGCAACAGCAAGTACCGCGAGGACGGCGAGATCGGCGCGCGCCGATGCCAGGCGGGTGAGCCGCACGGCCGCGACAGCGATGAGCGTCGCCCAGAACGGCAGGGCGACGATCAGGTGACGGGGTGACAGGAACGCGGTCGCGGGATTCCGGACGTGCACCATGAGCGAAAGGATCGGAGCGGCGAGGATGGCACTCGCGCCCACAAGCGTGAAGCCGAGCGAGCGGCGGGCGACGATGGCTGCACCGATCAAAGCAAGCACGACGAAGAGCCAGAAGCCGGTTCCGTTGCCCCCCGCGAAGCCGCGCAGTGCGGATAGGAGCTGCTCCTTGGCGGCCCCGCCGCCGCCGAGCGACGCGCCGTTGGAGGTGGAGACGTCGAAGCGCCCGGCCAACCGGAACTCGCCCGCGAACAGTGGCACCGCCGCGAGGGCGGCCACGAGCCCGGGCAGCGGCCGAGTCCAACCGCGCCCACGCCAGAGCGAGAGTCCAACTACGGCCTCGGCCCCTGCCGGGATGAGCCCGAATGGGTGTGTCGCGGCGAGCAGCCACGCACTCGCGACGGCAAGCCACACGCGCCGTTTCGACGGCTGCCGAAGCACTCGCAGGAAGAGAAGCAGGTTGAGGCTGCCGACAAACGCCAGCAACGAGTACATCCGCCCGAACGTCCCGTACACGCGAAGCAGGCTCGACGCCGCCACGATCCACGCCGCGGCGACGCCGGCCGTTTTCCCAGCGAGCTCGGTCGCGAGCATGTACGTGCAGACGACAGTGGCGAGCGCACATACGACTGACAGCCAGCGCAGCGCTGCAGGCGTTGCGGAGAATTCGAAGACCACGTGCGCGAGTACGAAGTGCAACGGCGAACCACCGCGATCCCACACAACGGTGCGCAGCAACTCGCCGAAGGGACGCGCTGCAATCAGGCCGGCAACGGCTTCGTCCTCGGAGTAGGGCTTCGTGCCGACGTCGTGAATGAGCCGAACCGCGAGCAGCGCGACCGCACCGCCGACGCCCGTCCACGCGAGGACCACTCGAAGAGGCACGGCATTTAGGCGCACGAAGCGCTCATTCGGCTTCCTCGACGCGGCTCCTCGCCTCCAGGGGGCCTTACGCGAGAACGACGCGCGTGAGCTCTTCGATCGACGTGAGGCCGCCGGCGACTTTGGCCAACCCGTCGTCCCACATCGTCTTCATGCCGCCGCGGATGGCGGCGCGCTCGATTTCTTCGCGCGGCGCGCGCTGGGCGGCGAGCGTCTCGAGCTCTTCGCTCATCGTCAGCAGCTGGAAGATGCCGATCCGGCCGCGGTAGCCGGTCTGGTT
>DASUKC010000032.1:0-4060 GCA_036278975.1 Gaiellaceae bacterium
CGGTAAGACGCTCCTCGCGCGCGCCGTCGCGGGTGAAGCGGGCGTTCCGTTCTTCTCCATCTCCGGTTCGGACTTCGTCGAGATGTTCGTCGGTGTCGGCGCATCGCGCGTGCGCGACCTGTTCGAGCAGGCGAAGCAGGCCGCGCCGTGCATCGTGTTCATGGACGAGATCGACGCCGTCGGCCGTCACCGCGGCGCGGGTCTCGGCGGCGGCCACGACGAGCGCGAGCAGACGCTCAACCAGCTGCTCGTCGAGATGGACGGCTTCGAGATGAAGGACAACATCATCCTCATCGCCGCGACGAACCGGCCCGACATCCTCGACCCGGCGCTGCTGCGCCCCGGCCGCTTCGATCGCCAGATCGTCGTCGACCGTCCCGACCGGAACGGCCGTCGCAAGATCCTCGAGGTTCACTCGAAGGGCAAGCCGCTCGCATCGTCGATCGATCTCGACACGCTCGCGTCCGGCACGCCGGGCTTCACCGGCGCCGACCTCGCAAACCTCGTCAACGAGGCTGCGCTGCTCGCAGCGCGCCGCGGCAAGAAGATGATCGAGCAGGAGGAGCTCGAGGAGGGGATCATGCGCGTGATCGCCGGCCCCGAGAAGAAGGCACGCCTGCTCTCCGAAAAGGAGCAGCGCATCACGGCGTACCACGAGATGGGCCATGCGCTCGTCGGCCACTTCCTCGAGAACACCGACCCGGTGCACAAGATCACGATCGTGTCGCGCGGCCAGGCGCTCGGACTGACGATCTCGCTGCCGACCGAGGATCGCTATCTGACGACGCGCAAGGCGCTGCTCGAGCAGATCGCGATGACGATGGGCGGCCGCGCTGCCGAGGAGCTCGTATTCAACGAGATCACAACCGGCGCGTCGAACGACATCGAAAAGGTCACGCAGACCGCGAAGTCGATGGTCATGCGCTACGGCATGAGCGAGAAGCTCGGTCCGCGCGTGCTCGGCCGTGACGCGGGCATGCCGTTCCTCGGCCGTGACATGGGCCACGAGCCTGACTATTCCGACGAGGTCGCGCGCGAGATCGACGACGAGGTGCTGCGCATCATCGAAGACGGTCACGACATCGCGCTGAAGGTGCTGCGCGAGCACATCGACGACCTGCACCGCATCTCGCAGGTCCTGATCGAGCGCGAGACGATCGACCGCGAGCAGTTCGAGCGGCTGCTCGCCGGCGAAGCGGCGGACGCGGTCTTCCCGCCCGAGGAGCCGCCGCCTGCGCCCGCCGCCGAGCCCGAACGCCGTCCGGCACCGAAGCCGCGGCCGTTCCCGCTTCCGGGCGGCGCGGCCATGCAGCCGCCAGAGCCCGAAGCGTCGTAACGTGCGCCTCGCGGCGGTTCTCGCGATGCTCTGCGTCGCGGCCGCGGCGGCAGGATCGGCGTCGGCGAAGGGCCGCTATGTCGCAAAGATCTGCGGCAGCCGTTGCGTGACGGTCAGCGGACCATCCGTCGCGGTCTTCCTCCCGAACTGGAGCGGGTCGTATGCGCTGCTCGACGCGCCGCGACCTACGCCGTACTACGCGGTCACGCTCGCGGATAAGTCCGAGCCGGCGTCCGGCACGTTCTCGATCTTCTTCGTTCCGTCGCGACACATCGTGCGAATCGCGCAGAGCAACACGATCTACGGTCCACAGACCGTGCCCGCCTACTGGCGGCGGGTGCCGCGCCGCATCGAAGCGGAAATGAGGCGGCTCGTTTCCCGCGTTGCACCGCACGCTGCGCCGCGCTACTGGCCGGCGAGCCTGCTTGGCTGAGCAACGCCCTGTCCATAACTGCGCATTGCTCAGCGAGGTGGGCGGAGGCAGAATGTAGAGCGAGTGGAAGACGCTGACGTCGTGCTGTTGTTGTCGATCCTCGGCGACATTCGTGAGCACGTCGGTGCGATTCGGAGGGAACTGGAGAATGGCGAAGAGGAAGAGGACAAACCGCCGGAGGACTGAGTGGCAGCGGGCGTACGACGAGCGCACGAAGCTGATCGAGGAGATCCTCGCCGAGAAGTGGGAGGCGCTGAAGCAGAGTCGCGCTCGCCGAACGTAGTTCTTATGAACTAAGTTCGGGAGTGTGAAGGACCGCTCACGTCAGATCACGCTCGCCACCGCCGCGGCGGTGGTACTGGCCTTCTTGCTGCTCGCGCTGCCGGTGGCGAAGCGCGACTGGACGGAGATCGTGGCCTCCGCGGTGCTCGGCGTGGCGCTTGTCGGCGCGTCTGCGCTGTGGCGCCGGTGGCCCGCAGAAATCGAGCTTGGTGTGCCGATCGGCTACGTGCTCGTCGTCGCAGTGCTGCGCGACGGTGGCGGCGGGAGCACCTCGGGTTTCGCCGGCCTCTTCCTGTTGCCGATCATCGTTCTCGCGCTCTTCAAGCGCCGGGGCGAACTAAGCGCCGGCCTCGTTGCGATGACCCTCGCGAACGTCGTGCCGATCCTCGCCGTTGGTGGGCCCAGTTACCCGTCCACGACGTGGCGAGGTTCACTTGTGCAGATCGGCGTGGCAGCGCTCGCTGGCTTCCTCATCCAGGGTCTCGTGAGCGCGGTGCGAGAGCAGAACGAGAAGCTGCGCGCGCTCGACCGCGTGAAGGACGAGTTTCTCGCGGCGGTCACGCACGAGCTGCGCACGCCGCTCACGTCGATCAACGGTTACGTCGAGATGCTTTCCGACGATGAGGCTCTGAATGAGAGCCAAAGCAACTTCGTCTCGATCATCAATCGAAACGTCTCGCGACTCGGACGTCTCGTTGACGATCTTCTGTTCATCGCACGCTTGGACGAGGGCCGCATCGAGCTCTCATACGGAGCGGTGGACATGGCTGCGCTACTCGAACAATCTGCCGACACCGCTCGCCCGGCGGCTGCAGAGCACGGTGTGGACGTTGCAATCGAGAGAGAGGGCGAGACGACGGTGCACGCCGATCGTGAACGGCTGGCGCAGATGCTCGACAACCTCGTGTCGAACGCCGTGAAGTTCACCCCGCGTGGCGGCCGCGTTCTGCTTCGCGCGACAAACGGCGACGGCCGCGTGCGCGTGGACGTGATCGACAGCGGGGTCGGCATTCCCGAAGCGGAGCTTCCGCGGCTCTTCGAGCGGTTCTTCCGCGCATCGACCGCGCGCGACGGGGGAGCGCCAGGCACCGGATTGGGCCTTGCGATCTCCCAGTCGATCGCGCACGCGCACGGCACCGAACTCGATGTGTCGAGTGAGGTCGGAGTTGGCACGAGGTTCAGCTTCGAGCTGCCGGTCGATGTGGCATGAGCAGCTGGCCCGAAGAGTTCGCCGAGAGCTACGACGAATGGTCGGCCCCGATGACGGCGGACATTCCGTTCTACGTCGGGCTTGCGCGGGAAGCCGGCGGGCCGATCGTCGAGCTAGCAGTGGGCAACGGCCGCGTCGCGATTCCGATCGCGAAGGAGACGGGGAAGACGGTTTTCGGAATCGACCTGTCGCCCGCGATGCTCGAGCTCGCGCGTAACAACGCTGCCGAAGCCGGCGTCGAGCTCGATCTTCGTCTGGGCGATATGAGTGAGCTGACGCTCGACGAGCCCGCCGCGCTCATCTACTGCCCGTTCCGTGCGCTGCTGCATCTCCCGACCTGGGCCGATCGTCGCCGCACGTTCGAGCGCGTGGCCGCGTCGCTCGTGCCCGGCGGGCGCTTCGCGTGGAATGCGTTCGCATTCGACCACAAGATCGCGGTAGAGCTCGACGGCAGCACGAACTACACGCCCCGCCACCATTCTCTGCACTACGACGTCGCCGACAACCGCGTCGACATCGTGCTCGAGAGCGGCACGACCAGCTCGATCTGGTGGGCGACCAAGAACGAATGGCTCGGGTTGATCGACGTCGCAGGCCTGGAGCTCGAGGCGCTCTACGGCGGCTTCGCCGGCGAGCCGCTTGGCCCCGACACCCGCGAATACGTCTTCGTCGCGCGCAAGCCTTAGGGCTTGTCGCTCGCCGCGAAGATCGCCGAACCGTGCGCCGATCCGCTGCGCAGGGAAATGAGCCAGCATCCCGCTGCCGGGATCAACGTGGAAGGCGATCGCGTTTCCGTACG
>DASUKC010000033.1:0-10002 GCA_036278975.1 Gaiellaceae bacterium
ACGGCGAGCACCGTGTCCGGGTAGAGAAACAGCGCATCCATCGCCATCGTGAAGCCGCGCTCCGGCCAGTTACCGCGCCACTCGGCCGACACGGCCCGCAACTCGTCCCGCAGCTTCTCGTCGGCGTCGGCGGTCGAGAGCACACGCACCTCGTACCCGCCCTTCTCGAGCCGCGAAACCGACTGGCGCACCTTGCGGATCGGGCGTCCTTCCAGCGAGAACTGGGCGGGCGCGATCACCGCTTCGTCACCGAGGTACAGCGACTTGAAGCCGAGCGCCGCGTAATCGGGCAGCACGTCCGAGGATGCGCCCGCAACCGCGACACGCCACGCCTTCGTGTGCGCGACGCGCGTGAACTCGCGGATCAGGTCGGCGCGCTCACTCTGTTCGCCGATCGGGTCGCCGGCGATCAGTGCTGTGCCGCGAATCACGCGATACGCGATGAACGACTTGCCACTCGGCGAGAAGAAATAGTTCTTGTCGCGGCGCAGCGCGAAGTACGACAGGCTGTCGTGGCCGTGCTCCTGCACGAGCTCGGCGGCGCGCTCGCGATCCTCGTCACGCGGCTCTGGCACGCCGACCGGGCGGAAGAGCAGCCACAGCGCGCGCGTCGCAAACGCAAAGACGATGATCAACAGCGCGTTGTCGAGGCGCGGAGACCACGTCACGTCGTCGCCCGTCACATCCACCGAGAGCAACACGACGATCGCAGCAAGCGCAATCGCAACCTGGACGAGCGGCATGATCGTCGCCGGATCGCCCGGCGCGACGAACTGACGCCGCGAACGCCACAACGCGGCGAGCAGCAGCACGTGCGCGGTCGCCTCTTCGAAGTCGAGACCTTTCGCGAGATGCGCGATCGCCGACGCGAGCACGATGCCGACGGCGAGCTGCCACGCGCGGTGCTTGCGGCGCGCGATGCCGAGCGAGAGCCAGATCAGCCCGATGCCGAGCGCCAATGCGATCGTGCGCGCCGCCTCGGGGACGCCGGGCGGCAGCACGCCGGTCACCAGGTCGTACCGGTCCGCGTACTCCGGCGTCAGCGCCGAGAAGATGGAGATGGCCCCCGCGACAACCGCGAGCCACGCGAGGATCACCGGGGTAGCCGGACGGCGCATCAGTTCTCGATTGTGACGAGCGTGCCGACCGGCGTATACGGCCAGACCTCAGCCGCCGCGTCGAGCGGCAACTCGACGCAGCCCAGGCTCTGCGGCGTCCCGTACGAGGCGCGCGGGAACGCGTGCAGCGCGTCCCCGCCGTTGAAGTAGGAGATGTAGCGCACGCCCGGGTCGTGATACTTCGAGCCGTCCGGGTTGGTGCCGCTCATCGTGCCCACCGGGATGTGCCAGAACACCGGGAACGTGCCGAGCTGCGTCGGCGCCTGCGGGATGCCCGTGTTGCCGGGCGACGTGAGGATCACCTTGCCGTTGTGCCAGAGGTTCAGCGACTGCGGCAGGTCGCGGTGCACGAAGACGTAGCTGTAGCCATCCGTCTTGCGATCGCCGTTCATCAGCGCCGTGAACAGCGCACGCCAGACGTTCGGGCCTGCGATGCCGTCGGACGGCAAACCGTGTTCGTCCTCGAACATCATCACCGCGCCGCGCGTCACCGTCGTGTACGCACCCGCCTTCCACAACTTCTGCAGCGGCGCCGGCGTGTTGTCCCACCGCCAGTCGAACGTGCCGTGCGGCGCCTTCACTGCTGCGGCGAACTCGTCACGCAGCGTCACGGGTTGTGCTGCGAAATCGTCGGGCGTCCAGTCGACGGGGAGATAACCGAGCTGCGCGAGCAGCTCCTGAAGCCGCAGCGTCGAGCCAGGGTCGACCTTCCACGTGAGCTTCGTCGTCGCCTTGCCGTCACCGACAAGATGCACGCTCGACGGCAGCAGGACGTGCACCGTCGCACCCAGCCCGAAACCAAGTCCCTTCGGCCGGAACGCAACCGTGTGGTCGTCGAGCGTCACCCAATGCCCCGGCACGTTCGGCTTCAGCGTCGGATACGTGCCGTCGGGCAGCACCAGTTTCAGCGGCCGCGAGAACGTGAGCCTGAGCTGCGCCTGCGGGCCGAGCGCGACGTCGGTCGCCGGACGGACGAGCAGCTGCGGGTAGCTGCGCGCCGGGAACCAGCTGACGCGCGCGGCGTTGGTGAGTCTCTCCCACACGCGCGCTGCGACTTTGACGAGCGCAGATCCGGTCGGTTTCGCATCGGGGATGCGCACCTTCGTCGTCGACGACGCAAGCACGTTGCGCTGACCGTCGATCTCCACCACGCCCACCGGCTGGTCGAACGCAACCTGCACCGGCGAACCGTCAGGCACCTGCACCCAGTTGCTCGAGAGGTGAGTCACGGGTGTCGTCACCGTGAACGTCTTGTGGTTGCTCTTGCCGACGAGCCACGAGATCCACGACGGATGCCGCACGGTGACCGAGATCGTGACCTGCGAGTCGGCGCCGAGCTTGCGCTCGGGCCACAGCTGACCGTTGCGCCGGCTCACCGGGATCGACACGCCCGACGCGGTGCGCACGTCGAGCTGCTCGACACGACCGGCATAGCTGGGCAGGTCGAGACGCGCGAGCGCGTCGGTGCTCGCGGCAAGGTGAATCTGCGGCCACGCTACGAACGCCGTCGCAAACAACGCAAGAACGAGCACGACCAGCGACCCGCCCGTGATGAGCCAAATCCGGCGACTCATGGGCCTACGAAGGTACCTGAGGCCTGTCTCCAAATTGGGCCGGGCCGGATGACGCACCAGACACATCGCATCCCAGTACGTCCGCCCTCGAGTCGTAGCGCCGCTACGCCTCTCGGCGTCCGCGCAGGTCTGCTTGGTCTGGCACGCCCCCGGCGGCGGCCGAATTTCTCGCCGGCCTCAGCCGACAGGCGTGATTTTCGACGTGCCGAGTTCGTGCCCCTGAGCGTCCACGCCCGTCACACGAACGAATCGCGTGCCTGCGGGCAGCTCGAAACTCGTCTCGAAACCCGTGCGCCGCACCGCATCCGCACCCGCCAGCGAGCCGCTCGAACCGCCCGCCTCGACGCGCCACGCAGCTACCTCGGTCGCGCCGTTCCAGCTCACGTAGCCCGTCCCCCCGCTCGCCTTGACGATGGGAGGCTCGCTCGGATGCCCAATCCACGGCATCTTCAGCGACCGGTAGTTCTGGCCGCCCTTCGGCAGCTTCGCGTCGAAGACGAGCTTGCCGCCAGGTGTGTATTCGCTGAAGTACGGCTCGGTTCCCCATCCAACAAACCAGTTCCCGTTTGGCAGCAGTTGCACGCTTCCGAGCGCGTGCGCCGAAAGCGTCGGGTGGTGCACAAACTTCTTGTGCAGCGTGGCACGCTTGCGCTTATGGTCGAGCGCGAGCACGAGAGCCTTCGAGAAGGGCTGCACCTTTGGCCCTGCGCCGTCGTCGAAGAGACTCACCAGCGCATCGCCTCCGCCGTGGGACCGCGCGTCGTGCTGGAACGCGAAGATCGTGCCCGGCCCCATCTGGAAGTCGCTCTTCTTACCGCCGAGCCGCCACAGCACCTTCCCGGTGTGGCGGTCGATCTTGTAGATGCCCCACGTGTTGCGCGCAGAGACGAGGTAGTTGCCGTCGCGGTCGAGCTCGATCGAGTTGACGTGGAAGTAATCCCACGCGCCCGTCGGATTCGGCCCGACGTGGGACTCGTCGAGGCCCACGTGGTCGAGGCTGCGCCACTCGAACAACACGCGTCCGCTCGGCAGCTCGATCTCCTGGACGACGCCGCCGACGACGAGGCCGTTCGCCTTGCCGCCGTACGCCGTCAGGTCCATCTCTACGTGCTCCCACGCGGTGACGAGCGCCGTGCCTTTCGGAGTGATCAAGAACTCGTGCAGGTCGGCGGGGCGCTTCTTGCCGGCGTGATGAAGACGAACGACCTGGCGATACGTGTTGTCGTAGATCACGTGGTCGCCGTCGCCGAGACCGTGCTGGGTCTTCCCTTCCCACCACGTCAGCACCGGCTTGCCGCGGTACATCGCAGCACGGAAGTTCAGCGCGACGACCGGCTTCGTCGGGTGGAACCACACCGGTTCTCCCGTTCCGTCGAGGATCAACGCGCCGCGCGCACCCGGCCCGGACAGCGGCGCGATGAACAGGTGCCCCGCGCTGGCCTCACTCGTGTGGTGCAGCCGCGTGACGACGGGCGGAAGCAGGTCAGGCCGTGTCACCCAAAGGTGAACTTTCTTCGGATCCACGGCGCCAAAAGCCCTGTCGAAGACGCTGCTCGGGCCGGCCAGGAGCATGCCGGCGCCCACGACCGCGCCGCGCCGTACCAGCTCTCCCCGAGTCATGCCTGCCCGCACGACTGCAGATCCTCTCAGAAATTCAGCGCTACGGCTTGAGCAACAAGCGGCGGAGCTCGTCTTCCTTGCCGGACTCGAGAATCGCGAGCACCTGGTCGCCCGCCTCGAGCTGCGTCTCGCCGTCGGCGATCTCGGCTTTACCGGCGCGCACGACGGAGATGAGCCGCGCTCCTTCCGGCAGCCGTACGTTGCCGATGCGCTTGCCTTCGCACGCGCTGCCCTTGTTGATCGTCAGCTCGACGATCTCCAGGTTTTCCTTGCGCAGCTCGAGCAGGTGAATCAGCCCGTGCTCGGGAACCTCGTGCTCGATCAGCGCCATGATCGATCCGGTCGCCGACACCGTCGGCGAAATGCCGAGCAAGTCGAAGTACGTCTGGTTGCGCGGATCGTTGATGCGTGCGATCACCTTGTCCACCCCGTACCGCTCGCGCGCAAGCTGGCAGATGACGATGTTGTCCTCGTCGTCTCCGGTCGCTGCAACGACGAGATCCGGCGGCCGCTTGATGCCGGCTCGCTCGAGGACGAACAGCTCCGTTGCGTCACCGCGCACGACCTGGTGCTCGAACTCCGCCTCGAGCTTGTCGAAGCGGTACGCCTTCTGCTCGATCAGCGTCACCTCGGTGCCCGTCCGCGTGAGCGAGCGCGTGAGGTTCGCTCCGACCTTGCCGCCGCCTGCGATCAGCACGTACATCAGGCTGTCTCTCGCTCGCGCACCGCGCCGACGAGCGTCTCGATCGCCGACGACGTCGGGCAGACGATGCGCAGCCCGCGCTCGCTGTAGAACTGCGCGCGGCCCGGATCGAGCACGCGGACGATCACCGTCGGCACCTCGAAGCGCTCCTGCGCGACCTGGCCGATCACGATGTTCGAGTTGTCACCGTCCGTCGTGACGACGATGGCATCCGCCTCTTCGATCCCGGCCTCGCGGAGCAGCTGCAAGTCCATGCCGTGACCGACGAGGAAGCCGCCGGTCCAACTCTCGCCGAGGCGCGTGAGCGCATCCTCGTTCTCGTCGATGCAGGTCACGTCCCAGCCGGAGTCGTGCAGCTGCAACGCCACCGACGAGCCGACCCGCCCACACCCGACCACGATCGCTTTCACAGCGGCGGAGCGTAGCGCGGACAAGCCAGCGCGCGAGCGCAATTAGGTGCCTGGCACTCCTTCGGATAGGTGCCAGGCACCCCTTGTCTTCTACGTGCCCACGAGCTCTTCGTCGAGGACGGCCTGCGGGAAGGCGACGATCAGCACCTCACACGGCGCGCGCCGCAGCACGTAGTCGACGGTCGGCGAGAAGAAACGCGACTGCCGCCGCCAGCGCGGCGCCGAGCCGAGCACGATGAGGTCAGCCTCCACCTCGAACGCATGCTCGACGATCGCCTGTCCGATCGCCCGCGTCCGTACGACCGCACCGCTCACCGTCACGTCGTTCTCCTCGCCGAGCAGCTTCGCCTCGGCGATCGACGCCTCCGCGCGCTCCTCGGCGTCGATCATCGGTGCGTCGAGCGCAAGCTCCATCGGCACCCGGATCGCATGCATCGCCTCCACTGTTGCCCCATGTTCTGCGGCGAGCTTGATCGCGGTCGCGATCATCTCCTCGCCGATCAGCCCGAGCTTCATCGGCACCAAAATTTTCTTGAACCGTGCGGCAGAAGGAGGCGCCGCCTCGACCGGAACAGCCTCCGTCAGGCCTTCGCCGCGCGACTTGCGCACGACGACATAAACAACGAGGCCGCAGGCGAGCCACGCCGGGCCGGCATAGCGCGCGCCGGGATGCGTGGCGAGGGCGAGGACCCAAACCGCGAACGTCGCAGCGCTGCCGACAATCGCCGGCAGCGGCACCTCCGCGCGGCCGATGGAAATCGACAGTGGCGCGCGATACGGGCGCGGCAGATCTGGCTCCTTCACGCGCAGGCGAATCACGGCGAGCTGCGCAGCGGTGAACGCGAGCAGCACGCCGAACGAATAGAGGCTCGCGAGGAACGCCACGTCGTGTCCGAAGAACGTCGTCGTGACGACGATCACGATCGCGATACCGCTTGCCGACAGCACCGCGTGTGGCGACACGTGCGCGCGGCGGCTCATGCGCCCGAAGCTGCGCGGCAACTGGCCATGCTCGCCGAGCGAGAACGCAAGTCGCGAGAAGCCGGAGATCGACGTGGTCACCGCGGCGAGCAGGATCAGCGCACCGGTGATGCCGACGTAGAAGCGCAGGATGTCGCCGAGTGGGAACGGCAATTCGTCGCGGATGCGCGCGGCGACGCCGAGCAGCGGCGCGTGCAGCCAGCGGCCGCCGAGCTGCGTGTTCGGCCCGGGGAACGCGGACAGCGCGACGACGGCGATCAGCACCGACGTCGTCACGACCGTTGCGATGCCGCCGAACACCGAACGCGGCAGGTCAACCCCCGGGCGACGCGCTTCGGCCGCGAGATTCGCAACGGTCTCGAGCCCTGTGAACGCGAGCATTGCCAGCGGCAGCGAGAACGCAAGCGCGTGCCAGCCAGGCGAATGGCCGAGCGAGGTGCCGTGCGTCAGCCCGTGCCACGAGAAGACAAGCGCGAATCCGAGCGCGACGAGCAGCACCTGCGTCAACAGGTCGAGCGCCGGGACGAGGATGCCGACGCCGTACAGCGACGGGCGGCGCACGAGCCGCACCGCGGCGACGACCACGATCACGCACACGGCCACGATCACGTCCCACGGCGAGCGGTCGAGCGTCGCACTCTGCACCGCGCCCGCGAGATAGTGCGGCAGGAAGAGCGCGGAGAGCGCGATCACGATCAGGTAGTCGAGGAAGAGCGCCCAGCCCGTCACGAAGCCCGCGAGATCGTTGACCGCGCGGCGCACGAAGGTCGCGGCACCGCCGGTCTCAGGGAGCGCCGCAGTTCCCTCCGCGTACGAGAGCGAGACGATCAGGAAGATGCCACCCATCAGCAGCAGCACCAGCGGCGTGAACCCGAGCGCCTGCGCAGCGAGCACGCCCAGCGCGAAGTAGATCGACGACGCGATCTCGCCGTACGCAACCGAGTAGAGAGCGCGCGCGTCGAGCTCGCGCTTGAACGCGGGGAGCTTCCTCGCCACTAGAGCTGCCTTCGCATGAGATACAGCCTTCCCACTCCGGCGGCGATGAACAGCAGCCCGATCAGATAGCCGGCCGTCCCACCGCCGTGCACCGCGGTCGTCGCGATGATCGCGATCCCGAGCAGCGCAGTCGTCACCGCGAGCACCGCGGACAGGTTGCTGTACCGGCTCATGCGGCCTTCCGGCCAGCGGCCACCATCACGCGGCAGGGCGCATGCTTGAGGACGTAGTCGACCGTGTGGCCGAAGATGTGCTTGTGCAGGCCGCGCGGCGCACCGAGCACGATGAGCTCCGAGTTTCGGCGATCGGCTTCTTCGACGATCGCACGGCCCGCCTGGCGTGAGCGCACGACGCGGGCGACCGAGCGCACGCCGTACGCGTCGGCTGTCGCCGCGGACGTGTCGAGCAGCCGGTCGGCTTCTTCGAGCTGTGCGGCGAGGTTTGCGTCGAGCGGAAGCTCGAGCGGCACGACGACGACGCGCAGCAGGACGATGCGCGCCGCGCGTTCCGCCGCGAGCCGCGCGGCGACCTCGACCGCTTCCTGCGAACCGGGGCCGGACACGATCGGCACCAAGATCTCGCGGTACTCGAGCGCAAGCGCAGGCCCGAGCGGAATCGGGGCGCGCGCCGTCGTGACAAGCGCCAGCTTCTGGCGCCGGCGGTAGAGCGGATAGAAGACGAAGCCGACCACAAGCCACGCGAGTCCCGCGTAACGCGGCCCGGGGTTCTGCACGACGACGAAGAGCCAGGCGAACCCTGTGCCGAGCCCGCCGAAGATCGCGAACAGCGGCCAGCGGACGCCGCGCCACAGGAAATTCGGCCGAGCACGCCATTCGAGCTCTTCGTGCGCGCCGCCCTTCATGCGCAGCGCGACGACGGAGGCATGCGCGATCGTGAACGAGAGCATCGCGCCGAACGCGTACATCGTCCCGAGGAAGTCGACCTGACCGGAGATCAGGAAGATCGTCGGCCCGATGCCCGCGAACACGAGCAGGGCGAGCCACGGCGTCTTCAGCTTCGGGTGCAGCCGGCGGAACGCTTCCGGCAGCTGCCGGTAGCTCGCCATCGAATACGTGATGCGCGACGCGCCGATGACGCCCGCGTTCGTCGCGATGAAGAGGATCGTCGCGGCGAGCAGGCCGACGTAGACCTTCGCCGCCGCCAACACCACACCGTGCAGGCCGAGGTTCTCGACGAGGCCGAGCACCGGGTCGTTCTTGAACCCGTGCGGCGGGCTCTGCCCGAGCTGCGTCACGTACTTGCCGCCCTCGTGCTTCACCGGCATCGCCGAGAGCGCGATCCACGGCAGCGTGAAGTAGATCGCGAAGACCGCGATCGCGACCCACGAGATCGCGCGCGGAATCGAGCGCACCGGGTCGCGCGCCTCTTCCGCGAGGTTCGACACCGTTTCTATGCCGGTGTACGCGATCATCGCCACCGGTATCGCAAGCAGCAGCGACGTCCACGTCGGCGCGATGCCGAAGTGCACGTTGTGCTGCAGCACGTGCGGATGGAAGATCAGCACGAAACCGAGGACGACGAGAAGCAGCTGCGTCGCGAAGTCGAGCACCGCGAGCAGCACGTTCAGCCGCGCCGCTTCCTGGATGCCGACGATGTTGATGCCGACGAGCAGCCAGGTGAGCACGATGCCGACGATCACGTCCCACGGCGTCGTGCGCAGCGGCCCCCAGAAGATCGAGAGATAGTGCGGCACGAAGATCACCGAAATGGCGATCGTGATCACGTAATTCAGCATCTGCGCCCACGCCGCGCCGAATGACACGAGCTCGTTGAACGCGTGGCGCGCGAAGCTGGCGGAGCCGCCGGCCTCCGGATAGCGCACCGTGCCTTCGGCGTAGGTCGCGGCGGTCGCCGCGAAGATCACGCCGCTGATGATGAAGACGAGCGGCGTCAGCCCGAGGGCGATGCCGGCGACCAGGCCGAGCGCGTAGTAGATCGACGATCCGACGTTGCCGTACGCGGTCGCGAACAGCGCCGGCGCGCCGAGCACCCGTTCGAGGCTGTGTGATTGTCGACGCCGGCCGGGCACGAAGCTCCGATGCTACGCCGAGGATAGGAAGGTGCCTGGCTCCGAAGAACCAGGCACCACCCAGTCTTTAGCCGTGGATCGAGACGACGAGCGGGATGATCAGGATCGCCACGACGTTCGCGATCTTGATCATCGGGTTGATCGCCGGACCCGCGGTGTCCTTGTACGGATCGCCGACGGTGTCACCCGTCACGGATGCGGCGTGCGCCTCGGAGCCCTTGCCGCCGTACAGGCCGTCTTCGATCGACTTCTTCGCGTTGTCCCACGCGCCACCGCCCGAGGTCATGGCGATCGCGAGGAAGAGGCCGGTGATGATCGTGCCGATCAGCAGGCCGCCCAGCATGCGGGCGTTGATGATCCCCACGACGATCGGGAAGCCGATCGGGATCAGCGCCGGCAGCAGCATCGCGCGGATCGCAGAGGCGGTCACGATGTTGATCGCGCGCCCGTACTCCGGCCGAGTCGTGCCCTCCATGATCCCGGGGTTCTCGCGGAACTGGCGCCGAACCTCCGTCACCACCTCGCCACCCACTCGGCCGACCGCCTGCAT
>DASUKC010000034.1:0-77762 GCA_036278975.1 Gaiellaceae bacterium
GCAGGCCGCCGAGCATCCGCACGTTGATCGCGCCGACGATGATCGGGAACGCGATCGGGATGATCGCCGGCGCGAGCATCGACTTGATCGCCGAGCCCGTGACGATGCCGACCGCGCGGCTGTAGTCCGGCCGCTCGGTGCCTTCCATGATCCCGGGGTGCTCGCGGAACTGGCGGCGCACCTCCTCGACGACGAGGCCGCCGACCCGACCGACCGCCTGCATCGCAAGCGACGAGAAGAGGAACGGCATCAGGCCGCCGATGAAGAGGCCGGCGATGACCCACGGATCGGAGAGCGAGAACGTCGTCGCGAGCCCGTGGTCGCTGAGACCCTGCGTGTACGAGTCGAACAGGATCAGCGCGGCGAGTGCCGCCGAGCCGATCGCGTAACCCTTCGTCACGGCCTTCGTCGTGTTGCCGACCGCGTCGAGCGGATCGGTGATGTCGCGCACTTCGTGCGGCAGGTCCGCCATCTCGGCGATGCCGCCCGCGTTGTCCGTAACCGGGCCGTACGCGTCGAGCGCAACGATCAGGCCGGTCATCGACAGCTGCGCCATCACGGCGACGCCGATGCCGTAGAGGCCGGCGAAGTGATGCGCGACGAGGATGCCCGCGACGATCACGATCACCGGGGCCGCGGTCGCCTGCATGCCGATCGCGAGCCCTTCGATGATGTTCGTCGCGTGACCGGTCTGCGACGACTTCGCAATCATCTTCACCGGGTTCCAGCGGGTGCCGGTGTAGTACTCGGTGATCGCCACAAGCAGGAACGTGACGACGAGTCCGACGATGGCGGAGATGTAGAGATGGGCGAAGCTGTACGGGCCTTTGTCGAACGCGATCGTGACCGGGATGAAGCCGACCGCCGACAGGACCGTGGCGACGAGCACCGCCTTGTAGAGCGCGTTGATGACGGCGTTCTCTCCGCGGCCGAGGCGCGCGAAGAACGTGCCGATCACCGACGAGACGGCGGACACCGCGCCGAGCGCGAGCGGATAGAGGTAGATGCGGCTCGAGAGGTCGGCCACGTGCGTGCCGAGCAGCATCACGGCAACCGCAGTGACGGCATACGTCTCGAACAGGTCGGCGGCCATGCCGGCGCAGTCGCCGACGTTGTCGCCCACGTTGTCCGCAATCACGGCTGCGTTGCGCGGGTCGTCCTCCGGGATGCCCGCTTCGATCTTGCCCACGAGGTCGGCGCCGACATCGGCCGCCTTCGTGAAGATGCCGCCGCCGAGACGCGCGAACACCGAGATGAGGGAGCCGCCGAACGCGAGCCCGACGAGCGCGTTGATCGCACGCGTCGGCGAATCGCCGATCGCGGCGGTCAGGAACCAGTAGTAGCCCGTCACGCCCAGAAGGCCGAGGCCGACCACGAGGAGACCCGTCACCGAGCCCGCCTTGAACGCGACGTTCAGCGCAGGCTTGAGCCCGCCGCGCGCCGCCTCAGCGGTGCGCGAGTTCGAGCGCACTGCGACGTTCATCCCGATGAAGCCCGCGGCTGACGACAGCGCGGCGCCGATCAGGAAACCGAAGGCGGTTCCCCAGCCGAGCTTGTTGTAGACGCCCAGCAGGATGAACGGCACGATCGCGACGATCGCGATCGTCGTGTACTGCTTCTTCAGGTAGGCGGCTGCGCCTTCCTGGACGGCCGATGCGATCTCGCGCATCCGCTCGTTGCCGGCCGGCTGCTGAAGCAGCCACCAGGTCAAATAGAGCCCGTATGCCACGGCGACGCCTGCACCGACGAGGCCGAGGAGAACGGGATGATCCAGGAACCAACTCATCCGTTTACTCCCTCACAAAGTCAGCGCCGAAGGGCTTCGGCGCGGGCGTTTATGTATCACAAAGCCCGGTCGGGTTAGGCGATCGGCTCGGAAGCGCGGACCTGCTCGGCGTAGATCTCCTCGAGTGTCGCACCGTCCTCGAAACGGGCGATTTGGCGCTCCGCGGCGTTCCGTTCTGGCACCGCGAGGAACGGCGCCGCGCCGATCTCGCCCGCGACCGGCTCGACCCACTCGAGCAGCGCCTCGATCCTGGCGCGCGCCGGGATCGGCTCGCCACGGTCGAAGTCGAGCAGCTCGCCGGAGAGGCCCCAGCGGATCGCGCGCCACATGTTCTCCTCGAGCATCCGGTGCGGCTGGTTCGGCAGCGGCTCGCCTTCGTCATGCGCGCGCAGGCAGCGGGCGGCGAGCGCATAACAGAGCGCCGCGAGCGACTGCGCCTCGCCGAGCTCAGGCTGCGCGTCGCAGATACGGATCTCGACCGTCGGATACGCGAGGTGCGGACGCACGCTCCACCACAGCTGCGTGTGCTCGGTCATCGAGCCGGTGCGATAGAGGAACGCGACGTAGTCGCGGAAGCCGCGCCAGTCGCCGTACGCGTCCGGGACTCCGCACCGCGGGAACATGCGCGTGAAGATCTCCGTGCGCGCGGAGTGCAGACCCGAGTTCACCGTCTCGACGAACGGCGAGCTCGCCGACAGCGCAAGCAGCTCGGGCAGGAAGTTACGCAGCGCATCGTGCACCGCGACCGCTCTGTCCCCTCCCTGTACGCCGACGTGCACATGCAGGCCGAAGGTGTTGTTGCGCCACACCACATAGCGCAGCAATTCGTCGTTGCGCCGGTAGTGCGGCGTGTCGATGATCCGCTGGTCCTGCCAGCGGCTCCACGGGTGCGTCGCGGTCGCGCCGAGAGCGAGCCCGGTTTCGCGCGCCAGCCCTTGCAGCGCGGAGCGACGGTCGCGCATCGTTGCCGCAGCTTCGCCGAACTCTTCGCAACGGCCGGTGCGCACCTCCACCTCCGACGCGATCAGCTCGCCGACGAGATGAGGCTCGAGCTCGGTGCCGACGGCAGCCGCCTTGATCTCTTCGAAGCGGTTGACGAGCGACAGCGAACCGGGATCGAGGAGGGCGAATTCCTCCTCGATCGCGAGGGTCAGATCGGTGCCGTTCTCGTACGCCACTTCGGCGTCCGAGAGCAGCTCCTGCCAGGTGCCGCGTTGCTCGTCTCCCATGGGTCCGCGGAACGTTAGCCGCGGGGTGCGAGCAGGCGGGCGGCGACGCTGGCCCACGACCAGCGGTCGACGACTGCCTTGCGTGCTGCCGTGCGAATCGCGGTTCGGTCTGCCTCGGGCAGCGCAAGCAACTCGGTGAGCTTGGCGCGCAAGTCGCCGGCGTCACCCGTGTCGAATGCAGCGAGGTGCTCGAGGTGCGCGGGATACTCGGCTTCGAGCCCGGCAGCGACTTCGGCGAGCCCGGAGTGACGGGCGACGAGCGGCGGTGTTCCGGTCGCGGCGGCTTCGGCGGCGACCATCCCGAACGCCTCGGGGAAGATCGACGGCACAACCGCGACGTCGGCGAGCGCGAACAGATGGCGGATGTGGCGGTGCTCGAGCGCACCGCTGAAGAGCGTCCGCTCAGGTGCGGCTGCTTCGAATGCGGCACGTTCAGGCCCGAAGCCGACGACGACGAGGCGCGCGTCGACACCCTTCATCGCCTCGAGCAGCACCTGCACGCCTTTCTGCTCGATCAGCTTGCCGACGTACACAACGGTGGGCTCGTCGCCGGCGAGGAACTCGGCGAAGCGCTCAGCGTTGCCGGCGTCGGGGAAGCGCTCGCCGTTCGGCGTGTCCGCGCGCGACTCGCTGATCAGCTTCTCGAGCGCAGCCTCCCGCTCTTCGGGCACGAACTCGGCGACATCGACGCCCGGGGGGACCTCCTCGACGTGATCGACCTGGCCGACGACGGACTCGAGAACCTCGCGGATGTGTTGCGAGCCGACGAACGTGCACTCGGCGTGCGCAAGCGCGTCGCGGCCGATCGCCTGGAGCTCAGGGCGACCGCGCATCGAGTACTCGAGCTCCGACCCGTGCGCCTTCACGCGAAACGGGACGCCGCTCGCCGCGCCGACCGGTCCACCCATCAGCACGTGGTTGGTGAAGACGACGTCGGCAGGCAACTGCTCGCGAATCGCGGCGGCGTTCGCTTCCGTGTACGCGTCGCGCTCCGCGGGAGTGAACTCCTGCAGCAGCTTCGGCTGCAGTCCCGCGTAACGGTCCAGCAGGAAGACGGGCAGCAAGCCACCGGGCAGCTCGGGCACGACGACGCGCGCGCCGGCGAGGTCGTACTCCCCACGCTCCTGGCAGACGACGGTCACGTCGTGCCCGGCGCGGCTCCATTCGCGCGCGAGTGCGCGGCTGTAGACGTTCGACCCCGTGCCGGCCAGCAAATAGCCGTGCCAGAGGACGATGCGCAACGGCGCGGCCCTAGGTCAAATGGAAATAGAGCGCGTGAAGCAGCTCGACGGCGGGATTCGAGGTGTGCACCGTGACGTCCGGCGGCACGTCGAGCAACCCCTCCGAGTAGTTGAACACGATGCGCACGCCCGCATCGACCAGGTCGTCGCATACGTTCTGAGCCGCGAGCGCCGGAACGGCGAGCACGCCGACGACGATGTTCTTCTCACGCACCGAATCCTTCAGCCTGCGCTCGTCCTCGACCGCCGTGCCACCGAGATCCATCCCGATCTTGTCGGGATCGGAGTCGAACACCGCCGCAACGTTGATGCCATGCTCGGCGAAGATCGGCGAGCTCGCGATCGCCTGGCCGAGTCGGCCGGCGCCGACGAGCGCGATGTTGTGCTGGCCGTGCGTGCGCAAGATGCGGCGGATCTCGCCGAGCAGCGAGTCGATCGAATAACCGACACCGCGCTTGCCGAACTTCCCGAAGTTCGAGAGGTCACGGCGGATCTGCGTCGCGTTGATGTTCGTGTAGTCGGCAATCTCCTGAGAGGAGATGCGCTCCTTGCCCATCTTCCGCGCCTGGCTCAGAACCTGCAGGTAGCGGGAGAGCCGGGCGGCAACACCTACGGTGAGTCTGTCGGTGCCGTTCTCGGTAGCTCCACCTTGCAACATCACGAGCATTGTGCCCGATGGCGCAGGAACAGCCGCAGGGTTGTCACAAACCCTCAGGTTTGTGACAGTTTTCGCCGAAACGCGGCCTCGTCCAGGTAGTAGACGAAGGCCCGCTGCCCGTCGATCTCGACCACCGGCAGCCACGTCCTGTACTTCCCCTCCAAGAGAGGGTTGCCGTCGATCGCGACCTCTTCGTACGGGAAGCCGAGTTCGGCGTGCAACGCGGCGAGCTGCCCCTGCGCGCGCTCGCACAGATGGCAACCCGCCGCGTGATACAGGACGACGCGCTTAGGGATAGAGGCCGCGGGTGGTGGTTGCTTCGGCGACGCGTTGGACCGCGATGCCGTAGGCGGCGAGGCGCATCGAAATCTTGCGCTCCTGGTACGTCACCCACGTCTCGTCGAACGCGCGCGTGACGATCTCGTTCAGCCGCGCGTTCACCTCGTCTTCCTTCCAGAAGTACTCCTGGAGGCCCTGCACCCATTCGAAGTACGAGACGACGACGCCGCCCGCGTTCGCGAGCACGTCGGGCAGCACGATCGCGCCGTTCGCTTCCAGGATCTCGTCGCCGGCCGGCGTGACCGGGCCGTTCGCGCCCTCGACGATCAGCTTCGCCTTGACGCGGCTCGCGTTCTCCTCGGTGATGACCTGCTCGAGCGCGCACGGCGCGAGGATGTCGCAGTCGAGCAGCAGCAGATCGTCGTTCGAGATCTTGTCGCCGCCCTTCAAATCGGAGAGCGAGCCGCCGTCGCGCTTGTGCGCGAACGCGGCCGCGACGTCGATGCCCTTTTCGTTGACGATGCCGCCGGTCGAGTCGGAGATCGCGATCACGGTGGCGCCGAGCTCGGAGCAGAACTTCGCGAAGAACGAGCCGACGTTGCCGAAACCCTGCACGGCGACGCGCATGCCTTCGAGCGGCTTGCCCTGCTCGCGGAGCGCGGCCTGCATCGTGAAGATCGCGCCCTTTGCGGTCGCCTCTTCACGGCCCAGCGAACCGCCGATCGTCAACGGCTTGCCCGTGACGACACCGAGCACCGAGTGACCCTTGTTCATCGAATACGTGTCGAAGATCCACGCCATCGTCGCGGCGTTCGTGCCGACGTCAGGCGCGGGAATGTCCTTCTCGGGCCCGATCTCGTTGATGATCTCGGAGGTGAACCGGCGCGTCATGCGCTCGAGCTCACCGAGCGACATCTTCTTCGGGTCGCAGACGACCCCGCCCTTGGCGCCACCGAACGGCAGCCCCATCAGGGCGCACTTCCAAGTCATCCACATCGCGAGCGACTTGACCTCGTCGAGGGTGACGTCGGGGTGGTACCGAATGCCGCCCTTCGACGGCCCACGCGCGATGTTGTGCGTGACGCGGAAGCCCTTGAACGCGCGCGTGCTGCCGTCGTCCATGGACGTCGGGATCGAGACTTCGACCGCTTTCTTGCACTCCTGGATGACATTGACGAGCCGGTCGTCGATGTCGAACGTGTCGGCGACCTTGCGCAGCTGCAGCTGCGCAAGCTTGAACGGGTTTTCCCGAAGGTGGGTGTCCTGCTCGATGGTGGCCATGGCCGCGACTGTACTCCTCCTGCTCAGGAAACCGTGAAAGAAACCGTTGCCCGGGCTGCCGGTCTCGTCGCGACCCGCAGCTCATATCTGCCACGCGGCAGGACGGCGCCCGACGGGCCTCGGCCGGTGATGCCGAAGACATACGTGCCGGGCAGCAGGTCGCGCTGCTGCGCGAGCACGCCGAGATAGCGGCCGGCCGCGGTATAGAGCAACACGGAGAGCTGCGAGACGGGCTCGACCTGTTCATCTTTGACGGCGCCGGCATGCACGGTGAGCACGGCCGGGTTGACATCCGACGGTGCAAACGAGGTTTTGTCGAGTGACGCATGCACCGGCGGCGCTGCGGGCGCGTGCAGCAGGAGCGCCCACGGGATGCGCAGCGTCTCACTGTCGGCGACGCGCGCTTCGATCGCACCGAGCGCGAGCTGCGACGGCTGCCGCACACGGGTCGACACCGTCACGCCGACCGTCTCGGATGCACCCGGCGCAAGGGTGAGGCTTTCCGGAACGACCGAGAACTGCAGCGGCGCGGTCTCGCCGAAGGTTGTGACCGCTTGCACGTCGACATGCAGACGCCGCGACGACACATTGCGCAGCGTGATCGTCCGCGTCGCGCTGCCGGTCAACACGCCGAAGCCGATCGTCGTCGCATCGGCGGCCAGTTCGCCTACCGCCGCCGCGCCTGCACGGAACGTGCCGGCGCCTGCCTGCGTCGCGGTTGCGCCACCCGCCTGCGCGTAGCCGACGAGCAGACTGCGCAGCGCGCGCGCATCGAGATCAGGACGCATTTGCGCAATCAGCGCCGCAACGCCTGCGACGTTCGCTGCCGCCGCGCTCGTGCCGCTGATCGCGGTGCCGACGGTTGCGACGTTCACGCCTGGCGCAGAGACGTCAGGCTTGAGGCTGCCGTCGAACGCGAGTCCCCGCGACGAGAAGGGCGCGACGAAGCCTTCGGTTGTGTTCGGCGCGAGGCGGCCTTTGCCGATCGCAACAGCAACGTCGTGGCCCGCGGCACGCGCGGAGAGCAGCGCCCGCACCGCGGCGTCCGGGATCAAGGCGACGGGAACGTCGACGTCGATGCTGCCAGCCGGCACCGGATCGCCGTAGAGCAGCACGGCGGTTGCGCCCGCAGCGGCAGCTGCTTCAGCGGTCGCCGCGGGATTCGCGCCTTCGGGCGCGATCGCGGCGCGACCGGCGACGCGGCTTATGCCATGCGCGAAGAACTTGCCGGTCGCGATCGTCAAGACGTGCGAGCGCGCCGGAAGCTGGGCGTCGAGCAGCGGCTGCACGCGGTCGTAGACGACGTCGAGCCCGGTGCGCAGGACGACGCGCGCCGCGGCAACCTCCGAGCGCGCGTCCATTGCAGCAACCGCAACCGCGCCGGCCGGACCGGCGATCGAGCCGTACGCGGGACCTGCAGCACCCTCGTCCCCTGCGGGTGTGACGACGACGGTGCCGAGATCGACCGCACCCTGCGCTGCCTGCGCTTCCGGAGCGTCGGCGAACGACGCGTACGGCTCTTCGACGCCAATCAGCGCGACGCGCGCGGCGTCGTGCGCGTCGCCGTCCTGGTTCGGATCGACTGCGAGCTCGAGCCCTTCGACGAGCTGGTCGCTGCGCGCGTACACCGCGTCGCCGCCGCCGATGGCCGACTGCCACCCGGCGACGCGAATCGGCAGCACCTTCGCCTCGGGCGCGACGGCGGCGAGGATGCCGGCGAGCTCGGTGCCGTGCCCTTCGCTACGTGTGTGGTTCTGCGGATCGGCGACGGCGTGCGCGTCGTCGTTGCCGTTCACGACGTCGGTCCCGGGCTGCACGTGACCGCGTAAGTACGTGCTGGTGAGGTCGACGCCGGTGTCGAGCAGCGCAATCGTCACGCCGCGGCCGGTGGCAGCCGGCAGCGAGAGCGGCCGATTGCCATTGGCACCGGTCGACATCGATGCCGGATAGGCAGCGCGCACCGGGAAGATGCCCGCCACCTCCGGCTCGTGCTGCAGGAGCGCAACGGCGCGCGGGTCGAGCCGCGCGGAGAAGCCGTCGAGCACGCGCGTGTACGAGTAGTCGGGCTCCACCTCGATGCCGGCCTGGGCGACCTTGGTCAGCACTTGCTGCTGCGCCGCCGACGCCTGCAACGTCCACGCTCGCTCCTGCTCCTCGGTGGCGGGGCCGTTGCTCGCGATGCGCTGCGCGAGCGACGGTGTCCTCAGCACGACGATGTCGTGTCCCGCAAGCGCAACCGCCGGCCTTGTGGTTGCGGGCGAGCGTGCGGCGGCCGGCAGCGCCAGCAGCAGCGCCGCGAGCGAAACGAAGGCGACGCTATGCGGTCGCGCGCGCATCGAGCGTGAGGTACGCCGGATACGGCAGCGGCTCGACGTAGCGGGCAGCCGACGCGATCATCGCGGCATTGTCCGTGCACAGCGCGAGCGGTGCGAGGGTTGCCTTCGCGAGCGCGCGCCGCAGCTCGGAATTCGCGGCGACGCCACCGACGACGGCGACGCGGTCCGCCTTCGTTGCATCAATGCGATCGACGAGCGCCTTGACGATCGCGCGCTGATACGACGCCGCGAGATCGGCACGCCGCTCGGCGAGCTCGTCCGCCGAGAGGTCGCGCACCGCGTAGAGCAGCGCGGTCTTGAGGCCGGAGAACGAGAAGTCGAGGTCGGGAACGCGCGCGACGGGAAAGTTGTACGCGGTCGCGTCCCCTTGCGAGGCGAGCTCGTCGAGCGCCTTCCCGCCGGGATAGCCGAGGCCGAGCAGGCGAGCACCCTTGTCGAACGCCTCACCCGCTGCGTCGTCGAGCGTCGTGCCGAGCACGCGGTAACCGGCGCGGTCGGTGACGTCGAGCAGCATCGTGTGGCCGCCGCTTGCCAGCAGGCACGTGAACGGCGGCTCGAGATCGAGCGGCTTCAAGTACAGCGACGCGACGTGGCCGTGCAGGTGGTTGACCGGCACGAGCGGCAGCCGGCGCGCCCACGCGATCGCCTTTGCCGCCGCGACGCCGACGAGCAGCGCGCCGATCAGCCCCGGGTACGTGGTGACTGCGATCGCCTGCACGTCGTCGAGTGTCGCTCCCGCTTCGCGCAGCGCGTCCTGGACGACCGGGTTCACGAGCTCGAGGTGGCGACGACTCGCGACCTCGGGAACAACGCCGCCGTAGCGCGCGTGCAGGTCTGCCTGCGACGAGACGACGTTCGCGAGGATCTCACCGTCGCGCGTGACGAGCGCCGCTGCGGTCTCGTCGCACGACGTCTCGATGCCAAGGATCAAGGCAGCTCAGCCTCCCGCCGGGCAAAGCCCGGCTCCGGCCGCAACCGCATCGTGCATGACGAGCTGGTCAAGGCAGCTCTTCGGCGTCGCGCCACATGATCAGCGCGTCTTCGCGATTGTCCGTGTAGTAGCCGCGGCGCACGCCGCGCGCTTCGAAACCGAGTCGCGTGTACAGGCGAATCGCGCCCTCGTTCGACACGCGCACCTCGAGCGTGTAGCCGCGCCGCTCGTCGTCGCGCGTCAGTTCGAACAGCCGCTCGATCAGCGCGGTCGCAACACCGCGGCGGCGATGGCGCGGGTCGATGGCGACGTTCATCACGTGCCACGCATCGACATAGCGCGCGTTGATGGTGTAGCCGACCAGCCGGCCGCCGTCGAACGCGCCGAGGCAGATCGACGTCGGCTTCGCCAACTCCGACGCGAACATCGAGCGCGACCACGGAGTGGGATACGCGCGCTGCTCGATGCTCTCGATTGCGTCGAGATCGTCCAGACACAGCGGGCGGATGTAGACAAGGACGGCGGTCATGCAGAAGGCTTCGCGTCGGGCTGGCGGACGTAGAGCGGGTCGAGCTGCGGTGTCGCGCGCTCGATCAGTAGCAGCGGATCAGGCACGTGCGCCGCGTCGTCGTCGGGCGGAATCGTCGCGCCGCGCTGCTCGAAGATGTCGCGATAACGAACTGCGCCGTCGCCGACGAGCGTCAGCCCGTCGACCTCGAGCTCTTCGGGCGCGCAGACGCGCGGGCCGGGTGCGAACACTTCGCCACGGCGCGCGTCGAGCACCGGCGTACCGCCGGCGAACGCGTCGAGCGTGCTCGCGCCCTGCAGTTCGATTCCCAACGTCTCGGCCATAGAGAATGCCGTCGCGAGCCCGATGCGAATGCTGGTGAAGCTGCCCGGGCCGAGCCCGACCACGATGCGGCCGACCTGCCGCGGGTCGTCGACGATCTCGTCGATCGCAGCGAGCACCTGCGACGCGTTCGCGCGCCGCGCGCGTTCGCCGGAAGCAAGGGCGCACACCGCACCTGCGGTGGTCGCCGTGTCAAAGGCCAAGGTCGTCTGCATCGATCCTCACACCGCGATGAGCGGCGTCGACGTGACTGAGGGTAACGGTGACGCGCGGCCTGGGGACCCAGTCGCCGCCGTGCTCGGGCCACTCGACGAACGCGATCGTGCCGTCGAAGTACGGCTCGAGGTCGCCCCACTCTGCCGGATCGAGCCCGGCGACACGGTAGAGGTCGAGATGCGCGACGGGCACCGGCGCGTCGTAGCGATGGCCGATGGTGAACGTCGGGCTGGCGACCGGTCCCGTCACGCCGAGCGCCCGCGCTGCGCCGCGCACGAAGGTCGTCTTCCCCGCGCCGAGCTCGCCGGACACCGCGACGACGTCGCCGGCGCGCAGGTGCGCCGCGACGCGCGCAGCAAGCGCTTCGGTCTCCTCCGGCGAGGCGGTGATCACCTCCATCGCAACGCACGCCGTGTGCGCGCCCCGATCGCCGACATGCCGTAGTCGGCGACGTAGCCGAGTGCGACGAGATCGGCCGTGGGGCGAACGCTGCTCATCGCCCGCTCGGCGCGCAGGAGCGACGCCGCGCGCGACTGTAGGCGGTCGAGCTCCGGTTCGAGCATCGCGACGGCGTGCGCGTACAACTGGAGATCCAGCTGGTTGTGCGCGCGCAGCGCGTCGACATCCTCCGGAGGGTGCGTCGTGCCGCGCACGTTGCGGCGTACGTACGAAATGTGGCGGAGCCCGAGCCGCTCCTGCGCGAGCAACATCGATTCCGGAAACCTCTCGACGAGGCCGACGAAAGCAAGACCCTCGAGCTCGACGAGCGCCGCGCCGAGCAACTCGTCGTCGGCCGGCCGCGTGAACGGATCCTCGAGCCCCGAAAGCATCCGCGTCTGCAGGTTGTCGACGAGACGACCCTGACGTAGCGCTCTCTCGACCGGCCAGTGCTTGCCGGCAGCGAGCTTCCTACCGTAGAGCCACTGATAGTGGGAGTACTGGCGCCGCACGGGATCGCGGAGCAGCGCGGCGTAGCGCGCATTCGCCGGCAGCCGGTCGCGATACGAAAGCGGGACGTGACCGTGGATCGACCTCGCCTGTCCGAGCCGCCCGAAGGCATCGTCGATCTCCGCCAGGTTCTTGCCTTTCTGCGCGTCCGGCAGCAGCACATCCGACGTCGGGAAGTTGCGCCGCAGCACCGAGAGAAATGTGCTGCCGCCCGTTTTCGGGACGTGGATGAAGACGAGCGGGCCGGACACAGTCCGGGAAGGCTAGAAGAGGCCGAGCTGGATCGGCTGACCCGACTCTTCTGCGACCTCGGGCTGAAGCGGAACTGCCGCCGGCTCGCCCAGCAGGCCGGGCAGCCGTGCGAAGTCCTGCTCGAGCACCTCGAGCATGCGCGGCGTGTAGAGCGCGGCCGCCGGATGGAACAGCGGATAGAGCAGCACGCTCTGGCCGCCGAGCGTCACCTCCTGTTCCTGCCCGTGCACACGCGTGATGCCCGCGGGCTTGCCGGAGAGAAGCTTCGTCGCGAAGTTGCCGAGCGTCGCGACGACCTTCGGCTGGATCAACTCGATCTGCTTGAAAAGGTGCGACTCGCACGACTCGATCTCGTCGGGCAACGGGTCGCGGTTCCCAGGAGGCCTGCATTTGAGTACGTTCGCGACATAGACGTCTTCGCGCGCCATGCCGATGCCGTCGAGCAGCTTCGTCAGCAGCTTGCCCGCGGCGCCGACGAATGGGATGCCCTGCTTGTCCTCGTGAAAGCCCGGCGCCTCGCCGACGAATATCAAGTCCGCGGACGGCGAACCGACGCCGAACACGACCTGCGTCCGCGTCTCCGCGAGCGCACAGCGCGTGCAGCCGGCGACAACATCGCCATAGGCGAGCAGGGCTAGCTCTGACTCAGTGCCCGCAGCCACAGCTTCCGCCGCAACAGCCGCCACCACCAAAGCTGGGCTGTCCGGCGGTGCCATGCGCGACGAATGCGCTCAGCTGCTTCGCGACCCGCTCGTGGCCGCAGTCGGGACATGTCGGATCGGGATCGGACATGCCGACGAGCTCCTCGAAATGGGACTCGCAGCTCATGCAGACGTATTCGTAGATCGGCACTCAGGCAACCCTACCAAGGGCATCCTTGCAGCCCGGCCGGACACCTATGACGTAAGCAGCCTGATGCGGAAAATCGCGCCTGCGCCCGGCTTGCTCTCGACGTCGACGTCACCGCCCATCGCACGCGCGAGCTCACGCACGATCGACAGACCGAGCCCGGTGCCGACCGGACGCTCCTTGCCGTAGCGGCGGTAGAGGAAGAAGCGCTCGAACGCGCGCGGCACGTCTTCGGCTGCGAGCCCGGGCCCGGTATCGGCGACCGAGATCGAGCCCTCCGCAGCCTGGATCGAGACCGAGCCGCCGTGCGGCGTGCAACGCAACGCGTTTTCGACGAGATTCGAGACAGCCTGCAGCACGCGGTCGTGGTCGCCGAGCGCGAGCGCACCAGCTTCGGCCGACCACCGGAGCGACACTCCGAGCTCGCGCGCGCGTGGCGCGTGCCGCTCCGACGCTTCGCGCGCCACTTCTGCAAGGTCGATCGTCGAGTACTCGACATCGAAACCGATGCGGTTGAGACGGGCGAGCTCGAGCAGGTCGGCGACGAGCCGCTCGAGGCGAGCCGCCTCGATGTTGATCACCTCGACCGCGCGCGCCGGTGTCAACACGCCGTCGCCGATTGCCTCCGCGTAACCGCGAATCGCGGTGAGCGGCGTCTTCAGCTCGTGGCTGACGGAGATCAGGAACTCGCGCTCCGCGGCACGGGCGCGCGCAAGCTGCACCGCCATCTGGTTGAACGACTCGGCGAGCGTTCGCACCTCGTCGGCGCCCGACTCCGGCAGCGGCTCGGGCTGCTCACCGGCAGCAAGGCGACGGCTCGCCGCGGCGACACGGCCGATCGAGCGCGCAACGCCGCTCGCCAGGATCGATGCGACGAGCGCGGCGAGGAGCGCCCCGAAGCCCGCGACCGCCGCGAATGCGATCAGGTACGGGTGGTAGTCGGACGCGACGGACGACTCGGTGCGCAGCAGGACGATCGTCGTCTTGCCACCCGGCTGCGCGGCGTAGATATAGGCAGTCCCGTTCACGCTGACGTGACCGGACGACGGCTTCGACGGATCACTGCCGCCGGGCAAGAGCAACGCTGCCTGGCGGCGCGAGAGCACGGCGAGACGCTCGTCCTGCGTCTGCAGAAACCGTCCGAACGGACCGGCGGGCTGGCCGGCCGGTGTCTTCGCGAGCAGCGCTGCCTGGCGTTCGAGACCGCGCACGGCCCCGTTGTTCAGCGACCGGTCGACGAGAAATGCGGCTGCGAGCAGCGTGAGCGTCACGGCGAGCAGCACCGCGGAGGCGATGCCGAGCGTCAGCCGGGCTCTAAGCGATCTCATTCCGGAGGACGCAAACGGTACCCAGAACCTCGCACAGTGGCGATCAGGTCCGGGCGGCCAAGCTTTTTGCGCACCTGCGCGACGTGCACATCGACGGTGCGGGTGCCGCTGGGGAACGTCGTCCCCCACACGCGCTTCAGCAGTTCATCACGGCTGATCACGCGATCGGGCGTCTCGGCGAGCGCCGCGAGCAGCTCGAACTCGAGCGTGCGCAGCTGCACCGGTTCGCCGGCGACGGTGACGGATTTTCGCCGCGTGTCGATCACGACGTCGCCGAGCTCGTGCAGCGGCTGCGGTTCCGGCTCGGTGCGGCGCAGGATCGCGCGCACGCGCGCGACGAGCTCGCGCGGCGAGAACGGCTTCGTCATGTAGTCGTCGGCTCCGAGCTCGAGGCCGACGATGCGGTCGACCTCTTCGTCGCGCGCGGTCAGCATCAACACCGGCGTGCGCGACGCGCGGCGCAGGCGGGAGCACACGTCAAAACCGTCGACGTCAGGCAGACCGACATCGAGCACGACGATGCGCGCATCCTCACGTTCGACTGCTTCGAGCCCGCCGCCGCCCGTGCGCTCCCAGCGCACGGCGAAGCCTTCGCGTTCGAGATACGCGGTGACGAGGCCGCCGATTGCCTCGTCGTCCTCGATGACGACAGCGACTCCGCTCATGGCGAGAACGCGCGGATCTCCATCGCCGCCCCGCGCCCGCGGCGTCGCACGACGAGGACGATGTCGCCAGGGCGCAGCGCCCTCAGCGCGACGGCATGACCGTTGAGCAACACGGTCGAACGCGGCGGGACGACCACACGCTGCGTACTGCCGTCGAGCGCGCGCAACACGACAGCGCGGTGCTCGACGCGAACGACGATGCCGCGCGCGGCGGCGGGCGCAGGGCGGTGACGCGCAGCCTGAGCCGGCGCAGCGATTGCTCCGAAGAGCAGGAGGGCGAGTGCGAACCTGCGGATCACGGAAGAATGACGGCCTACGGTCAGTGGCGTGTGGGCGCTGCGTAAATCCAACGTAAAACGGGCCTTTGCAGAGGGATTACACGCGTTGACGGCCCCCTCAGGGTGATCGAACAGGCGCCTCTTAACCTCGGTCGCGTTCGCCCACCCGAGAGGAGACACTTCCAGATGAAGTCGTTCAATCGCCGCCGCCTGCTGCTCGCGCTCACCATCTACGCGATCGCGGCATTGGCGCTCGGTGGCGCCGCACTCGCCGGCGCCACGAACAGGCATCACGGCGACAACAGAGGAAAAGACCGGAAGAAGACCTTCGCGCCGCAGATCATCACGAATGCTGCCGAGGTGTCGTCGGTCGAGCTCGACCCCTATACGCGGCAGTTCGTCCAGGTGACGTTCGACCGTGGTCGGGTCACTGCAGACTCCAGTTCGTCGATCACGATCGTGCAGTCGCAAGGCGACGCTGTCTGGCGCACGCAGGCGTTCGCGGTTCCGTCGAACGCTGTGGTCACGCTGAACGGCCGGATCGTGCAGCTGTCGCAGGTCCCCACGGGTTCGTGGGTGAGCATCGAATCGACGGGCGCCGTCGGCAGCAGCGCGTCGGTCGTCCGCGTCAGGGCGTTCTCGCACCACGAAGCCCCTCTCCCCGAGACCTCTTCGTAGTACGAGCACGCGCCGGGGCCTGGCAGCTAGCCAGGCCCCGGTACACTTTCTCGTGCCCGGCATCCCGGACGGGAGCTGGAGCGAAACATGTTCGAGAGCGTCACCGTCATCGGTTCCGGCCGTGCCGGAGCGGCGATCGAAGCCCGCTTGCGCGAGCGTGGCGTCGCCATCTCTGATGCCGGCGCCCTACGGCTGCTTTGCGTACCGGACCGCGTTATCGCTGAGGTCGCTCGCACGATCGAGCCCGGCCCGTGGGTCGCGCACGTGTCCGGCGGGACGCCGCTCGCGGCGCTCGAGCCGCATGCGCGCCGTTTCTCCGTGCACCCGCTGCAGACGCTGACGCTTGCGCGCGGACCCGAACAGCTCGACGGCGCGTGGGGCGCGATCACCGCGGAGAGCGAAGAGGCACGACGCCACGCACTGTGGCTGGCGGAGACGCTCGGCTTGCATCCGTTCGCGCTCGCCGACGACGCGCGCGGTCTCTATCACGCAGGCGCGTCGGTCGCGTCGAACTTCCTCGTCACGCTGTACCGCGCAGCCGCGCGCCTGTTCGAGGAGGCGGGTGCGCCGCCGGAAGCCCTGTTGCCGCTGATGCGGCGCACGATCGAGAACGAGTTCGAACTGACCGGCCCGATCGCGCGCGGTGACTGGGAAACCGTCGAGCGGCATCTCGCTGCGATTCGCGCCGACGTGCCCGAGCTCGAGGACATGTACCGCGCGCTGACGAAAGCGACGCGCGCGTGAGAGTTTCCAAGAGCATTGCCGAGCTCGGCACGCTCGACGGAGTCGTCGGATTGGTGCCGACGATGGGTGCGTTGCACGCCGGCCACGTTCGCCTGTTCGACGCAGCGCGACTCGAGTGCGACACGCTCGTCGCGAGCGTGTTCGTCAACCCGACGCAGTTCGGCGACGCGCGCGACCTCGCGCTCTACCCGCGCGACCTGGCTGCCGACGCGGCGATCGCCGAGGAAGCGGGCGTCGACGTGCTCTTCGCGCCCTCCGCGGACGAGATCTACCCGCCCGGTTTCGCGACCTGGGTGGTGCCCGAAGGCGTCGCCGTGGGTCTCGAAGGCGCCGCGCGGCCCGATCACTTCCGCGGCGTCGCGACGGTGTGCCTGAAGCTGTTCAACATCGTCCGGCCGGAGCTCGCGTGGTTCGGGCGCAAGGACGCGCAGCAGGTTGCCGTGCTGAAGCAGCTCGTGCGCGACCTCAACGTCGGCGTCGAGATCCGAGTGGTCGACACGCTGCGCGACGCCGACGGGCTCGCGCTGTCGTCGCGAAACGCGCGTCTGTCATCCGCGGAGCGCGAGCGGGCACTCGCGATTCCGCGCGCACTCGCCACCCGTGACGCGAGCGCCGCTCGCACGATCCTGCTCGACGCCGGCCTCGAGCCCGACTACGTCGAGGTCGCCGACCTCGACGGCCCCACGCTTGCCGTCGCCGCGCGCGTCGGCACCACCCGCTTGATCGACAACGTCCTCCTGGAAGGAGATCGAAGTGAACCGTAGCCCCTCCTCGAACACCTGCCCGCATCTCGGGCGCAGCTGGCAAAGGAGCCAAGCCCGAGGGCAGAGGGCAGTACATGAGGTACGACCGATCGCCCGAGGGCGCAGGATCCTGCAGCCAGCGGCGTCAAGCGTCGGCGGAGCCCGGCGTCGCCGGGCGGGAGCCGGCGCTGGCGAGGTGCGGGCATGAGTACGAGGCCGAATGAAGCCGGGAAGCTGCCGCTCCCCGAGCTGCACGAGATGAAGGAGCGCGGCGACAAGATCGTGATGATCACCGCCTACGACGCGCCCGCCGCGCGCCTCGCGGATGAGGCGGGCGTCGAGCTGATTCTCGTCGGCGACACCGCAGCAATGGTGATGCTCGGCCACGACTCGACGGTGCCCGTGACGCTCGACGAGATGATCTTCCTCACCAAGGCGGTGACGCGCTCCGCGCGGCGCCCGCTCGTGATCGGCGATCTGCCGTTCGGCACCTACGAGGTCTCCGATGAGCAGGCCGTCACGAACGCGATCCGGCTCGTGAAGGAAGGCGGAGCAGACGTGGTGAAGCTCGAGGGCGCGGGCCGCATGCTCTCGCGCGTGCGCGCGATCGCCGATTCGAACATCGGCGTGATGGGCCACGTGGGGCTGACGCCGCAGTCCGCGACGAAGCTCGGCGGCTTCAAGGCGCAAGGGCGGTCGGCAGACGCCGCGCTGAAGCTCTACGAAGACGCACTGGCGCTCCAGGACGCCGGCTGCTTCGCCGTGGTGCTCGAAGCGGTGCCTGCACCGGTCGCGGCGCGCGTCACGGAGGCACTCGACGTCCCCACGATCGGCATCGGCGCCGGCGCGGCGTGCGACGGCCAGGTGCTCGTGTGGCACGACCTGCTCGGCCTCTACCAGGGACGGCAGCCGCGCTTCGTGAAGCGCTATGCCGAAGTTGCGGCCGTGATCGGCGATGCCGTCGCCTCGTACGCGGGCGACGTGCGCAACGGCGCGTTCCCCGAGGACAAGCACACGTACTCGATGCCGGAAAGCGAGCTCGCGGCGTTCGAGGCGGCGCTTGGCACCGTCAACGCACGCAGGTAGCTCGTCGAGACGCGCTTCGAACTAGTGGCCCGGCGGCAGGTTGGCTTCCTGCGCGATGTATTGCACACGCCGGATGAAAATGATGGTGTGGTAGACGATGGTTCCGTCCTGGAACGTGAGCTGTCCACGCCGGATGAACCGCATGAACGCTGACGCGGCAGGCGCTCCAAGCTTCACAACGCCGGGGCCACGCTCGTGCTTCATCAGCAACTTGCCCGGATAGTGAAACGGCCAGTCACGGAACACGTAGACGTTCTGGTCGGTAACCAACACGATGCGGTGGAAGTAGAAACCGAGCACGCTCATCACAAGCTCCACCAAACCGCCGATGACCGGAACAAACCTCACGGCGTCCTCGATAACACCCAGGATGAGCATGGTCGCAAGGTTGTTGAACGTGAACGCGACCGCCACAGCGTCTTCGCCTTCGACGTGGGCCCTGCGAGCCACCCGCTTGGCCATGCGCTGGTTGTACGGGCGAACGTTGTACTGGCGCGCAGTGTTCATCGAAGCGCTTCTATCACACCGACGGCTTAGATCAAGCTCACGGCGATAGGCACGACGACAACCGGGATCGCGACGAGCGCTGCGCGCTGCCACGTCCAGCCATGCACCGAGCGGATGCCGATCACAAGCAGTGCCGTCGCCCACGCGACAAACGCCAGCTCGAGCACCGCAAACACGTGTGACCCCGCGCCCGCATCGCCGCCGCCGGTCTTGAAGACGTCCCACCCGTAGAGCGCGAGCTTCACCGGCCACAGCACCAGCGACAGCGCGACCGGCACCACCGCGAACGCGACGATCTGGCGGTTGCGCCGATACGTCCCCTGCGAGCCGAGCAGCCGCGCGCCGAGGTGCAGTAGCGCACCGAGGACGAAGTAGCCGAACACGCCGGAGATGCTTCCGGCGAGAAACGCCCAGATCGCCATGTCGACACCGTCGACGGTCGACGACGGGTCGATGTTCGCGTCCATCAGATGTGCGGCAGTCGCGCTGTCGAGCGCCGCAGCCACTCCCGCGAGAATGACGATTGCGAGGATCGGCTCGGAACGATCCGACAGCGACTCGCGCGACTCGTCGCGCAGCGCGACGAACACGGGCCGCGGATGCTGCAGCACGAGCAGCGTGCGCAGCCACCAATCTCTCATCCCGCTAGCCCTTGGTAACGACAACGCCATCGGAGCAACGGTACTGGGTCCCCTCGAGGATGGCCGAGCGCTGCGCGACCGGCGGCTTCCCGTTCGGGCAAATCGAGTCGTCGCGTTGCAAGAAGAAGGCGAGCATCCCGCCGCCGAACAAGAGCAGCGAGATCACGCCCAGCACAAGCAACACCTTTTTCTTGCTTGGGTTCACGCTGCGACGACGGCGTGCCGCTCGAGCAGCGGCTGCAGGAACCGGCCGGTGTACGACTCGGGCACCGCCGCGACATCCTCCGGCGTGCCGACCGCGATCACTTCGCCGCCCTCCTCGCCGCCCTCCGGCCCGAGGTCGACGATCCAGTCGGCCTGCTTGATCACGTCGAGGTTGTGCTCGATCACGAGCACAGTGTTGCCGCCGTCGACCAGCCGCTGCAGCACTTCGAGCAGCTTCTCGATGTCGGCGAAGTGCAGGCCGGTCGTCGGCTCGTCGAGGATGTAGAGCGTCCGCCCCGTAGCGACCTTCGACAGCTCTGCGGCGAGCTTCACGCGCTGCGCCTCGCCGCCCGAGAGCGTCGTCGCCGGCTGGCCGAGTCGCATGTAGTCGAGGCCCACGTCGTGCAGCGTCTGCAGCCGCCGGCGGATCTTCGGGATTTTCGCGAAGAACGCGAGCGCCTCTTCGACCGACATCTCGAGCACATCCGCGATCGTCTTGCCCTTGAAGCGCACCTCGAGTGTCTCGCGGTTGTAGCGCTTGCCTTTGCACGTCTCACACGGAACGTAGACGTCGGGCAGGAAATGCATCTCGATCTTGATCTGACCGTCACCCTTGCACGCCTCGCAGCGTCCGCCCTTCACGTTGAACGAGAAGCGGCCGGGCTTGTAGCCGCGCACCTTCGAGTCGGGGGTGAGCGAGTACAGCTCGCGAATGTGCGTAAAGAGATCGGTGTACGTCGCGGGGTTCGAGCGCGGCGTACGGCCGATCGGGCGCTGGTCGATCTCGATCACCTTGTCGAACACGTCGATGCCTTCGACTTCTTTGTGCTCGCCCGGTTTCACGCGCATCTTGTTGAGCCTGTTCGCGAGCGCCTTGTAGATGATCTCGTTGACGAGCGTCGACTTGCCGGAGCCCGACACGCCGGTGACCGCGACAAAGCGGCCGACCGGAAATTCGACGTCGATCTGCTTCAGGTTGTGCTCGGCCGCGCCGCGCACCGTGAACGTGCCGCGATCCTCGTCGCGCCGCTCGGGCACCGCAATCTCACGGGTGCCGGAAAGGAACTGGCCGGTCACCGACTTCTTGTTGCGTTCGACTTTCGCCGCCGTTCCTTCCGCGACGACGTGGCCGCCGTGGGCTCCTGCACCCGGCCCCATGTCGACGAGCCAGTCGGCGCTGCGCATCATCTGCTCGTCGTGCTCGACGACCACCACGGTGTTGCCGAGGTTGCGCAGTCGTTCGAGCGTTCCGATCAGCTTGTCGTTGTCGCGCTGGTGCAGGCCGATCGACGGCTCGTCGAGGATGTACAGCACACCCACGAGCTGCGAACCGATCTGTGTCGCGAGCCGCAGTCGTTGCGCCTCGCCACCGGACAACGTCGCCGACCCGCGGTCGAGTTGCAGATAGCCGACCCCGACGTCGTTGAGGAACGTGAGCCGCTCGCGAATCTCCTTGACGATGCGCACGCCGATCAGCTGCTCCGTCTCTGTCAGGTCGAGGCCGTCGAGAAACGCGAGCGAGCGAGTGATCGACTGCTGCGTGAACTGGTGGATGTTCTTGTCACCGACGGTCACGGCGAGCACTTCCGGCTTGAGACGCGCGCCCTTGCACACCGGGCAGGGACGGAACGACATGTACTCCTCGATGCGCTCGCGCTGCGAAGACGAGTCCGTTTCGCGGTAGCGGCGCTCGAGCGACTTGATGATTCCCTCGAACGCGATCATGTACGAGCGCCGCCGGCCCATCTTGTTTCGGTACTGGACGTAGACCTTGTCGCCCTCGGTGCCGTCGAGGAAGCGATCCTGCTGCTCGGTGGCGAGCTCGCTCCATGGGATGTCGGTGGGAATCTCGTAGCGGTCGGCGATCGCCTGGATCACCGACTCGTAGAACCCTGAGCCGCCGACCGCCCACGGCACGAGCGCGCCGTCGTCGATCGAGAGCGACGGGTCGGGCACGAGCAAGTCGGGATCGATCTCCTGCTGCGCCCCGAGGCCGGTGCAGCGCGGACATGCGCCGTGCGGCGAGTTGAACGAGAACACACGTGGCTGCAGCTCCGGCAGCGACACGCCGTGCTCGGGACAGGCGAACTTCTCGCTGTACGTGCGCTCTTCGTCGGTGTCTACCAAGTCGGCGACGACGAGGCCGTCCGCGAGTTGCACAGCCGTCTCGACCGACTGCGTCAGCCGCGTGCGGATGTCCTCCTTCATCACGAGACGGTCGACGACAACCTCGATCGTATGCTTGAACTTCTTGTCGAGCGTCGGCGGCTCTTCGAGGGTGTGCTGTTCGCCGTCGACCTTCACGCGCGAGAACCCTTCGTTGCGCAGCTCCTCGAACAGGTCCTTGTATTCGCCTTTCCGATCGCGCACGACGGGGGCGTTCACCGTGAAGCGCGTGCCTTCCGGCAGCGCGAGGATCTGCTCGACGATCGAGTCGATCGACTGCCCCGCGATCGGGCGGCCGCACATCGGGCAGTGCGGCCGGCCCACGCGCGCATAGAGCAGGCGCAGATAGTCGTAGATCTCGGTGACGGTGCCGACCGTCGAGCGCGGGTTGCGTGACGTCGTCTTCTGGTCGATCGAGATCGCCGGGCTCAGCCCCTCGATCGAGTCGACGTCGGGCTTCTCCATCATCTGCAGGAACTGCCGCGCGTACGCGGAGAGCGACTCGACGTAGCGCCGCTGGCCTTCCGCGTAGATCGTGTCGAAGGCAAGGCTCGACTTGCCGGACCCGGAGAGGCCGGTGATGCAAATCAGGGCGTTCCGCGGCAGCCGGACGGTGATGTCCTTCAGGTTGTGCTCACGGGCGCCGTGAACAACGAGCTCGTCGGCAGCCATCTGACACCCATCGTATCGCGCGAACGTGCGTTCGTATAGGGGGTCCGTTGCGCCGAGACCCCGCATGGGAACAGCGATCGCCATGGGGTACACCGCTCGCCGCGCGGCCGTCCAGACGCTGGTCGTCATCGGCCTCGTCGCCCTCGCCCTCGCACTCTGGAAGCTGCGCCTGGTCGTGGGCCTCATCTTCGCGGCGATGATCATCGCCGCCGCGATCCGCCCTGGTGTCGACTGGCTGCAGGCTCGCCTGCGCATCCCACGCGTCGCCGGCGTGTTGCTGCATTACGCGATGTTTGTCGGCGTCATCGCACTTGCGCTCTCGTTCGCCGTGCCCGCCGCGCTCCACCAAGTCGACCACGCGCTCAGCCCGAGCGGCAAGGCGCAGATCGCGCAGGCGGCGAAGCACTCGACCGGGATCAAGCACGACATCCTCGTGTCGCTGCAGAAGCGCTTGAAGCACTTGCCCAGAGCGAGCCACCTGACAGGCCCGGCGGCCGCCGCCGGCAAGAAGGCGTTCGTCATCCTGATCGGAATCCTCTTCACGTTCGCCGCCGCGGCGTACTGGGTGTTCGAGCGCGACCGCGCGGTCGACGTCGTCACATCGCTCTTACCACGACCGAAGCGCAAGCTCGTGCGCGATACGTGGACGCTGATCGACCTGCGCCTCGGGGCGTTCGTGCGCGGTCAGGTGCTGTTGATCGTGCTTGTCGGTGTCGTGCTGTCGCTGCTCTTCTGGGCGATCGGCGAACCGTACTGGCTGCTCGTCGGATCGTTCGCCGGGCTGGTCGAGGTGGTGCCGGTGATTGGGCCACTCTCCGCCGGCATCATCGCCGTCGCGGTCGGGCTGACGTCGTCGCTCCATGTCGCGATCCTCGCAGCGACTTGCGTCCTCGCCGTGCGCCTGCTCGAGGATTATGTGGTGATGCCGAAGGTTCTTGGTGGCGTCGTAGGACTGTCGCCGCTACTCGTCCTCTTCGCCGTGACGTCGGTGGGGATCCTCTTCAGCGGCTGGGCGGTGCTCTTCGCCGTGCCGATCGCGGCCGTGGTGGTGACGCTGTTCGACGTCGTGCTGCGGGATCTCGATCCGGCGGAGCAGGACCCGCCGGCGATTCTCTTCTCGCCTAGCGAGTCAGAGCCTCACTGAACGCCGCGTGCGTCTCGTCGTTGAAGAGCACGAAGCGCACGAGCTCGAGGTCGTGCTCACGCACCGCGTCCGCCGCGACGCGCGCCGCCTCGGCGATCGGATAGCCGTAGACACCGCACGAGATGGCCGGGAACGCGACCGTCCGCGCCCCGAGCTCACGCGCAACCTCGAGCGATCGCGCGTAACACGACGCGAGCAGCTCGGCTTCGCCTTCGCCGCCGCCGCGCCATACCGGCCCGACCGTGTGGATCACCCAGCGCGCCGGCAGGTCGCCGCCGGTCGTCGCCTTCGCGTCGCCCGTCGCGCAGCCGCCGAGCTGCCGGCACTCCTCGAGGATCGCCGGTCCGCCCGCGCGATGGATCGCCCCGTCGACCCCGCCGCCGCCGAGCAGTGACGAGTTGGCCGCGTTGACGATCGCGTCGACGCGCTGCTTCGTGATGTCGCCGAGGACCGCTTCGGTCAGTGCGCGCGACGCCAACGGCCGAACACCAAACCGCCGAGCGTGAAGCCCAAGCCAAAGGTCCCGACCGCGAAGCCGCCGACGGCGATGCCCTTGCGGATCGGCGACAGGCGCTGCCAGCGGCCGAGCGCTTCCTGCTCCTCGACGGTCAGCGGCTCGCCGCGACGCTGCTTGCGCAGCGCGCCACCTGCGCGCAGCCCGAGATAGAGGTCGTCGAAGATCTCGGTGGATTGCTCGTCCGCCACAGGATCACTGTATAGCCTGCTCCGGCCGTGGTTACTCGCCTCTTACACGTCTCTGACCTCCATTTCGGGGGGCATGAAGAGTTGGACCGCGCTCTGAATTCGCTGCTGGAGCGTCTCGCCCCTGACCTCGTGGTCGCGACCGGCGACCTGACGCACCGCGGCCGGCGCGAGCAGCACGAGCGGGCTGCGGCGTTCCTTCGTGCGCTCGACGTGCCGGTCATCGCGGTGCCCGGAAACCATGACATCCCGTACACGTTCCCGGCGCGGATCACGACGCCGTGGACGGAGTTCGAGCGCGTGTGGGAGACGACCGAGCCGGTTTACGCGAGCGACACGTTGCACGTCGTCGGCATCAACTCGGTGCGACCGTGGCGGCACCAGTCGGGCGGCGTGAGCGACGAGGCACTCGCACGCGCCGCGGCGCGCCTCGGTGAGGCGGCACCCGGCGCATTGCGCGTCGCCGCACTGCATCACCAACTCGTCAACGCACCGTGGCGCACGCGTAAGCGTCCGCTCGCGCGACGGTCACATGTTCTCGGCACGCTCGTCGGTGCCGGCGCAGAGCTGATCATCAGCGGCCACGTGCACCAGGCGACGTCCGCGGAGCGACGCGAGTTCGCGGTGCTCGGTGCAGGAGAACGCGGAGCGGTTGTCTCGAACGCGCCGGGTCTCGCACGCCCGCGCCCGCGCCGGCTCGGCGAAGCAAGCGGCTGCGTTCTCTACAGCGCCGACGAGAACGAGCTGCGCGTCGAGAGCTGGATCAGGTCGGACGGC
Source organism: Gaiellaceae bacterium (assembly GCA_036278975.1). GTDB lineage: Bacteria > Actinomycetota > Thermoleophilia > Gaiellales > Gaiellaceae > PALSA-600. Next base: position 25,192 of record DASUKC010000034.1, read on the forward strand.
TGGGTGCTCGTCGCGACGAAGAGTTACGCGCGCTCTTCGACTTGAGCTCTCTTTGACGCGAGCTCGTCGTCGTCGAGCACACCGGCGCGGTGCAGCTCGTCGAGCGCGGCGAGTAGACGCGCCTTCTCGATGTGCTTCGGATCGGGCGCCAGGTTGTCGGGATCGATGCCGAACCGGTGCAAGCGCTCGCGGTAGTGCTCGACGCCGAACCCTCGCTCCGGGAACGCCATCGCGCCCTGCCCGACGATCGGCCGCTTCTGCACGTACCTGCGGTAGGCGGCGACGAGCGCGATCGACACGCCGAACGCGACGAACGAGGTGAGGTAGCCGCCGCCCGAGACGCCGCGCCCCACGGCCGCACCGGCGATCGAGCCGACCAGGCCGATCGAGATCGTCAACCAGAGCGGCATCGGATCGGGGCCCGGGATCGCCAGGCGCGCAAGGCCGCCGACGACCAGCCCGATCCAAAGAATCGTCAGGATCAACCCCAGACTCACGCGGGTGCCTCCGCCAGCGCGACCAGGTCACGCCGCAGCTCTTTGAGCTCGTCACGCAACTTGGCCGCATATTCAAACCGAAGTTCCTCGGCCGCCTGGAACATCTCCTCCTCGAGTGTGACGACGAGCTTCTCGAGGTCATCGCGCGACATGCCTTCCACCTTGTCTCCACGTCGCCGCCGCGACGTCGGCACGTGCGGCTGGTCGAGCGCGAGGAACTCCGCGATGTCGGAAACGCCCTTGACGACCGAGATCGGCGTCGTTCCGTGCTCCTCGTTGTACGCGAGCTGCACCTCGCGACGGCGGTTCGTCTCGTCGAGCGCGCCCTTGATCGCCTCGGTCACCTTGTCGGCGTACATCAACACCTTGCCGTTGACGTGGCGGGCGGCGCGGCCGATCGTCTGCACCAATGCGGTCTTGCCGCGCAGAAAGCCTTCCTTGTCGGCGTCGAGGATCGCGACCAGCGACACCTCGGGCAGGTCGAGGCCCTCGCGCAGCAGGTTGACGCCGACGAGCACGTCGTAGTCTCCGAGGCGCAGCTCGCGGATGATCTGGATCCGCTCGAGCGTGTCGATTTCCGAATGCAGGTAGCGCGCCTTGACGCCCGCTTCGAGCAGATAGTCGGTCAAGTCCTCCGACATCTTCTTCGTCAACGTCGTCACGAGCACCCGCTCGCCGCGATCCTCGCGCTGCCGGATCTCGTTGAGCAGGTCGTCGATCTGGTTGCGCGTCGGCCGCAACTCGACCTCAGGGTCGATGAGATAGGTCGGGCGAATCAGCTGCTCGGCCACGCGCGTCGAGTGGCGCAGCTCCCACGGGCCGGGCGTCGCCGAGACGAACACCATCTGCGGCACCTTCTCGAGGAACTCGTCGAAGCGCAGCGGCCGGTTGTCGAGCGCCGACGGCAACCGGAAGCCGTAGTCGATGAGCGTCTGCTTGCGCGAGCGGTCGCCTTCATACATGCCGCCGATCTGCGGCACGGTCTGATGCGACTCGTCGACGAAGATCACGAAGTCGTCCGGGAAGTAGTCGAGCAGTGTGAACGGATGCGATCCGGCCGGCCGACCCTCGAGGATGCGTGAGTAGTTCTCGATGCCGTTGCAGAAGCCGAGCTCCTGCATCATCTCGAGGTCGTACTCGGTCCGCTGTCGAATGCGATGCGCTTCGAGCATGCGGTTCTCCGACTCGAACTTCTTGACCTGCGCCTCGAGCTCGCTGCGAATCTCACCGACGGCGCGCTCGATCGTCGGCGCGGACGTGACGTACTCGGTCGCCGGCCAGATCGCGAGGTTGTCGAGCTTCGCGTACACCTCGCCCGAGAGCGGATCGAAGTGCGTGATCTGCTCGACCTCGTCGCCGAAGAACGACACGCGGTACGCCGTCTCGACGTTCGCGGGCTGGATCTCGAGGAGGTCGCCCTTCACGCGGAAGCGCCCGCGTCCGAGCACGGTGTCGTTGCGCACGTACTGCGATTCGATCAGCTTGCGCAGCACCGCGTCGCGATCCTGCTCCTCGCCCACTTCGAGGTACAGCAGGCGATCGCGCCACTCGTCCGGCGATCCGAGGCCGTAGATGCACGACACCGATGCGACGACGATCACGTCGCGCCGCGTGAAGAGCGCCGACGTCGCTGCAAGCCGCAGCCGCGCGATGTCGTCGTTCTGCGACGAGTCCTTCTCGATGTAGAGGTCTGCCTGCGGAACGTACGCCTCAGGCTGGTAGTAGTCGTAATACGAGACGAAGTACTCGACCGCGTTCCCCGGGAAGAACTCGCGGAACTCGTTGCAGAGCTGCGCGGCGAGTGTCTTGTTGTGCGCGATCACGAGCGCCGGCTTCTGCACCTGCTCGATGATCCAGGCCATCGTCGCGGTCTTGCCGGTGCCGGTCGCGCCGAGCAGCGTCTGGTACTGCTCGCCCGCACGCAAGCCCGCCGCCAGCGACTCGATCGCCTGCGGCTGGTCGCCCGTCGGGACGTACGAAGTCGAGGTTTTTAGCGGCGGCACGGTCGGCGAAGGGTAACCGCCGCGATGCCGGACACGTCCGGCCGCGAAGCGGCCGGCTTTGGAATCAGTCGCCCCAGTCGAAGTCGCGCGAGCGCGACCAGAGGTTCTCGTCGGAGGGCTGATCGGGGCCGGCGGCCTCCTGCGTCTCCTCCGGCACCTGCAGCGGATCGATGAACGCGTCCTCGGTCGGCCACGCAAGCGACGTGGGCTCGTCGACGATCGACTTCACGCCGTCCATCGTGTCCTCCATGCGCGCCTGCTCTTCGGTTTTGAAGAGCGGGTGATTCTCGAACGGATCGTCCGACATGTACCGCTCGATCGGCATGTCACCTTCGAGTGCCGAGTTACGCCGCTTGAGCTCGAGGTGATCCTGGATCACTTGCGAGAACAGCGACGGAGTGTCCACCGCCATGAAAGCCTCCTGCTTTGACGCCATTCCTCTCCCAGCGGAGGAGTTTAGTCAAATCCCGCGACGCTCGATTCCGCGGAGACGACGACGCAGTTTTTGCCGCGATTCTTCGCTGCATAGAGGGCAGAGTCGGCTGCTGCGACGAGGTCGGCAAGCTCCGCGCAGTCCGGATATGCAGCCACGCCGAAGCTGGACGTCAACTTGACGACGCGTCCGTCCGGCGTGCGCAGATCGCGCGTGGCGATCTTCACGCGCGCGCGCTCGGCGAATGCCGCACCGCCTTCCGCATCTGTTCCGGGCAACACGAGCGCGAACTCTTCACCGCCCCAACGTCCCGCGAGATCGACTTCGCGCACCGTCGCGTTGAGCGCACCGGCGAATGCGCGCAGCGCGTCGTCACCGACGGGATGGCCGTACGTGTCGTTGACCGCTTTGAAGTCGTCGAGGTCGCACAACACAAAGCAGACGTGATCGCCATAGCGCGCGGCGCGCGCGAGCTCGCTGTGCAACGTGTTCTCGACGCTGCGCCGGTTCGCGAGCCCCGTCAGCTCGTCGTGGAGCGCCTGCCGCTCGACGATGCGGTGCAGCCGGGCATTTTCCAGCGCCACTACGACCCGAGCGGCCAGGGAAGCGACCGCTTCGACCTGCTCTGCATCCAGGCGCTGCCCGGCCACGACCAAAGAACCGAAGTCCGATGTTCCGATCCGCAGCGGGAAGGCGATTCGCTGCGCACCAGCCTCGGGATCGCCCACCCGTACGAGGTCGCCGTCGGGGGTCGAGACCAGGCCACCGGCGGCTCCCGTCGCCTCGACCGCCGACTCGACGACGATGCGCAGCAGCTCCGCCGGCTCGTGGGTCACCGCAAGCGCCTCGCCGAAGCGCGCGTTCGCGTCACGCGCGAGACCGCGCGCACGTTCGAGCTCGTCGAGCCGCGCCTGCAACTGCGACGCCATCTCGTTGAACGCGTGGCCGACCTGCGCGAACTCGTCGCCGCCGTGCACCTCGACGCGCTCGTCGAGGCGCCCACGTGCGAGCGCATTCGCTGCAGTCGCGAGGCGGCGCAGCGATGTGACGACGTACGCGCCGACGAGATACGCAAGGCCTGCGAACAGCAGCAGCGTCGCGAGCAGTGCCGATGCGAGCCGCATCTCGGTGCGATGCGCTGCCGCGTCGATCGCGTGTTGCGGCGTGACCGCCGCGAGCGCGTGGCCCTGCGATCCGGGAAGGACTTGCGACGCAACCGCACGCATCGCGCCGAACGCGCCCGGCTGGCCCGGCTGCAACGCACCGCTCTTCACCGCGACGAGGTTGTCGTCTGGCCCAAGCCCTGTACCGAGCGCGCGCAGCGTCGCGGTGTTCAATGGCACGAAGACGATCACGCGGCCGAGCGTGTGCTTGTCGACGAGCAGTGTGACGACCTGCCGTCCTGCAGCCTTCGGCTGCGCACCGACATGAAGCTTCCCCGCGACGACTGCGACGTTCTTCGTGCCCCGCAGCGCGCGCGCGAGCGCAGCGCGATTGTGATGACGCAGCGCGTTTTGCACATTCGCTTCGCCGGCGATGCGCCGCGCTTCGGCTCCGGCCGCGTCGAGCCGCGACCCATATCCCGCGACCGCCGACCGCAGCGCGGCTTCGAGCGACGCGTCCGCACGCCGCGTCTCGCTGCGCTGCGCCAGCGTCGACAGCGCGTAATACGACGCGCCGAGTGGCAATAGCGCCAAGAGCGCGAACCAGAGAACCAGCTTTACCTTGAAACTCACGTTGTGCTCAAGCCGCGGGTGGACGCGGCCGATATCCCCCCATAGAGTGTTTGTCGGCTGATGGGGGGTGCCGCATGAGAGTTACGGGGGCCCAGATTGCGGCGGGGATCCTGATTTTGAGCGCTGGAGCGGCGGTTGTCGTTCTGCCGGGCCGCGTCTTCGGCCCCGAAAGAGTGACGACGCCGCACGCATTGCCGGCGACGCAGTCTTTCGCGCTGCAGGCTCGCCCTGTGCGCGCACGCGTCAGGCACCGGGTGGTCGTCACCACACCGGTCTCCGTTGCACCTGTCGTCACGCACGTCAGCACTCCCCCCTCGAAGCCGACGACCGTCGTTCACCGCACGGTAGCGCCACGACATGTCGTCCAACCGATTTCGAAGAAGGTGACGTCGCCGAAACCGAAGCCCGCGACGACGACCACGCCCACTACGACCACGCCGACGCCCACCACTACGACCACGCCGACGCCCACCACCACGACCACCCCAACCCCGACGACGCCCACCCCGACGACAACTGTCCCGCCGACGACTCCGCCGACGGGCGTCGCAGCTGTGACCCCGCCGTCGCCGACGTCCGTCATCTCGCCCACGACCCACACATCGCCCGGCCACGACCACGGCAACGGCAACGGGAGGGGCCACGGCAAGGATCACGGCAGCACCAACGGCCCCAACCGTGCCGCTGTGAACGACGACCTCCAAGGTCATGGCAACGGCAATGACGGCGGCAATGGCCACGGCAACCGCAATGGCCACGACGGCGGCCACGGCCACGGGCACGGCCAGAAAACGTAAGAATCACCCTGTGGCAGGAGCATCGAAGCTCACGCGCAAGGCCGGCCCGATCGGCATGGCGCTGATGGTGTGGGACGTGTGGCGGCGGATCCCGCCGCGCCAGCGCCGCTGGCTCTTCAGCCAGGCGCGGACGCACGGCCCGCGCGTCGCGAAGCAAGTCATCGCTTCGCGCGCAAAGAAACGCTAGTCGCCCAAGGCTTTGCGGGCGATGCGGTCCTGCTCGATCAGATGCGCCGTGGGGTAGCCCTCGGACGGGCTCGCGCGCCACGGCCGGCCGACGAAGCGCAGCTTCACGCCGCCGGCGGCTTCTTCGAGGCGGTGACGAATCGAGCGCCACGGCCCCATGTTCTGCGGCTCTTCCTGCGCCCACACGATCTCGTCGAGCGCGGGATACGACGCGACAACCTCACGCAGCGCGTCGGACGGGAACGGATACAGCTGCTCGACACGCGCAACCGCGACTGACGTCGCAGCGGCACGCGTTTCGTGGCCGACGATGTCGAAGTACACCTTGCCCGAGCACAGAACGAGCCTCCGCACCGCTGGCTTATCCGCGCCGGCATCGTCGAGCACCGAGCGGAACGCGCCGTCCGTGAGATCGGACAGCTGCGACGACGCATCCTTCAGCCGCAGCAGGCCTTTCGGCGTCATCACGACAAGCGGGCGCGCAACCGGGTCGAGCGCCTGGCGGCGCAGCAGGTGGAAGTACTGCGCGGCGGTGGTGCAATTCGCGACGCGCAGGTTCTCCTGCGCACCGAGCTGCAAGAACCGTTCGAGCCGCGCGCTCGAGTGCTCCGGGCCGTTGCCCTCATAACCGTGCGGCAGCAGGAGCGTGAGGCGCGACGTCTCGCGCCACTTCGACAAGCCGGACGAGATGAACTGGTCGATCACGATCTGGGCACCGTTCGAGAAGTCGCCGTACTGCGCCTCCCACAACACGAGCGCTTCCGGCGCCGCGGCGGAGTAGCCGTACTCGAAACCCACGCAGGCGTATTCGGAGAGCGGGCTGTTGAATACTTCGAACGAGGCGCTCGCGTCGTCGAGGTTCTGCATCGGCGTGTAGGTCTCGTTCGTGCGGTGGTCGTGCAGCACGAGATGGCGCTGCGCAAACGTCCCGCGTTCGGTGTCCTGGCCGGTGAGGCGAATTGGGATGCCTTCGACGAGCAGTGAGGAGAAGGCAAGGGCCTCGGCATGGCCCCAGTCGATGCCGCCCTCAGTGATCGCGACGCGGCGACGCTCGAGCTGCTTCACGAGCTTCGGATGCGCTTCGAAGTCATCCGGGGTGCGCAGCAGTTCCTCGTTCAGCTCGGTGAGCTTCGCGGCCGCGACCGACGTGACAACATCGCCGGCGCCCGAAGCAGGCACGCGGACGGCGTCGCCCTCCACCCGTTCTTCGAAGGACGCCTTCAACCGATCGTGCGCAGCGCGCAGCTCCGCTTCGATCTCCGAGACAATCTGCGCCGCCTCCTCGCGCGTGATCACGCCCTGCTCGATCAGCACCGCTTCGTACAGCTCACGCACGCTGGCGTGCTTGGCGATCTCGGCGGCCAGCAGCGGCTGCGTGTACGCCGCTTCGTCCTGCTCGTTGTGACCGAAGCGCCGGTAGCCGACCAGGTCGATCACGACGTCCTGCCCGAAGCGTCGGCGGTACGCCATCGAGAGCCGCACGGCTGAGAGCGCAGCCTCCGGATCGTCTGCGTTGACGTGGACGATCGGAACGTCGAAGCCTTTGGCGAGGTCGGACGAGTAGCGCGTCGAGCGGCCTTGGCTCGGATCGGTCGTGAAACCGATCTGGTTGTTCGTGATCAGGTGCAGCGTGCCGCCCGTCGAGTAGCCGGCGAGCGCCTGCAGGTTGAACGTCTCGGCGACGACGCCTTGACCCGCGAACGCCGCATCGCCGTGCAGCAACACCGGCAGCGCCACCGAGGGGTCGTGCGCGCCCGCGCGCGTCGAGCGATCGGTCTGCTCGGCGCGCGTTCGCCCTTCGACGACAGGATTCACGGCTTCGAGGTGGCTCGGGTTCGAGACGATGCGCACGCCGACGGTGCCGTTCGACGTCGAGTGCGTCCCGTGCGCACCGAGGTGGTACTTCACGTCGCCGGTGCCGCCCTCCGGATCTGCTGCGACCGCGTCGAGCGTGCGCTCGCCTTCGAACTCACGCAGGATCTGCTCATACGGCATGCCGATCGTGTGCGCGAGCACGTTGAGGCGGCCGCGATGCGCCATTCCCAGCACGACTTCGTGCGCGCCGGTTTCGGCGGCGAGCTCGATCGTCTCGTCGAGCATCGGGATCATCACGTCGAGGCCTTCGAGCGAGAACTGCTTCTGCCCGAGGAACCGCTTGCGCAGGAACCGCTCCATCCCCTCGACCTGACACAGCCGGCGGAACAGCGCGCGCCGCTCGTCCTGCGTCAGCGGCTGCCGGTAGCGGCTCGACTCGATCGCCTGCCGCAGCCATACACGCTCTTCGTGACTCGAGAGGTGCTCGAGCTCGTAGGCGATCGTGCCGCAGTAGGTCTCGGCGAGCTTCGGCAGCACGTCGGCGAGCGTCTCGCCGGGAACGGCGACGCGGAGCATCGCCGCCGGCACGCGCGCCTGCAATTCGGGTGTGAGCTTCGGCTCGAGACGGAGCGGCTCGAGCGCGGGGTCGCCCACCGGCTCAGAGCCCAGCGGATCGAGTCGCGCCGCGAGGTGCCCGTGCGTTCGGTGCGCCTTCACGAGCGACATGGCGGCCGCGACGGCGCCGAGCAGCTGGTCGTCGGGCGCCGCTCGCGGCGCGGTTGCGACCGACGCGACCGGCACGCCGTTTCCGTCTGGCGTTGTCGGCGGCGCCTGCTGCGGGAGCAGCTCGAGCAGCCGGGCGATGCCGGGGTGCGTCTGGACGAGCGACGAGTCGCCGCTCTCGAACAGCGCCCGCCACTCGGACGGGACGGCCTCGGGATTCTCGAGGTACTCGTCGAGCAGCGCGCGCGCGTAGCCGGCGTTCAGGCCGTCAACGTCGAACGAGCTCACAACGAGTGTTGTAGCAGCGTCAGTAAAGCGGGTGGTTCGTGATCACTTGCAACGCCGCCCCGGCGACGAAGCACACGCCGATGACGATCAGCGCGAGTGTGATCAGGCGCTGCTGCTCCTTGCTCATCACGGTGGCGACGAGCGCGAGGATGACCGCGACGGGCGTGAGCCTGAACGGCCGGTAAAAGAGCTCGAAGACGCCGAGGAAGAGGGCTCCCGCCGCCAGCAGGCCCGCCACCGCGTCGGCGGGGCGTGTCTTGTCGCGGGTCGTTGAGGTCACGACGTGACTTTAGCGCGACGTGCTGCGGGACGCGCCTCGCGCGTGCCGTGCGGCGAGCCGCGGCGCGGCCGCGGCCCGTTGGGCTTGCGCCACGGGCGCCAGGCCGAATACTCGCTCGGGTCGACGCCGGGCTCCGGCGTCGCGTTGATCGCGTACCAGACGACGTACGCGAGGTACGCAATCGGGATCTTCAAGATCAACATCATGAAGAGCAGTTCCCAGGCAGCGCTCGACATCCGTGCAGTGTAAGTGACCGAAGTGACATGCGCGGAAACTCAGGCGTGCGTTGCGATTGCGACCGCTGCGAAGAAGAGAGTGAGCACCGCGCCGAAAAGCGCCCACTCGAGCCCGACGCGCGGCCGCTCCGCGAGTGCCGTGTAAACGCTCCACGCACCGAGCAGCGTCGCGATCGCCGGACGCACGCCGGCGACCCAGAAGGCGGCGAACCACGTGATCGCCAGACCAAACCGGGGTCGCCGGAGCGGGTGAAGGGTCAATTTGCGGTCGCGATCTTGTACGTCCCGTCGGCATACGCCCAGATCTTCACGTCGGGGTAGAACTCCTTCCAGTCGCCGATGTGGAAGACGCAGTTGGTGACGTGCGCGCGCTCCTCGGAGAAGTCGCCGCTACCGGCAATGCCATGCCACCACGTGAACGTCCAGTGGTTGTCGGGATAGATCTCGTCGAAGCACGCGGTGGAGCCGCCGTCGAACGACCACGCATGTCGCTCGTCGTAAATCACGCCTTTGCGCCAACACCAGTGCTTGATCTGGTGGAACTTGTAGATCTTCGAGTGGAAGAGGAACGACCTCTGCGACGCGTTGACGTTGAGGTCGCGACAGCCGGCGGGAAACGTCTGCAGCTGGGACGACCCTCCTGGTAGTCCGGGTGGCGGCAGCGTCACCGGCAGGCGGCCCGGGATGACCGTCGGCGACGGGGACGGCGTCTGCGGGAGCGAGAACCCGCCGACGGGGACTGTCATCGCGCATGCGACGCCCGCGGGTACGCACAACGCCGCAGCCGTCGCAGCCAATACGAGGATTCGCATGTCACACTCCCTTCGTTGCCTTTTACGACAACGGTAGGAGTGAAGTGCGTACGTGTCTGTTCCCGGACCGTGCCAGAATCGTGACGTTTCTTCCAACCCGCCGCAATCCGCCGAAATGGACATCCCAAAAATCGTGATCAGGGCTGCACGCGAGAACGACCTCGCGTCCGTGCGCGCATTGCTGCGCGAATACGAGGCGAGTCTCGGCGTGTCGCTCGACTTCCAAGGCTTCGCCGACGAGGTCGCAGACCTCCCTGGTGCCTACGCGCCGCCCGAGGGTGCGCTATTGATCGCTTCGGAGGACGCGGGCTGCGTCGCGCTTCGCCGGATCGACGACGAGACATGCGAGCTGAAGCGGCTCTACGTGCGCCCCGCCTGGCGCGGCCACGGTCTCGGCCGGCAGTTGACGCTCGCCGCCCTCGAACGCGCACGCGACCTCGGCTATCGCCACGTGCGGCTCGACACGCTGCCCGGCATGGAGCGCGCGCAGGCGCTGTACGCCGAGCTCGGTTTCCGCCAGATCGGGCCGTACCGGCCCAACCCGGTGGCGGGCGCACGCTTTCTCGAGCTCGACCTATAGGAGGCCTCAGCGAAATGGCCGCCATGCCGCGGATGGTGCCCGGCGACGGGCGCCATCCCGCCGAGACCTCCTAGTGCGCGTGCCGCGCGCGGAAGCTGTTCGCCTTCGCGCGGTTGCCACAACTCGACATCGAGCACCACGCGCGTGAGCGGTTGCGCGCCTCGTCGACGAACGCCCACTTGCAGTCCTCTGCGCGGCAGGCCTTCATCCGGTCCCACGTCCCGTCCGCCATGGCCGTCGCGACTGCGCCGAGGATGCGCCCGAGAGCGCCGCCGCAGGCGTCCTTGCACGGCTCGATCTGCAGCCCTTCGGGCGTGAAGCGCACAGCGAGATCGGAGTGGCGCGCGGCCGAGTCGAGCACCGCCGCCGCGCCGGCGACGTCGCCTGGCACCTCGTTCTTCGCGGCCAGCAGCGTTCGCAGCGCCTCGCGGAGCTCGATCGCCTCCTGCAGGTCCCGCTCGCTCGCCTGGAAGCCCGGCTCGGCGAGGTCGCGCTCGACGAACCAGCGCGTCAGCGCCTCCGGGGAGTCCAGCTGCTCCTCGTAGGGCCTCAAATCCAGGGTGTTCACGAAATCGACTACCAGCATGACCGCTCCAATAACCAATCAACTTGCGTAGAGGGTTACCTAACCGGTATCATCGTATCACTGGTTAGCCCAGAACGGAGGAAGCGATGCTGTACCACCCTGAGATTCAGCGTTTGCTGGTCGAGCAGAAGGTCGAGACGCTGCGCCACGACGCCCAGCACACCGTCCCCACCGCCCCCGCCCGGGCGGACTTTTCCCGGATCGACCTGCGCCTTTGCCGCGTGGGTGACGACGCGGAGCTGGCACGGCTCGCAGCGCTCGAGGAAGTTGAGGTGCCGAGGGGACGGTTCGTCCTCGCGGAGGTCGACGGCCGCTTGGTCGCAGCCCTCGCACTCGCGGGTGGCGAGTTCCTCGCCGACCCGTTCGTCAGCACGACGGACCTTCGCCGGCTGCTCGAGCTGCGCGCGTCGCAGCTGCGCGAGCCCGGCGAGCGCCCGCCCCGGTTCGGGCTTGCCGCCGTCCGCTCGCTGAGCATTTAGCCGCGAGAGTAAGGAGCGCCCTCCCCGGGTAGGAGGGCGCTCATGGAGGCGACCACAGTCGATGTGCACGTGCCGCGCGCGAGCATCGGCGACGAGCTTCGCGAACGGCTTGCCTTGCTCGGGATGCACGCGCGGCTGATCGAGACCGAGGAGCGCTGCGCGCTCGAGGTCTCGTTCGAAGACGTGAAGGAGCGGCTGCTCGCCGACGTGACGCACGCGATCGAGACGTTGCTTGCCGAGCTGGAGCTGCCACTGGTGGTGCAGCGCGCGAACGGCGGCTGCGTCGTGCGCCCACCCGGCGACTAGAGGGTTGATGTGAAAGTCGGCCGCCGCCCAGTTTCACAGCAAGCCTCTAGACTCGCCGCAGATGCGGTTCCTTCCTCTCGCGCTCATCGCAGCACTCGCGCTTGCGACGACAGCTGCCGCCTCACGCGCCCCCTCGCCTCCGGTCGCGAAAGCAATCCGATCGGCGATTCACGGCTACATCAACATGCCCAACTCGCCGGCGGCGAAGGACAACGCGATCAAATGGATCAAGGTCTCGACGCTCGACCCGCGCTACGCATCGGCGTGGCTGAACTCGAAGAGCGCAGGCCCGTCGATGATGGTGCTGCACAAGAGCCTCGACACGTGGTGGATCTTGCAGTTCGGATCGTCGCTCGACTGCGACGCGGCACCGGTGGCGGTGTTGAAGGACATCAAGATCCCGTGTGCGCCTCCGGCGACGAACGCGTGGATCAACAATTGCGGCCCACTCGTGAGCGCGCCAAGCTCGCTTGTCCTTGCGTGCGCTGATGCGAACTACTCGCTCGAGAAGCTCAAGTGGAAGGGCTGGGGCACCGTCGCTGCGAAGGCGACCGGTTCGGCAAGCGCGAACGACTGCACGCCGAACTGCGCCGCGGGACACTTTCACTCGTATCCGGTGCAGATCATCGCCGACGGATTGCAGGCCTGCGGTCGCGCGAAGATCTACACGCGCCTGACGATCCTCTACCCAGGCAAACGGCCGGCGGGAATCTCAGGACGCGACGTGCACAGCCTCACCTGCTAGCGACGTTCACGACGTCAGCTTGATGCGGGGATCGAGTCGCTTGGCGAGGAGATCCGCCAGGAGGTTGAGAACGACGATCGTGACCGCGACGATCAGCACGATCGCGGCCATCGTCGGCAAGTCGTAGCCGGACTCCGTGAAGCTGTTCGCGCCGAGCGCAGTCAACGCGAGATGGCCGAGCCCCGGCAGGTTGTAGATCGTCTCGATGTAGATCGACGCGGTGACGGCCGTCCCGATGTCGAGCGCGAGCATCGCGGCCGTCGTCCCGGCAACGACGCGTAGGAGGTGCCGCATCACGATGCGGAGCTCGGATGCGCCCTTCGCACGCGCGACGTTGACCCACGGTTCCGCATAGCTCTCGACGAGCCGCGTGCGGAGAATGCGAACGTAGAACGGCAGGAAGAAGAAGGCGAACGTCAGGGAAGGCAGGATCATGTGGCTGAACCACAGCCACGGCCAGGGCGAACCGGCGCAGGTCGCGCCGCCGTGGGCCTGGGCGGAGAGCTCGCCCGGCGTGAGATATGTGCCCGGCTCTCCGTGCGAGGGCCCGACGTGATGCATCGGGCAGTAACCGCCGAGCGGGAGGATGCCGAGATGAACCCCGAAGATCTGCTTGAGGACGACACCGACGACAAACGGATGCATCGCGATCCCGAGCACCGAGACCGCGAGCACGAGCTGGTCGATCGCCGATCCTGCTCGGCGCGCCGAGAGCACGGCCAGCGGTAGCGCGATCGCGAGCATGATCAGCATTCCGCCGAGGACGAGCAGGCCGGTGACCGGCAGCGTGGCGACGATCACGGGGTTGATGTGCTCGCCGGTGAAGCTTGTGCCGAGATCGGCGTGCGCGAGCCGCCAGAGGAAGCGGCCGTACTGATGCCAGAGACTCACGTCCACGCCGAGCTTGTGGTCGGCAACGCGAAGCTGGGCGGGCGTCGCCTTCGGGCCGGCCAGGATGTAGCCGGGGTTGTACGGGATCAGCCGGAAAACCGCGAACGTGATGAACGTGAGCGAGATCGCGACGACCACGCCCCAGATCAGCCGGCGAAGTACGTAGATCGTCACGTCACACCACGACGATCGGATGCGCGCCTGATCGCCTCGCCGAGCACGGCGAACGCGACGACCGTAAGCAAGACCGCGGCTACGGGGATCACCTGCGTCCAGGCGCTCTGCTGCGTCGGGATGTCGAGCCCGTTGGCGATATCGGTGCGCTGCGTGCGGAAGAGCAGGGTGCCGAAGTTCTGCGAGAGCATCGCGCCCCAGTCCGGCGTGTCCGGCTGCAGGCCGAGGTTCAGCATCGACAGCGCAGCTTCGAGGACGATGTTCGTCGCGAGGATGAGCGATCCGTACACCGCGATCGTGCCGCCGAGGTGCGGCAGTAGATGGGTGCGGATGATCCGCCGTTCGCGCGCGCCGATCATGCGCGCGGCTTCGACGAACTCTTGCTCTTTCAGTTGGAGCATCCGCGAGCGGATGATCCGCGCCGGGTACGGCCAGGTGAACATGCCGATCACGACGACGAGCGAAAGAACACCGGGCCGCAGGAACCCGAGGGTGAACGCGTTCAGTCGCGCGGCAACGGTGTAGCCGATCGCGATCACGAACAGCAGCAGCGGAAACGCCGCCACGAACTCGGTCGCGCGCGTTGCGACGGCGTCTGCCAACCCGCCGTAGAACCCGCCGACCGTGCCGACAACGAGCGCGATCGCCAGCGAGAGCACCGTCGCGCCGATCGCGATCTCGAGCGTCGTCTGACCGCCGTAGAGCAACTGGAGGAACTCATCCCTGCCGAGCGGCCCGTCGGCGCCGAGGAGGAACAGCGTGTGCGGCGAGTGCGCGGTCGGAGTCGGGATCGGGCTCTGCTGATTCGCGACCCACGTCCACGGCCCCACCGGTTTCTGGCGGTCGTTCGTCCCGTACGCGAAGTACTGCAGCGGGCCATGGCCAAGGATCCAGCTCGCGATCGGCGCGCCGACGAAGCACGCGAGCAGGAGGACCAAGAGGAAGCCGCCCGACGCGACGGCGAACCGGTCTCGGCACAGTTCTTTCGTGAGAGTTTTCAGCGCAGCAGTGAGTGAGTTGACCCGGGCGGTGAGCGTCGTCCTGCGCTCACCGACAACGACGGATCAGACTAGAGCAAACGGCTGCAGCACGTTCTGCGTCGTTCGCCGACGCTAGGCGCGCAGGTCGAGGCGCCAGTCGTTGCATTGCATGAAACTGCCCTTCGGGTACTCGAACTCCGTCTCTTCGACGAGCGCGAAGCCAAGCTTGCGGCAGATCGCATTCGATGGGGCGTTTTCGACCGAAGGAAACGCGTGCAGGTAACGGCGTGTTCCCTTGTCTTTCAGTCTCGCGATCAGCTGCGTCATCGCATCGGTTGCGATGCCACGGCCTTGATAGGCGCGGATCACGTTCCAGCCCGTTTCGTAAACGTCGTCGCCGCGCCACGCCTTGTCCCAGTAGCCGACCGAGCCGAGCTTGTCACCGGTCGCGTCGTCGACGATCGCGAACATCTCGCCGGTTCCAGTGCCGGCGATTGCGACGAACTTCGCGTTGCGCGCGACGAGTTGCTCTGGACTCTCGGGCCCGCCGAGGTACGTCATCGACTCGGGGTCGCCGAGAGTTTGCTCGAGGACCGGCAGGTCGTCCTCAGTCCACGATGCGAGATGAACGGTCTCGGGAACGTGGTCCTGCAGGCTCCATCAACTCTTCCGGGTCAACGCCGCACGAATCGACGTCTCGATATCGAATCGGATCGCGAAACGTCGCAACGGCCACTGCAAGTCCCGCTCGTTGAACGTAAAGGGCGAGATTCTGCGCCGCCGCAAGAAGCGCCGGAACTCGCGATCCAGATCAGGGTCGATCTTCGACAGGTCGTCCCACATTCCGTAGTAGCCATCAACGAGCTCGAGTGCACCCGCCTCGGCGAGATCGTCGATGACGTATTTCTCTGCCCCCTCGATGTTCATCCGGAGAATCACCGGCTGACGCTCCAGGCAGATGCCCCGCTCTGCCAGAAACGCACTGAGCCGGCGAGCAGGCACCTCCTCGTACCTCTCGCCGCGACTCGAGAACAATGAGTCTTCCCGTCCATTCCCGCCGGCGTCGTACAGCCGAACCATGCTCGACGCTCCAGGCCCGACGAGGGCGAGATGCTGCAGTTCAACCGTCGGGATATCGGCGAGTGCCGCGCGTGCATCGCGGAAGTGTTCGCTGCTCGCCTCGAATGCGAAGGTTCGGAGATCCAAGCGATCTCCGAACCAGCGATGCATCCACCTCGTCTCGACTCCCTCTTTGTGAGTGCCGCAGTCCACGAACACGAGCGAAGCTCCTGCGTCGGATAACGCCGCCAGCCGGAGATGGCGCAGACGGCGAACGGCCGCACGAGCGACGAGGATCGCAGTGTCGGCAGCAACAATGAATCTCACACCGCCCCGCGCGGCGAGCCCTCCACGCAAGAACGTATTGACCGCATCTACGAGCGACCAATTCCACAGCTTTTGATGCGGGTGCCAAACCGTCCAGCGGAGCTCTCTAAGCACAGGTTCAATCTAAGCGCCAGAGGGGCCCGCGTGATCGCCAGAGCGAGTGGTACGCGATCTGGCCGAATCGGCGTGGCGGGCTCCACACGAGCGTCGGCCACGACGCCGAACGCAACACCTTCAGATCATGGACCCAGCCGGGCTCGAACCGGCGGCCTCATCCATGCCATGGACGCGCTCTCCCAACTGAGCTATGGGCCCTTGAAGCCGTCTTAGTGTAGCCCCGAGCTCGTAATCACGCGCCCAATGGATCCCTCGTCGCTGCTTGTTGCGCGTCGGGACGAGACGTAGTTGTACGGCAGCCCGCTCGACCGAAAGATGCGTTGGGAGCAGGTAGGTCTTGTCGACCTGGGCGCAATACGCAGCCACAACGTCGATCTCGCCCTTCTCGTAATTGCGACGAATGAATCCGTTAGGTCCGCGGCGGTTCCGCCGACACGTGACAACGATGACGTTGCCGCGCTTCACCGCCCACTTGCACTGCACACGCAGTAGGCGGTGGCCAAGGTCGAGAATTAGGTCATAGGGCTCGTGGTCCGAGAACGGCAGCCACACGCCGATGTCGAGGCGCACTGCCTCGCGGACGACTGTCGCTTCCGCAATCGCGCCCTTCTGATTCGTCGACAGCACTTTCCCAAGCTACCGACGCGCTCGGACGAACTGTTGCCTATGTCGTAAACGGACTAGGCCGAAATGGCCTCGTGCGGGACGTCGTCCCACAGATCCTCGAGCCGATAAAACTCGCGCTGCTCCGGCGTGAAGACATGCAGCACGACGTCGAGATAGTCGGCGATGATCCACTGGCCGTCGGTGACACCGTCGATCGAGCGCGGCAGCAGGTCGTTGTCCTGCTTCAGCTTCGTGTGCACCTCGTCCCAGATGCCAGCGGTCTGGCGCGCGTTGGCGCCGGTCGCTACGACGAAGTAATCGGTGTAGCTGCAGACCGGGCGCATGTCGAGAATGACGACGTCGCGCGCGAGCTTGTCCTGGGCGAGGGCCGCAATCTTGCGAGCCTGTTCGAGTGGCGTCAAGCGTTTCGAGTGTACCCGTGACTACCGGCCGTAAAGCCTGTCCCGATCGATGATGCGCGCCACGGCGGACGGCACCGCATCCCCCACATCCTCCCCGCCCTCGAGGCGCGCGCGCAGCTCGCGCGACGCCACGGGAGTCGGCGGTATGTCGAAGAAGAGGACCCGCTCAGGCTGTTCGAGGCCGTCGAGCACCGCCTCCAGCCGTTCCCTCGGGAAGCCCGGTCGCGTTGCGACCGCGAGCCGCGTGCGCGCGAGCACGTCGTCGGGACGCACCCACGCCGGGAAATCGCAGAACTGGTCGGCGCCGATCAGGAACACCGGGTCGTCCCACTCGGGATGCGCCTCCAACAGTTCGATCGTGCGACCGTGCGGATCGAGCTGCACGTCGTCGTCGGGAAACGCCGCGCGCGCCATCTCGAGACGAACGTCCGCCGGCGTGGCGACATCCTTGTGTGCCGGCTGCTCGGAGACGAGCACCAACAAGCGCGCGAGCCCGAGCTCTTCCTTCGCCGCGCGCGCGAGCGCAACATGACCGGCGTGCGGCGGATCGAACGCGCCGCCGAACAATCCGATCACGCGAGCTCCAACTCTTCGCCGCCGACTTCCACCGTCGCACCCTTCTTCGCGCCGGCCGCGCGCAACGCGCGTTCGAGCTCCTCGTCCGACGGCGGCGTTCCGACGACGCGATAGCCGCCTTCGACGCGATACAGCCGCCACGGCCGGTCGCGCGGCGCCGGACGGTAGACCAGGTAGTCGGCGAGCCCGTCCTCGTCGGGAATCTCGAGCTCCGGCTCGGGGATCAACGTGAACAGCGCGTTGCGAAACTCGTCGATGCCTGCACCGGTCGCGCACGAGACGCGGAACACGGCGAGGATGCGCTCGTCGTCGATGTCGAAGACCGGCTCGGGCTCGAGGTCGATCTTGTTCAGCACGACAAGTTGCGGTCGCTCCGCCAGTCCGGCACCGTACGCGGCAAGCTCGCCGTCGATCATGCGCCACTGCTCGTCCGCCGGCTGAGACGCATCGATCACGTGCACGAGCACGCGAGCGCGCTCGAGATGCGCAAGGAACTCGTGGCCGAGCCCAACGCCTTCGCTCGCGCCTTCGATCAACCCCGGGACGTCGGCGACGACGAGCTGTCGCCCGTCGGGCGCCTCCACCGTGCCGAGCACCGGCTGCAGCGTCGTGAACGGATAGTCGGCGACCTTCGGCCGCGCATTCGAGATGCGCGTGAGCAGCGACGACTTGCCGGCGTTTGGCAAGCCGACCAAAGCCGCGTCGGCGAGCAGCTTCAAATGCAGCTCGATGTCGAGCTCGTCACCCGGCATGCCGACCTCCGCGAAACGCGGCACCTGCCGCCTCGAAGATACGAAACGCGCGTTGCCCTTCCCGCCGCGCCCGCCGTTCGCCAGAACGACACGCGCCGACGGATGAGCGAGGTCGGCCAGCAACGCACCGTCGACGAACACCTGCGTCCCGATGGGCACGTGCAACTCGGCGTCGTCGCCGCGCGCACCGAACTTGCGCTGACCGCTGCCGTTGCCGCCGCGCTTCGCCTCGATGTGGCGGCGCCGCTGAAACGAAGACAGGTCGCGCAGCGACGGATCCGCGACGAACACGACGTCACCGCCATCACCACCGTCGCCACCGTCAGGCCCGCCCTTCGGCACGAACTTCTCGCGCCGGAAGCTCAGGCCCCCGTCGCCGCCCTTACCCGCCTGGACATGCATCCGTGCGCGGTCACTGAACAATTTATTTGGGCCAGGTTCGAACGAACCGGCGAGTTACTCGACGACGGAGACGGTGCGCTTCTCGCCGCTCTTCGCGAACGCGACCGTACCGGCGCGCACCGCAAAGATCGTGTCGTCACGGCCGAGCTCGGTGCCGGGACCCGGGCGGAAACGCGTGCCGCGCTGCCGAACGATGATGTTGCCGGGCTGCGCCGCCTGGCCGTCGAACATCTTCACACCGAGGTACTTCGGGTTCGAGTCGCGACCGTTCTTCGACGAGCCGAGGCCTTTCTTGTGTGCCATCGGTTAGTCCTCCTTCGCCTTCAGCGCCGACTCGAGCGCGGCGATCGCGCCCTTGCGCGCCGCGTGTGCCTGCTCGTAGGCGAGCGCTGCTTCGAGCATCGTGCGGTTCCAGGTCTCCGCGCCTTCCTTCACGCCGGCGACGGTGAGCTCTTCGTAACCCTTCGGCATGCCCTTGACGTGATCCGTCGCGGCGGGCGCTTCGGCCTTCGGAGCTGCAGCCTTCGGCGCAGCGGCCTTCGGCGCAGCGGCTTCCTTCTTCGGCGCTGCAGCCTTCGGGGCTGCCTTTTTGGCACCGCCCAGGGAAATCTCGAGACGCGACGTGGCCGAGCGGTAACCGGTGTGGCGCTTGTAGCCCGTGCGCTTCTTGTACTTGCCGATGCGAATCTTCGGGCCGCGCTCATGCGCGATCACCGTCGCGGTAACGGCGCCGTCGCCGAGCAGGACGTCCGGCTGGAACGTCTTGCCCTCGTCGGCGCGCACACGATCGACGACGAGGGTTTCGCCCTCGCGGACGCGGTATTGCTTGCCGCCGAGACGGATGATCGCGTAGTCCATATCAGTGAAATCGCGGGGTCAGGGCCCCGCGAACGCGCGAAGTGTAGCGATTAGCGATCCCATTCGGACATGGGCGTGTACTCCCATTCATCGCTCCCGTTCGAGGGCTCTTCCGCGGGCGGCGCCTCGGCCGCCGTCTCCGTCTCCGTGCCCGTCGCAGCCGTGGCAGCGGTCTTCTTCTTGCGGTTGCGCCCTCCGCGGGAGCCGCGACGCGTCTTTCTGCGCGGCGTGACCGCCGCCTCGCCGTCCTCGGCAGGGCGCTCGGGCATGTGGATGACAGGCGCGGTCGACTCTTCTTCGGCGGGTGCCTCTTCGGCCTCAGGCTCGCTGCCGTTCGCCGACGGTGCGGCCGCCGCCGCCGTCTTCTTCTTGCGGTTACGGCCGCCGCGAGAACCGCGACGCGTCCGCTTCTTCTTGGCAGCGGCGTCCGCGGCTCCACCCTCGACGCCCGGCCCCTCGACCTCAGGCGCCTCAATCGACTCCGCGTCTTCTTCTTCCTCGTCGTCCGCGGTGTCAGGCACCGCCTCGTCCTTCGCAGCAGCCGTCTTGCGCGGTGCGCGCGTCGGGCGCTCGGCTTCCGCCTCAGCGGTGAGCGGCGCTTCTGCCTTGTCGACTTCGTCGAGCAACTCCGCCCAGGCGACGCCTTCGGCTACCGCCGCCACGCGTGCGCGGACCTTCTTGCCCACCAGCTTCCCGGCGCCTCCGACGACGACTTCGATGCCGTCGACCTTGCCTGCCCCTGCCTCGGGGTCATGCAGCCCGACCTCGCCGAGTTTCACGTCGACGACCTTGTCGATGTCGAGCAGCCCGCCGGCGACCTTCTCGAGCGTGCCCTGCTCGAGGACGTGGAAGTGGTCGAGATGCTCGCCTGCCTTCGGCACGAGGATGAAGCGCTTCTTCGTCAGCTCCTCGAGCTCCCGCAGCCGCGACCCACCGGGGCCGGCAAGCAGCCACGCGGTCGTCTCCGCAACTTCGACCTTGAACGCTTTCGAACGCGAGCCCGGCGTGACGAGCCCTCGCAGCTTGCGCTCGACGTCGACCGCCGCGGTGTACTCGGAGATGACGATGCCGTCGCCGCCGCACGTCGGGCACTTCTTCGACATCACTTCGCGCGGGCCGTCCGTGACGTTCTGGCGTGTCATCTCGACCAGACCGAGCGGTGAGATCTCGACGACGTACGTCTTCGTTCGGTCGCGCTCCAGTTCTGTGCGCAGTGCTTCCTCGACTGCGGCGCGGTTCTTCGGGTTCGCCATGTCGATGAAGTCGATGACGATGATGCCGCCGATGTCGCGCAGCCTCAGCTGGCGCACAACTTCTTTCACCGCTTCGAGGTTGTTCTTCGTGATCGTGTCCTCGAGCCGGCCTCCCGACTTCTTCGAACGCGAGCCGACGAAGCGGCCGGTGTTCACGTCGATGACCGTGAATGCCTCCGCGTAGTCGAAGACGAGATAGCCGCCGGACGGCAGGTCGACGCGACGGTTGATCGTCGAGCGGATCTCCGCCTCCACGCCGAACGCATCCATCAGCGTGTCGCGCTCCTTGTACCGAACGACACGGTCGACCATGTGCGGCGACGTCTTCTTCAAGTAACCGACGATGCGCTTGTGCGTCCGGTCGTGATCGACGAGCAGCCGCTCGAAGTCACCCGTGAAGAGGTCGCGCACGACACGCAACGGCAGCTCAGCTTCCTGGTAGATCAGCGCGGGCGCAGTCGTCGACTTCGCGCGCGCCTCGATCGACTTCCACAGCCGCTCGAGAAAGTCGAGGTCGCGGCGGATGTCGTCCGCCGACACGCCCTCGGCCGCGGTGCGCACGATGACGCCGCCCGTTTTCGGCGCGCACTCCTTGAGGATCGCCTTGAGACGATTGCGCTCGTCGTCCTCGAGCCGACGTGAAACGCCGAGACCTTCACCGTGCGGGACGTAGACGACGAAGCGTCCGGGCAGCGAGATCTCGGTGGTGAGCCGCGCGCCCTTCGTCTTCATCGGATCTGACACGGCTTGCACAAGCACGTTCTCGCCACGCTGGATCAAGTCTTGGATCTTGCGTGCGCCGCGACGGCCTTCGAGCTCGGGGCCGACGATCTCGTCGACGTACAGGAACCCGTTCTTCTCGAGCCCGATCTCGACGAACGCGGCCTCCATGCCCGGCAGCACGTTGTCGACAACGCCGAGGTAGATGTTGCCGGCGATCGAGCGGCGTTCCGGCCGCTCGAGGTAGACCTCTGCGACGCGGTCGTCTTCGAGCACGGCGACACGCTTCTCGCCCGGGTCGACCGAGATGAGCAGCTCGCGCTTCGCCTTCGGCAGCGGCGCGCGCTTCGGCGGCTGGCGACGGCGTTGCGCGGGACGCGACGACTTCGGCTTCGCTTCCGACTCTGCGACCGCAGCCGTCGACGCCGACGCGGCCGTCGTCTTCTTCTTGCGATTACGGCCGCCGCGCGTGCCGCGCCGACGCTTCGGCGAGGTGGGGCTGGTGGTTTGGGTTGCACCGTCGGCCGCGCGAGCGGCTTCTACGACGGCGGGTACTTCAGGTGATTCGGTTGAAGCGGCAGCCGCGTGCGGCGCCTGCTCCTTCTTCCGACGGAACCAGGACAGAGACAAAGTGGTACTCCTCGATGTTCGCGACGCGCAGCCGCGGCGGCATCAGTTGCGCCGCGCGCGCGTCACAGGTTGATGGGTAAAGCCTTGGCATGAGCCAAGCCCCAGGGTAGCAGTGGCTTTACGCTGCTTCGATTGCGGGGCGGAGCTTGGCGCGGCGAGCCTTGATCGCCCGGAGGCGCTGCTGCAACCGGGCCCAGGCCCACGGCTCGATCTCGGCGTATCGCGGCCCACCCTGGCCACGTGTGGCCTCCTGGTATTCGAACCAGGCGTCGGCCTCCTCGATCAACAGCAGCTCGTGCGCTTCCTGGTTGCCGGTCAGTGCCACGGATCACCTCCGATCGCGGGGATCCCAAAAACTTAGGACCCGGACCGGACGGAACGCTCCTCGAAGTATTTGACCGCCGCCGCGCCGATTGCCTTGGTGCCCCCGTAGGCGACGCCGCCCTTGAGCGCCCAGCCGGCAACTGGGACGGCGTCGAGCAGCTCGCGCGCGACTGCCCGCAAGCCGAAGCCGGCACCGAGGACCCCGAGCAGTTCTGGCAGACGCTGCTGGTCGACCGGCTGGCCGTAGGCGAGCCCGATGCGCAGCACCAGTCGCGCCTGGTTGAGCGTGAGCACCGGCATGTCGACGCCGGGGATGAAAACGGCGGCCCCGATCATCCCGTTGCGGCGCGCCGCCGACTCGATCAGCTCGGCGCACACCGCGCCGCGCAGCACCGGCAGGCGAGCCGCGAGCGCGGTTCCGTCAGTGCCGAGCCGCTTGGCGACTGCGACGGCAATCGCCTCGACGGGGAAGCCTTGTCCACGCTCCACACGGACGATGTCGGTGTCGAGCACATACGGCAGCGTCTCTTCGTCGCTCACCGCGACGATCGGGATGCGCGCACGCCATGCGTCGTGCAGCGCGCTCTCGTCGGCGCCGCCGACCCACACCAACGCGCACGCGCCCTCCACACGCCCTTCGACGATCGCCGAACCGTCGCCGCCGGCGCGTAGCTCGCGGGCGAGCACCGGCACAAGCTCGCGCATTCCCGCAACCGCAAGCGGCCGCGCATCGCCCTGCTTCACCTCACGCAGCAGCTTGAGAAACGAAAGCGCGTTCAAAAGCGACGCCGGACGTCGCGCCGGACGTGAATCGCCTGGAGCACACCCAACGCGAGGAAGTTGGTGATCATCGACGAGCCGCCGACCGACACGAACGGCAACGGGATGCCGGTGATCGGCGCGATGCCCATCGTCATCGCGCTGTTCACGAACACTTGGAACAGGAACATGAACGTGATGCCGCCCGCCACGATCGCGCAATACAGGTCGCGTGCACCGGCGACGATCTTCAGCGCGCGCCACACGATCAGCAGGTAGAGCAGCAAGAGAATCGCAACGCCGAAGAAGCCGCGCTCCTCCGCCAACGAGGCGAACGCGAAGTCGGTCGCGTGCTCCGGCAGGTAGTTGAGCCGCGTCTGCGTGGCGCCGATCACGCCGCGTCCCCGCAGTCCACCGGCACCGACCGCGGTGATCGACTGACGCAAGTTGTAGGTCGCGCCGCGCGGGTCGCTCGACGGATGCGTGAAGCCGGTGAGGCGCTGCGCCTGGTACGGCTTCAGCACGTTCATCCCGGCCGCGGGCAGGAACCACAGGACTGCGAGCGCGCCCAGCGTCGCGACGGCCACGAGGATCCCCAGTTGCGACCAGCGCACACCTGCGACGAACAGCACCGCCGCCAGCCCGGCCGTGTACACGAGCGCGGTGCCGATGTCCGGCTGCACGAACACGAGCAGGATCGGAACGAGCCCGAAGCCGATTGCGCGCAGCGGCGTTCGCGCGTCGCCCATCTGCCGCCCGCGATCCGCGAGCACGCCCGCGACCACGAGGATGAACAGCACCTTGCCGAACTCGCTCGGCTGGAACGTGAAGAAGCCGACGTCGATCCAGCGCTTCGACCCGCGACTCGCAGCACCGGCTGCGAGCACGAGCAGCATGATCCCCGTCGTGCCGATGTAGATCGGCCGGCGCCAACGGCGGTAGACGTCGGGATCGATGAACAGCGTCAGCGCGAAGACGAAGCCACCGGCGACCGCGTACTCGATCTGGCGCGACAGCGCCGAGCCGCCCGTGTCGTGGATCGTGATCCCGTTGATCGCCCAGAGCCCGTACGCGACGATCGCGGCGAGCGCGGCGAGCAGCACGAGATCGAGGCGGCGCAGCAGCGCGAAGCCGGCAACGTTCTCCTCACGCGCGCGCAGCCCACGCCCTCTGGAGTTGATCGCTTCGAGTGCCATCAGTGCCCCGCCCAGTGACGGTCTCGCGTCTCTGGCAAGCGCAAAGCGAGCGATGCAAGGACGCAGGGAGCGGTGCTAGCGGAGGCTAGCGCCGCGACCGAGGACACGGCAGCGCGACGCTTTGCACCCGCCAGAGGCGCACTGAATGTTGCTGGGCGGGGCACTTTCATTAGTCGCTCGCGTGCACCGTGGTCGTCGACGTCTTGTGGAAGTACTGCTCGAACACCTTCAGTGCCGCAGGCGCCGCAGCCCCGCCGCCTTCGCCGCCGTTCTCGATCAGCGCGCAGACGGTGATCGTCGGTGAGTCGTACGGACCGTAGCCGCACCACCACGATTGCGTGAGGTTCACCGGGTTCGGATAGCCCGGGAGATTGACGAGCTTCTCGGCGCTGCCGGTCTTGCCGGCAATCGGGATCGGGAAGTTGCCGAATACACCGGAAGACGTTCCGATCGTCGCGTGTGTCGCCTCGTACAGGCCTTGCTGCACGAAGCGAAGCGCGGTTGGGTCGACGCCCGTCGGCTGCGGCGGTTGCGCGGCGAAGCGGCGCAGCACGCGCTCGGGCTGCCCGGACACGGCGGTCTGCTCGACGTCGTCTGCGACGTGCGGCGTGACGAGATCGCCGCCGTTCGCGATCATCGAATACAGCCGCGTCATCTGCAGCGGCGTCGCCGTCACCTGGCCCTGCCCGATCGCAAGTTGGATCGAGTAACCCGGCTTCCAGATGCGGTCGACGTAGCCGGAGCACGGCGGCCCGCCGTACGTCTTGCACCGCCACTCAGGTGTCGGGATCAGGCCGTCCGACTCAGGCGAGAGATCGACGCCCGTCGGCTCGCCGAGCCCGAAGCGGTTCGCCCACGCCTGAAGCGCGTGACCGCGGCTCGCGGGCAGCTTGTAGAAGTCCTGCCCGAGCGCATAGAAGTAGGTGTCGCACGACTCGGCGATCGCGGTCTCCAGATCCATGCTCTGGTCGATCAGCGGTGTCCAGTTGTGGAACACCTGCTTGTACGCGGTGAACGTCGGTGTGCACGAGATCTGCTGATACGGCGTGAGGATGTGCTCCTGCATCGCGGCGAGCGCGGTGACCGGCTTGAACGTGGAACCGGGTGGATATGCGGCATCAAGGGCTCGGTTGAGCAGCGGAGTGTTCGCCCGTGCCGCGTCGGTTGGGTTGAGCAGCGGTGCGAGCTTCTTCGCGCTCTTGTGACCGACGAATGCAGACGGCTCGTACGTCGGGTTCGACGCCATCGCGAGGATCGAGCCGTCGCGCGGATCCATCGCGACGATCGCGCCGCCGTCTGCCTGCACCTGCCCGTTGTGCCGCGCGAGCTGGATGCCGAAGCGCAGCGCCTTCTCGGCGGCGCGCTGCAAGTTCACGTCGATCGTGAGGCGCAGCGCATCCCCGGGACGCGGCAGCACCTGCGGCTTGACCGCGCTCTTCGGACGGCCGAGCGAATCGACCGTGAGCTCCGCGGTGCCGTCACGCCCGCGCAGATACCTGTCGTAGCCGAGCTCGACGCCGGACTGCCCGACCGCGTCGGTCGGCTGGTAGCCCTGCGCGCGCAGCTTCTTGTACTCGGCAGGAGAGATCTGCCCGACGTAGCCGAGCACCTGCGCCGCGAGGGTTCCATTCGGATACGAGCGAAGCCAGCTGTCCGCGAGCTCGATGCCGGGGAACTGCGCACGATGCTCGGAGAGATAGAAGATCTGGTCGCGGTGCAGACCCGATTGCACGACGACCGGTGTGAGCGGGTCGCTGCCCTGATCCTTCAGCCGCTTCAACATCTCTTTCACCGAAACACCGGTGACCGACTGCAAAGCGCGCAATTCGCTCAACTCGGCACGCCACGTCTTCGGCAAGTCGGCCGGCCAGATCTCGACGCGCGTTCCCGCGACATTCGAGACGAGCACGTGCCCGTTCCTGTCGAGCACGGCGCCGCGCGGCGCGTCGATCGCGAGCGTCCGCACGCGGTTGTCGTTCGCCTGCGTCAGGTAGTGCGACCCCGAGAGGATCTGGAGCGCCCAGAGGCGCAGGAAGAGCACCGCGAACACGCCGAGCGTGAGGAACGCGAGCACCGCGACGCGGAACGCGAGCTGCGGCGTGAGGAGATACGGCTCCTCGACGCGCGGGTCGGGCGGCAGGAAGCTGCCCCCGTTTGAACGCCAACCGGGGGTCCCGCTAACCAAGCAGACGAACCTCCCCCACCCGATCTGCGCGCTCCGTCGACGGGAAGAGCCGCCGCACGAGCCCGTAGATCGGGAGCGTCAGCACGAGGTTGAGCACAAGACCGAGCCAGAGGCCGTGCGCGACGAGGCCGGCCGGGGCGGGCTCGCCGAGTACGAACTGCAGCACGACCTGTCCGAACGCATAGAGCACCGTGACGACGGCGACCGACAGATACGGCGCGTGGAAGCGGTCGCGTGCGGTCGTCTCGCCGTAGCGGCCGATCCAGAAGCCGCCGACGGTGAGGAGCAGCGACGTCGAGCCCAGGGTGCCGAGCGTCGCGGTGTCGAGCAGCAGACCGGCTCCGAATCCGGCGATCGCGCCGAACACCGAGCCGCGGAGCAGCGCCAGCGACAGCAGCACGACGAGCACGACGCTCCCGTTGCGGAACGGCGGGTACTGCGTCACGACTGAGAGCTGCAGAAGCGCGGCGAGAAAGAGAACGACGGCGGCTTTGAGGCCGTTCATTTCTTGCGAGGCACGAGGACGATCACCGACTGCAGTGACGAGAAATCGACCGCCGGCTGCACCTGGATCGTCTTGAACGCGTTCACGTCCGTGTCGCTCTCGCTCGTCACCGTGCCGATCAGCACGCCGCGCGGGAACATCGACGGCAGCACGCCCTTGCCGAGCGTGCCGGCAGTGATGATCTGGTCGCCGACGCCGACGTACTTCGACTTCGGCACGCGGTCGAACACGAGCACGTCGCTCCCACCGCCGCCGACATGAATCTCACCTTCGGCGGTCGGGCTTGTCAGGTCGGTTGCAGTAACGGAGCTCTCCTGGTCGGTGAGCAGCCGTACGCGCGCAACGCTGTTCCACACGCGATCGACAATGCCGACGAGCGCGCCGTTCGGCGAAAGCACGACGTCGTTCGCGCCGACGCTGCTGGACGAACCCGCTGCGATCGTCACGGTCTGCTCGATCGGGTTCTGCGGATAGATGAGCACCTGTGTCGACACGCGATCGAAGTTCGCAATTGTCGGCGGGCCTTTGAAGCCGAGCTGCTGTTGCAGCTGCACGTTCTCCTGCACCGCTTGCTCGTCGTTGATCAGCTGCTGCTGCAGCGCTTCCTTCTCGCGCCGCAGCTTCGCGTTCTCGGACTTCGCATTGATCAGCCCGTGGAACCAGTTGACCGTGTCGCGGAACGGAGCGGCGACGCGGTTCGCGGCGACCTCGAACGGCCGGAGGATCTGGGCGCCGGTGCCTTGCACGCCGTCGAGTGCCGACGAGCGGAACGAAACGGTGATCAGGACGAGCGACACCAACACCAGGCCACCCACGATGATCCGCCGGCGCAGCGCGCTGGAGCGGTTCGATGGATAGCCGGAGGCGGCGGCACGTTGGACGGAGGAGCCCAAGACCGCAAGGCGGACGGTCCGGTTGCGAGGCACAGTGCGAACCGAGTCTACCCGGGCTTTTCGAAGACGGTCTTAAGCCCGTCTAATAACGGCCGTTGCGGGAGCGCGAGCGCGCCCGCGCGCTGCGGTGAATCGCGTCGAACTCCTCGAGGCTGCGCCCCGATCCGACGGCCACGCAGGTCAGCGGGGACTCCGCGAGGTGCACCGGCATGTGCGTCTCGTGACGAAGGCGGTCGTCGAGGCCCTGCAACAGCGCGCCGCCGCCGGCGAGCACGATTCCGCGATCCATGATGTCCGCGGCAAGCTCAGGCGGGGTCTTGTCGAGCGTCGACTTGATTGCATCGAGAATCTGGTTCACCGGCTCTTCCAGCGCATGCCGTACCTCTTCGCTCGAGAGGATCACGGTCTTCGGCAGGCCGGTCAGCATGTCGCGCCCGCGTACCTCAGCCTGCACTTCTTCTTTGAGGTTGAACGCGGAGCCGACTTCGAGCTTGATCTCTTCCGCGGTCTGCTGGCCGATGAGAAGTTTGTACTCGCGCTTGATGTGATTGATGATCGCTTCGTCCATCTCGTCGCCGCCGACGCGCAACGACTGTGACACGACAATGCCGCCGAGTGAGATAACTGCGACTTCCGTTGTGCCGCCGCCGATGTCGACGATCATGTTCCCGGTCGGTTCGGCGACGGGAAGACCTGCACCGATTGCGGCGGCCATCGGCTCTTCGATCAAGTACGCCTTGCGCGCGCCCGCGGAGAGCGTCGCTTCTTCGACAGCACGCTTCTCGACGCCGGTAACACCGGACGGGACGCACACGACGACGCGCGGATGCGCGAAGCGATGCTGGTGCACCTTCTGGATGAAATGGCGCAACATCTGCTCGGTCACGTCGAAGTCCGCGATGACGCCGTCCTTCAACGGGCGGATCGCGCTGATCGTTCCCGGGGTGCGGCCGAGCATGCGCTTTGCCTCGAGGCCGACCGCGTGCACTTCGCCGGAACGCTGGTCGATCGCGACGACCGACGGCTCGGAGAGAACGATGCCACGACCGCGGACATACACGAGCGTGTTGGCGGTGCCGAGGTCGACCGCCATGTCGCGACCGCCGAAGCCTGTGAGGTAATTGAAGATGCCCATGTCGACCGGCGACCAACTGTAGCTTGCCGCTCTCTGCACTGACGCTTGCGTTGGGCTCCGCCGTTCTGCATGCGGTGTGGAACCTCATCCTCGGGCGGGCGCGCGACGTTCAGGCGGCGACGGCGGCGACGTTTCTCGTGTCCGTCGCGCTCGCGCTGCCGTTCGCCGTGATCTGGTGGCACGCCGATGCGTCGGTCTGGCCGTGGGCGCTCGCGTCGACGTTGCTCGAAGTGGTGTACGTGATCGCCTTGGCGCTCGCGTATCGCGGCGGCGAGGTCTCGTTCGTCTACCCCCTGACGCGCGGCCTCGCCCCCGTGCTCGCGCTCGGGTTCGCCGCAGTCGCGCTTGGGCACGGCGTTTCGGCGACTGAGGTTGCGGGCGTCGCGCTCGTCGGCGTCGGTGTGGTCGGCGTTCGCGGCATCGGCGCGAGGGGAGATGCGCTGGCACTGCTGCTCACTGCGACGATCGCGACGACGATCGCCGCGTACACGCTCGTCGACCGTGTCGGCATTCATCGAGCGAACGCTTTGACGTACTTCGTGCTCACGCTCGCCGGTCCCTGTCTGATCTATCCGCCGCTCGTCGGTGCGCGGAAGATTCGCGCAGCGATCGGTTGGCCGATCGTCGCGGCAGCGATTGCGAATCTCGGCTCGTTCGTTCTCGGACTGCTCGCGTTGCGACACGGCAGCGCGGCATCGGTGCTCGCAGTGCGTTCGTTGAGCGTCGTCATCGCAACTGCACTCGCTGCGCGTGTGTTGTCGGAGCGCGTGTCACGCGTGCGACTCGCAGGCTCCGTGCTCGTGTTCGCGGGGATCGCGTTACTCGCGGTATAGCGTCCACCAGCCCGCGAACGCGATCAACGCAAGCGCGATGCCGGCGAACATTCCGAACTCGACGAGCTGTAGCGACCAGAAGTCGCTCGCCGGGACGTACAGGGCGTGCATGTAGTCAGGTCGTTTCGGAAACGCGCACACACCCTGCCCGGGCGCGCAGAACACTTTGATGTGGCCAAGGAAGTGACCGTGGCTGTCGCTCGGCCCCTCCGAGATGACCCACGAGTGAAACAGCTGCAAGGGGTCGCGATCGCTCGCCCGCCAGGTGAGCGAGGAAGGCGAAGCGATCCGCTTGCGGAGCCAGGTGTCGAAGAAGATTCGCGCGACGAAATAGCCGACGAACGAAACCATCACCGCCGGGATCGCGCGACGCCACACGGCGCCGATCGCGAGCGCGAGACCGAGCGCGAACAGCGCGTAACCGAGGATGACGACGCCCTGGGAGTCGTAGGCGCCGCCGTCCATTCGGCCGTCGAGCTTGACCAACGGCTGACGCCACCAGACCAGCACCAGGATCAGGGCCGACGCCACGATCGCGGTCGAGCCGACCGCGAGTCCCAGCTTGGTCGTGACCCAGCGACGACGGGTGATGCTCTGCGTCCATGCGAGCCGTTGCGTGCCGCGCTCGAGCTCGAGCGCGAACGGCGCGGCGAGCACCACGCCGATCAGCCCGGGCAGGAGCGTGAACCAGTCGACGAGCGCCGTATACGGGCTGAAGCGCTGCTCGAACGAACCGATCACATCGCCACATGTCGGGCTGCCTTTCGTGAAGCCCAGGCAGTGTGAAAGGCCGTCGGTCGAGTAGGCGTGCGCCATCTCGATGCCTGTCGGTACGAGGACCACCGCGACGAGTCCGAGCAGCGCTGCCGCGATCAGCGTCTCCGTACGTTGCAGCCGCCAGCCGAGCCAGATCACTGTTCGGCCGCCTCGAGCGCGCGATAGCCGAGATAGGCGAGCACGATCTCTTCCAGGTCGAGCTCATGCACTTCCCAGCGCGACTCGTACACGTGCCCGTTCGCATTGACGACGAGCGACGTCTGCCGTTCGGTGTGACTCTCGCGAATGACGCTGTGCACGCGCGAGACGACATCGTCACCGCCGCGCGGTCCCGTCAGCAAGCGGTGGCTCGCGAGCACCTGGTCGATCGACGCGGCGAGCAGCGTGCGCGCGTGCGAGAGGACGATGAGGTGATCGCAGACACGCTCGAGGTCGGTGACGATGTGCGACGAGAGGACAACCGTCATCTCGCGCTCGCTCACAGCTTCCATCACGGAGTTGAGGAACTCGCGCCGCGCGAGCGGATCGAGCGACGCGACCGGCTCGTCGAGCAGCAGCACGTCCGGCTGCTTCGCGAGCGCGAGCGTCAAGGCAACCTGCGCTTGCTGGCCGCCCGAGAGCTTCCCAACTTTTCTGTCCAGAGGAATGTCGAGATGGTCGATGCGCTTACGCGCGATCTCGTCGTTCCAGCTCGGGTTGAGCCGACGTCCGAGCGTCAGCGTGTCCTTCACCGAGAAGCCCATGTGCAGCGGGTGCTCTTGCGCGACGAACCCGAGCCTGGGCATCAATGCCGCCTCGTCTTCCCGCGGCACGAGACCAAGCACCTTGATGCTCCCCTCGCTGGGACGGGTCAGCCCGACCGCGAGCTTGAGCAGCGTCGTCTTGCCGGCGCCGTTCGGTCCGACAAGCGCGGTCACCGACCCCGCAGGAATCTCGAGCGCACAGTCGCGCAGCGCCCAATGCGACCCGTACTGCTTGCCGAGCCCGTCGGCGCGAATCGCAGCGTCGCTCATGCGACCCTCGAGATCGCAGGCGGACGCAGCGTGTCGTCGAACATCGTCGCGATGGCGTCTTCGTCGAGCCCGGTCGAGCGCGCGCGGTTGATCCACTTCTGCAGCGCGGGACGAAGCTCTTCGCGATCGTCGGGCGGCGGCGGCGCGGCGCCCTCGGCGACGAACGTCCCAACACCGCGCCGGCCCTCGACAAGGCCTTCCATGTCGAGCTGCCCGTAGGCACGCAGGACCGTGTTCGGGTTGATCGTGAGCTGTGCGACCACTTCTTTCACGGTCGGCAGCTGATCGCCGGGCTGCAGGATCCCGAGCCGCACGGCCTGCCGCACCTGCTGGACGACTTGCAGGTACGTGGGGACCCCGGAGCGCTTTTCGAGGTGAAATTCGATCATGGCTTTATCTAGCTAACTAGATAAAGCAGTATTTGTCAAGGGCTCAGCCGATGCCGTACACGCCTGGGAAGCGGTCGGCGAGCACCCGCACGAGCAGCGCGACGGGCAGCCCGACCACGTTCAGGTAGTCGCCCTCGATCCGCTCGACCAGGCCGGCGCCGATGCCCTGGATCGCGTAGCCGCCGGCGCGCTCCTGCCACTCGCGCGACGCGACGTAGGTCGCGAGATCGCGCGGCGTGAGCGCTCGAAACGTGACGCGCGTCGTCGCCTCGTGCTGCTCCTCCCACGCGGGGGTGCGCAGACAGAGGCCAGAGACGACTTCGTGCGTGCGGCCGCCCAGACGCTCGAGCATCCGCTCTGCTTCTTCTTCGCCGGCCGGCTTGCCGAGCAGGTCGCCGTCAAGAAGCACCTCGGTGTCGACGCCGAGCACCGGGCGCTCGTCGATGCACTCGACCGAGCGCGCCTTGCCGACCGCGCGCTCGAGCGGCGTCGTGCCGTCGACCTCTTCGAAATCGGGCGTCACGACCTCGTACGGAATTGCGAGCTGCTCGAGAATCGCGCGCCGCTGCGGCGAGCGTGACGCGAGGATCAGCGGGGCTGCGGGCACGGCTGTCACGAGAGGGCGCGGCGCAGCTCGTCGAGCGGAACGTTTGCAATCGGGGCTGCACGGTTGTCGACCGGACCGCCGACGAAGCGATCACCGCGATAGCGCGCGTAGACGTGCGCGTGGAGATGCGGGAGCGTGTTGCCGTGAAGCTCGTAGTTGATCTTCTGCGCGTTAGTCGCGCGGGCAAGTCGTTGGCCTGCGAACAACACGTCATCCCAGAAGCCTGCACGTTCTTCGCCTTCCAGCTCGAACGGCTCGACGACATGGCGTCGCGCGACCACGCAGAAGTATCCGCGCGTGATCGCCATCTCGTCCGAGCAGATCCACGAGAACGGACGGGCGAGCAAGACGCCGAGCGGCTCGCCGCGCATACATATCGGGCACCCGGAGCCGTCTGCGAGCGGCTCCCACCGCTCGGGCGACTCCCAGATCGAACCGCCCAGCTCGCCCTGCGGACCCTCGTTCGAGATCCCGCTCACTGCCTCTTCCGGGCTCCCCATATCTCTTCGGTGGGCCACTGCTTTGCCCACTCGGCGGTGACGTACGAGTAGTAGTTGTGCGTCTCCGCATCGGCCGGCGCCTGGATCTCGATCAGTCGCTCGATCTCGAACCGGTTCGAGCGGAGGATGTCAATCAGCTCACCGTGCGCGACGTGAAACTCGACGCCGCCGTCGGGCCACTCGAAGCGGTTCATCCCGAACTGCGGGCGCTGCAGCGTCTCGGATGTCGCATCGTCGGTCGCGCAGAGCGTCGCGAGCGTCGAGTTGCGCAGGAAGATCAGCCGACCGCCGGGACGAAGCAGCCGCGCCGCCTCGGGGATCCAGCGGTACGGATCGACCCAAATCGATGCGCCGTACTCGGAGATCGCAAGGTCGAAGCTCGCGCTCGGCAGACCCGTCTCCCCTGCGTCCGCCTCAATCAGCGGGAACTCGATACCCGTCTCGCTCATCAAGCGACGAGCCGTTGCGAGCTGCGCGGGCGTGATGTCGACGCCAACCGGGTGCGCGCCAAGCTTTGCAAGCCAGGCGGAGAAATACGCGGTGCCGCAGCCGAGCTCGACGACGTCGAGGCCGGCCACGTCGCCGACGACGTTCAACTCGGATTCGTCGATCCCCCAGATGCCCCAGGAGATCTCGTCGAGCGCCCAGTTGTCGTTCGCGTTGCGGTCGGTGTACTCGCGGTTGGCTTCGGTCCACTGCGCGGCGTTCTTCGCAGCGTCGCTACGCCAGTCCATCCGGGAACCAGATCCCAATCTCGCGCTGGGCGGACTCCGGCGAGTCGCTGCCGTGCACGAGGTTGTTCGGCATCGCGAGTGCGAAGCGTCCGCGCAGCGAACCTGGCGCCGCGTCCGCGGGGTTCGTCGCGCCGATCGTGATGCGGCAGGTCGCGATCGCTCCTTCGCCTTCGAGCACGAACGCGAGCGTCGGGCCCGACGTGATGAAGTCGACGAGCTCGCCGAAGAACGGCTTCTCACGGTGCTCGGCGTAATGCGTCTCGCCGATTTCGCGGCTCGCGGTGACGAAGCGCGCCGCGCGCAGCTTCAGGCCGCGCCGCTCGAAGGTTGCGAGGATCTCGCCGGCGAGATTCCGCTCGACGGCGTCCGGCTTCGCCAGGATGAGTGTGCGCTCGATTGCCACGACCCGGGAAGCTAGCTGGTCTCGGCTGTTTTTGCGTTCGCCTGGACGGGCGTTTCACAGTACGGACAGGCCTGCCACGTGGGCTCGAGCGGGCGGCTGCACGAGACGCACGGCTGGCGCAGTCGCGTCGTGCAGACCGGGCAGACGAGGTAGTCGTCTTCGATCGCGGCGCGACACACCGGGCAGCGCAGGTCGCCGAGCCGCTCCTCGATCGCGCGCATCTCGAGCTCACGCTCGCGCACATCCTCGAGGTACTCGGGCGGACGGAACAGCATGTAGATCATCGGGCCGAGGAACGGGAAAAGTCCGATCGCGGCGGCGACCCACACGAGCACCGGATCCTTGATGCGGCGGCGCGCGTCTTTGAACACCCAGTAGACCGTCGCCGCCCAGAACACGATCACGAGCAGTACGGCGAGATTGCGGACGAGGTGCCATGCCGTCGACTGGAAGAATCCGCCGATCACAGGAGCATTCTTCCTACTGCGTAGCCCACGGCAAACGTGAAGGCGATGAAGAGCGCAAGCAGCGCGATGGCGAATAGGAAGACGCTGAGGCGCTCACGTGGGCGGGTCATGTATTGCATTTCACTGGTCAGCCGCGAGGTCGGCAAGGAGATACAGCGAGCCTGTAACGAGGACGCGTGGCGCGAGGGTACGGGCGAGGGCCAGCGCCTCGTGCGGGTTGGCCGCTGTTTCCACCCGGGGAAACCACGGTTTGGCGCGCTCGGCGACCGCTGCGGCGGGTAGCGCGCGCGGGTTCGTCGACTGGGTGGCGACCAGCGTCGGGCCGGCTCCGGCGAGGCGTTCGAGGATGCCGTCGGCGTTTTTGTCGCCGAGGATCGATGCGACGACGGCGTAGCCGCCCGGGTCGGGCAAACGCTCGAGCAGCCAGTCGACGGCTTCCGGCGTGTGCGCGCCGTCGCGGACTTCGTTCTCTCTGATTTCGAGGCGGCCCGGGAGCGACGCCTCGGCGAGCTCGACCTCTCGGCCGAGGAACGCGGACGCCGCGTCGTGCGCACCGCCGATACGCACGTCGCCGGCGACGAGATGCGCGAATTCGCGGTCGGGGAGCACAACGATTGCGTCGGGGCCGGCGACGGCGAGCTTCTCGCGTGCGATCTCTTCGCGCGTGTCGCCGAGCACTTCGGTGTGCTCGAGCCCGACGTTGGTGAGCAGTACGACGCGCGCGTCGATCACGTTCGTCGCGTCGTGGCGGCCGCCGAGCCCTGCTTCGATCGCCGCGTGCTCGACGCCGCTCGCGGCGAAGTCGGCGAAGGCGGCGGCGGTGGCGGTCTCGAACTGCGTTGCACCTACTGTTTCGGCGTCGGCGCGCACGCGCGCGATCGCGCGCGCGAAGCCGCCGGGGTCGGTCTGCAGACGTTCGTGCCAACCCGACACGTGCGGTGAGGTGTACGCGCGGCCGCCGATCGTCGCGGCGATGCGGCGCGCGGCGCTCGACTTCCCTTTCGTGCCGACGATGTGCACCGAAGTGAAGGCGCGCTGCGGATTGCCGAGCCGCTCCAGCAGTTCGCGCATGCGCTCGGTGCCGAAACCGTCGGTCGGCCACGGCGAGAGCGACTCGAGCCACGCGACGTCGTCATTGGCGGCAGCCGCCATCACAGAAGTGTGGCTTGACCGTGACGGAATGGAGACGAGCATCGAAACGCCCCTGCATTTCGGCCCGTCGACCGGCCGTGCTGCATCTCGCATTTGGCGGCAGCCGCCATCACGAAAGCGTCACGCGAACGTCGCGAGATCGTGACGCGGGTCAGCCGCCGATGGCATCGAGCTCGCGGCGGTAGCGCTCGAGCTTCTCGCGCTCTGCGTCCACGACATCAGCGGGCGCGTTCGCGACAAAGCGCTCGTTGGCAAGCATCTTCTCGGCGCGCGCGATCTCGCCGCGGAGCCGCTCGCGCTCCGCGTCCGCGTCGCCGGTCGCCTTCGTGCGCTCAGGCTTCACGACCGCGTCGAAGATGCGCTTCTCGTCACCCTCGAGCGGCGGCACGACACCGGAGCGGCGGAACATCACCGCCAGCTCCTGCACGCGCGTCAACGCGTCGGCGTCCGCGGTGTCGCCGGCCTCCGGCCACGCCGCGACGATCAACCGCGTCTCGCGCGCCGGAAGGAACGACCAAATCTCTTCCGTCACGTGCGGCATCGCGGGATGCAGAAGCTTGAGCAACCACTCGAGCGCGAACGTCGCCGTCGCACGCGCGGATGCATCGCCGTCGTAGAGCCGGCCCTTGATCGCTTCGAGATACCAGTCGCAGAAGTCGTCGAACGTCACGTGATACAGCTCGTCCATCGAGTGCGCGAAGTCGAACGTGTCGAGGTACCCCTCGACGGCACGCTGCGTCTGTGACAGCCGCGCAAGGATCCACCGCTCCTCGATCGACGACGGCTCGTTCGCCGGCAGCGCGCCTTCGCACGCAGTGACGATCAAGCGCGCGGCGTTCCACAGCTTGTTCGAGAGACGGCCGCCCTCTTCGATCGTCGCGTACGAGAAGCGCACGTCCTGCGTGAGCGAGTTCTTGAGCAGGCCGTAGCGCGTCGCGTCGGCGCCGTAACGGTCGAGCACCTCGAACGCGTCGATTCCGTTGCCGAGCGACTTCGACATACGCCGCCCGTCGACCGCTAGCACCGTCGGGTGGATCACGACGTCGTCGAACGGCTTGTCGCCCATCAGCTCGAGCCCCGAGAAGATCATCCGGTTCTCCCAGAGGCGGATGATGTCGCGCGCCGTCGTGCTGACGCTGCCGGGGTAGAACTGCTGCAGGTCGGGTGTGTCGTCCGGCCAGCCGAGCGTCGCGAACGGCCAAAGCGCCGACGAGAACCACGTGTCGAGCACGTCGGACTCGCGCGTCAGCTCGGTCGAGCCACACTCCGCGCACGCACTCGGTTCGTCTTCCTGCACCGTGATGTGCCCGTCCGGGCAGTGCCACGCCGGGATCTGATGCCCCCACCAGATCTGGCGCGAGATGCACCAGTCCGGCGCGTTCTCGAGCGAATCGACTGCAAAACGATGCTGGCTCGGCGGGTGGTACTGGATCGACTCGCTGCGCAGCTCCGCGAGCGGGCGCTTCGAGATCTCCTCCATCGCGCACCACCACTGGAGCGAGATGCGCGGCTCGATGCGCGAGTGGCAGCGCGCGCAGAACGCGACCGAATGACGATAGTGCTCGCGCTTCTCGAGCAGGCCGCGTTCCTTGCACCAGTCGAGGATCTTCTGCGCCGCCTCGTCCTGCGTCAGACCTTCGAGCCCTTCGGCGGTGACGCGGCCGTCGGGGCCGATCACCGACGGCTCGTCGAGACCGTGCGCACGTCCGATGTCGAAGTCCTTCTGATCGTGCGCGGGTGTGACCTTCAGCGCGCCGGTACCGAAGTCCAGCTCGACGCGGTCGTCGGCGATGATCGGCACACGCTTCTCCGTCCACGGCACGATCACCTCGCGCCCGACGAGATGCTTGTAGCGCTCGTCGTCCGGATGCACTGCGACTGCGACGTCGGCGGGGATCGTCGCGGGCCGCACCGTCGCGATCGCGATGTGCCCGCTGCCGTCGGCAAGCGGATAGCGGATCGTCGAGAGCGCGTCGTCGACGTCCTCGTGCTCGAGCTCGAGGTCGGAGAGCGACGTCTCGTGGTACGGGCACCAATTGATGATGCGGTTCGCGCGGTAGATCCAGCCACGGTTGTAGAGGTGCACAAAGAACCGCATCACCGCGCGCACGTACGCGTCGTCCATCGTGAAGCGCGCGCGCCGGTAATCGAGCGACGCGCCGATCTTGCGGTAGTCGTCGATGATCTTGCCGCCGTACTCGTGCAGCCACGCCCACACGCGCTCGAGGAACGCCTCGCGACCGAGCTCTTGCCGCGACGTTCCTTCTTCGATCAGCACCTTCTCGAGCACGTTCTGCGTCGAGATGCCTGCATGGTCGAAGCCCGGCTGGAAGAGCACGTTGAAGCCCTGCATCCGCTTCCAGCGAATGAGCAGGTCGCCGACGGAAAGGTTCAGCGCATGGCCGATGTGCAGACGGCCGGTGACGTTCGGCGGCGGATGGCAGTCGACGTACGGCGTGCGCGACGGATCCGGGTCGGCGTTGTAGAGGCCTTCGGCCTCCCATGTCTGCTGCCAGCGCGCCTCAGCACCGCCCGGTTCATAGCGGGGTTCCATCGTCCGGTGGGGGCTAGCGAGCGACTATGCGTGCGATTTTACCCGATCGCGCGGGCCGACATGTTCGAGGATGGTCTGCAGCAGGACGAACGAGTGCATTACGTGCTCGCGCGCGAGCTCGGCGGCCCCTTTGATGGAGTGCGCTGCGAGCGCCTGGCGGATCGCCGTGTGCTCGGCCTGGTTGCGCTCGTAGAGGCGGTCGAGCTCCTCGTCGACGGGCGCCCAGACTGCAGGCCCGGAGAATGTGCGCCGCGCCGACTTCGCCACCGACTCGATGTAAGGCACGTTCGCGACGCCATAGAGCACATCGTGGAACGCGTGGTTCGCGCGCATCCAGTCCGACATCACCGCGCGCCGGTCGCCGCCCGGCTCGCGTGAACGCAGCTCCTTCGTCAGGCGCGCGAAGCGGCGCTCGCACTCTTCCAATTGGACCAAATCCTCTTGTGTCATTTTCTGCGCGGCGAGCTCGGTGACGAGCGACTCGAGCGCGGCGCGCACGAGAAACGCCTCGCGCAGCTCTTCGTGCGACAGCGTGCGCACGCGCACGCCGCGGTTCGGGATGAAGTCGACGAGGCCGAGCGCCGCGAGCCGGCGCAACGCTTCGCGCACAGGCGTGCGCGAAACGCCGAAGCGCTCCGACAGCTGCTCTTGCCGCAGCACCGATCCCGGTGCGAGCTCGCCCGAGACGATCGCCTCCTCGATCAGGACGGCGATGTCGTCGGCTTTGGTGCTTTCGAGGGTCATGACAAGTGCTCGTACGCCGTGGGGGTGAGGAACTCCTTGAAGGGCACCGACAGCGCGACGTCTGCGAACACCGCCTTCGCTTCGTCACCAGCGTCGATCTGCGCGATCTCGTCGCGCACCCGCTGCTCGTCGAAGCGACCGGACTGCACCCACGACCAGATCTGCGCACGCGAGATCTCCGCCGTCGCCGCGTCTTCCATCAGATTGTCGATCGCCGCCGCGCCGACGCCGTGCAGCCACGCATCGAGGTAGCGCACGCCGACGCTCGTGTTGACGCGCAGACCGTCGTCGGTGATCTCGCCGCCGGGTATGTCGAAGTCGAGCAGCTGCGCTTCCGTCACGTTCACGTCGGGGCGCTTGCGGCTCACCTGGTTCGGATTGTCGCCGAGCACCGCGTCGAACTCCTGCATCGCGACCGGCACGAGATCCGGATGCGCGACCCAGGTGCCGTCGAAGCCGTCGCCCGCCTCGCGCCGCTTGTCGTCGCCGACCTTTTCGAGCGCGATGCGGTTCACCTCAGGATCGCGCCGCGACGGGATGAACGCCGCCATGCCGCCAATCGCATGCGCCTCGCGGTCGTGGCAGATCTTCACGAGCAGCTGGGTGTACGCGCGCATGAACGGCACGGTCATCGTCACCTGCGCGCGGTCGGGCAGCAGCGCGCCCGTCTTCTTGATGCAGCTGAAGATGTAGTCCCAGCGGCCTGCGTTCAGCGCGCACGAGTGGTCGCGCAGCTCGTAGAGGATCGCGTCCATCTCGAACGCCGCGAGGATCGTCTCGATCAGCACCGTGCACTTGATCGACCCAGACGGCAACCCGAGCTCGTCCTCGGCGATCGCGAACGCCCGCGCCCAGAGCCGCGCTTCCTCGTGCGACTCCAGTTTTGGCAAGTAGAAGTACGGCCCGTTGCCGCGCTCGAGTTGCTCCCGCGCGTTGTGGAAGACGGTCAAGCCGAAGTCGAAGAGCGAGCCGCTGATCGGATTGCCGTCGACGAGGTGATGGCGCTCGACAAGATGCCAACCGCGCGGGCGGATGACGAGCGTCGCGATCTCGTCATTCAGCGTGTAGCTCTTCTCGCCCGTATCGAGGCTGATCGTGCGGCGGACGGCGTCGTGCACGTTGCGCTGGCCGTCGACGACGTTCTCCCAGGTCGGGGAGTTCGCGTCCTCGAAGTCCGCCATGAAGACGCGCGCCCCGGAGTTGAGCGCGTTGATCATCATCTTGCGCTCGACCGGGCCGGTGATCTCGACGCGCCGGTCTTGCAGCGCAGACGGCGCAGGCGCAACGGTGAACTCCTCCGGTGCAGACACGAACGACGGCCGCGTGCCTTCGCGCTCCTTGCGCACGGCAAGCAGCCGCTCCCGTTCCGGGTTCAGCTCGCGGTGGAGGCGCTCGACGAAACCGAGCGCCTCCGGAGACAGGACGTCGACGTCTACGCCGCGAATTGCTGCTCTTCCGTCGAGCCCTTCAGCGCGAGGGTCGACGACTCCTTGGCTACTGCCTGCATCACCTGGTCGAAGTATCCCGCACCGACCTCCCTCTGGTGACGCGTCGCGGTGTAGCCGTCGTCCTCCATGGCGAACTCGCGCTGCTGGAGCTCGACGTAGGCGCTCATCCCGCGGTCGCGGTAGCCGCGGGCGAGCTCGAACATGCCGGCGTTCAGCTGGTGGAAACCGGCGAGCGTGATGAACTGGAAGGCGTAGCCCCAGTCGCCGAGCTGCTGCTGGAAGCCGGCGATCTGCTCGTCCGAGAGCGCCTTCTTCCAGTTGAACGACGGCGAGCAGTTGTAGGCGAGCAGCTTGCGCGGGTGACGGTCGTGGATCGCCTGCGCGAACTCGCGTGCCTCGCCCAGGTCGGGCGTCGACGTCTCGAACCAGAGCACATCGGCGTATGGCGCGTAGGCGAGCGACCGTGCGATGGCGGCGTCGAGGCCGTCGGTGACGCGATAGAACCCCTCGGCTGTTCTCTCGCCGGTGACAAATGGTGCATCCGCGTCGTCGACGTCCGACGTGATCAGCGTTGCGCTGAGCGCATCGGTGCGTGCGACGAGGACGGCCGGCACGTTCAGCACGTCGGCGGCGAGCCGCGCTGCCGTCAGCGTGCGGATGAACTGCGACGTCGGCACGAGCACCTTGCCGCCGAGATGGCCGCATTTCTTCTCGGACGCGAGCTGGTCTTCGTAGTGCACGCCGGCGGCGCCGGCTTCGATCATCCCGCGCATCAGCTCGTACGCATTCAGCGCCCCACCGAAGCCCGCTTCGGCGTCGGCGACGATCGGCGCGAGCCATTCCGTCCCGTTGCGTCCTTCGCTCCAGTCGATCTGGTCGGCGCGCATGAGCGCGTTGTGCAGGCGGCGCACGACCTGCGGCACCGAGTTCGCCGGGTAGAGGCTCTGGTCGGGGTACGTCGCCGCCGCGAGGTTCGCGTCGGCCGCGACCTGCCAGCCGGAGAGGTAGATCGCCTGCAGGCCGGCGCGCACCATCTGCACCGCCTGGCCTCCAGTCAGCGCGCCGAGCGCGTTGACGTAACCAGGTTGCGTCAGCAGGCGCCAAAGGCGCTCCGCTCCGAGACGGGCAAGCGTGCACTCGGGCACGACAGAGCCGCGCAGGCGCACGACCTCCTCCGCGCCGTACGTGCGCTGGATCCCGACCCAGCGCTCGTCGTCGGCCCACTGCGTTTCGAGCTGCCGTGCCTGTTCCTGGATCCGGCTCTGCACGTCCATCTCCCCTCCTAGCCTCGGAAACGGCGATTTCGGATCCTAAATACCACTATGGGCGGACGGTAAACCCAGAATCGCCCGACCTTGGATCCAAGGGGACACCTTGGGGACAGGTACGTGCCTGTCCCCCGGCGCGGCCTAGCTGTAGTAGCGGAAGACGATCTCGGCGACGCAGACCGGCTTGTCGCCGCCCTCGCGCTCGACCGTCGCCTGCATCGTGGCCTGCCCGCCCCAGTCCTGCTCGTCGATCTCTTTCACCTCGAACGTCGCGCGCAAGCGCGAGTCGACGGGCACGGGCGACGGGAAGCGCACTTTGTTCAGGCCGTAGTTGATCGACATGCCGCCCTGCCGCGGGATCACTTCGTACGACGCGACCGGCAGCAACGACAGCGTCAGGTAGCCGTGCCCGATCGTCGTGCCGAACGGGCCGTCTTTTGCCTTCTCGGGATCGACATGGATCCACTGGTGGTCGTCGGTCGCGTCCGCGAACGCATTGATCCGCGACTGCGGGATCTCGATCCAGCTCGACGGCCCATAGACGTCGCCGACTTGCACGAATACTTAGGCGGACTCTTCGACGATGTCGTCCAGCTCGCCGACATCGTTGCCGGCGCTCGTCACGAGCGTCGGCTTGAGCCCCTTCTCGATCGTCTCCTTGGTGATGACGCACTTGGAGACGTCCTTCCGCGACGGGAGCTCGAACATGACGTCGAGCAGCGCGTTCTCGATGATGGAACGCAGACCA
The DNA here is from genome assembly GCA_036278975.1 of Gaiellaceae bacterium. Lineage (GTDB taxonomy): Bacteria > Actinomycetota > Thermoleophilia > Gaiellales > Gaiellaceae > PALSA-600. Next base: position 68,095 of record DASUKC010000034.1, read on the forward strand.
CGTGCGCCGGTCTCACGCTCGAGCGCACGGTCGGCGATCGACCACAGCGCGTCGTCGGTGAACACTAGATCGATGTTGTCGTAGTTGAAGAAGCGCTGGTACTGCGCGACGAGCGCGTTCTTCGGCTCGGTGAGAATCTGAACGAGGTCTTCGCGCTGGAGCTGATGCACCGCGCTGACGACCGGCAGGCGGCCGACGAACTCCGGGATCAACCCGAAGTTCAAAAGATCTTCCGGCATCACGTCGCCGAGCAGCTCTGCGCTTTCCGCATCGCGCTTCGCCGAGATCTCACGCCCGAAACCGACGGCGTTCTTGCCGACACGCTTGGCGATGATCTTGTCGAGGCCGGCGAACGCCCCGCCGCAGATGAACAGGATGTTCGTCGTGTCGATCGACAGGAACTCCTGGTGCGGATGCTTGCGACCACCCTGCGGCGGCACCGAGGCAACCGTGCCTTCGAGGATCTTCAGCAGCGCCTGCTGCACGCCTTCGCCCGACACGTCGCGCGTGATCGACGGGTTGTCCGCCTTGCGCGCGATCTTGTCGACTTCGTCGATGTAGATGATCCCCGTCTCGGCCTTCTTGATGTCGAAGTCGGCCGCCTGGATCAGCTTGAGGAGGATGTTCTCGACGTCCTCGCCCACGTAACCGGCCTCGGTGAGCGCGGTTGCGTCGGCGATCGCAAACGGGACGTTGAGGATGCGCGCGAGCGTTTGCGCGAGGTGCGTCTTGCCGCAGCCGGTGGGGCCGAGCAGCATGATGTTCGACTTCTGCAGCTCGACGTCGCCGTCTTCGGCGCCCATCTGCACGCGCTTGTAGTGGTTGTAGACGGCGACCGACAACGTGCGCTTCGCCTCTTCCTGCGAAACGACGTAGTCGTTCAGCTCGGCGTAGATCTCTTTCGGCCGCGGCAGGTTGTCGAGGTCGAGCGTGCTCGGAGCCGTCAGCTCCTCGTCGATGATCTCGTTGCAGAGATCGATGCACTCGTCGCAGATGTAGACGCCCGGGCCAGCGATGAGCTTCTTGACCTGGCGCTGCGACTTCCCGCAGAAGCTGCAGAGGAGCTGCTCGTTGCCTTCACTCGCGCGCGCCATCGTCGTTTCCTTTTACCCCGTTTGCAGGCGTTTGCCTAGGCCGCCGCCTCCGTGCGGGCGGCGTCCCGGTGGGCGATGACGGAATCGATGATGCCGTAGTCCACTGCTTCCTCCGGGCTCATGAAGAAATCTCTCTCCATATCGCGGGAAATGTCTTCCTGGCTCTTGTCGGTGTGGTTCGAGTAGATCTCCTCCAGGCGCCGCTTGAGGCCGATCACCTCGCGGGCCTGGATCTCGATGTCGGTGCCCTGCCCCTGGAACCCGCCGGACACCTGATGGATCAGGATTCGTGAGTTCGGCAGCGCCGTCCGCTTCCCTTTCGCGCCCCCGGCAAGGAGCAGCGAGCCCATGCTCATCGCGATGCCGACGCACGTCGTGTTCACGTCGGGCTTGACGTACTGCATCGTGTCGTAGATCGCGAGACCCGAATACACCGACCCGCCCGGCGAGTTGATGTACATGTGGATGTCCTTGTCCGGGTCTTCGGACTCGAGATGGATCAGCTGGGCGATGACGAGGTTCGCGATCACATCGTCGATCGGGGTGCCGAGGAAGATGATGCGCTCGGAGAGCAGCCGCGAGTAGATGTCGAACGCACGCTCGCCGCGCGACGTTTGCTCGACGACCATAGGCACGTGGTAGTTGCTCGGGCTCGTCATGATCTCTCCTTGCTGCCGGGGGTCCAGATCTTCTGCTCGACTGCCGGTTGCTCCTGCTCCGGCGTCCAAATGCTCTCACGTGCGTCGTGCAGCTCGCGGGCGATCGGTTTCACCTCGGCGGCGACCTTGTCCAGCGCCTTTTTCAGCCTGAGGTCGTCGCGGACGCGGTCGGCCCCGCCCTGGACGATGAACTCCTCGATCTCCTCTTCCGGCTCGCCCGCCTCACGCAGCTCCTCGCGGATCTCGTCGTCGGTGACCTGGAGGCCGAGCTTGTCCGCGACCGCCTCGAGCACGAGCTCGCGCGCAACCGACTGCGTCGCCTCGGCGCGCAGACGCTGCTCGAGCTGCTCGGGCGTCTGGCTCGTGAGCTGGAAGTACGCGTTCGCGTCGATGCCGCGCGCCTCGAGCTGGCGGGCCAGCCCGTTCAGCAACTCGCGTGTGCGCGCTTCGACGAGCGGACCGCGCGGGGTGAAGTTCGTCGCCTTGACGAGCTCGTCGGCTGCAGCGGCACGGAAGCGTCCTTCGATTTCGTCGTCGATCTGCTCGCGCAGTCGCTTCTCGACGTCGGACCGCAATTCGTCGAGAGTGTCGAACTCACTGGTCTTCGCAACGACGGCGTCGTCCAACGGCGGCAACACCTTTTCGTACAGCTTCTTCAGCACGACCGTCGCTTTGCGATTGCTGTCGTCGGCGAGCTCGTATGCGATCTCGCGCTGCTCGCCGGCGGAGAGGCCGCGCAGGCCGTTCTCGATTTCTTCGACGAGCCGGTTCGAACCGAGCTCGACGACGTAGTCGCGCTGCGCGCTGCCGTCTTCGGAGAGCAGGTCGACGACGGCGACGTCGCCGTCCTGCGCGGGACGGCTGTCCACCGGCGTCAGTTCTGCAGCGGTCGACTGCACCGCCTGCAGCTCCGCCTGCACTGCTTCTTCCGGAAGGTCGACGACGTCGCGCGGGACTTCGAGCGTCGTCCAGTCGGCGGGCTCCGGCTTCGGCTGCACTTCGACGGTCGCGGTGAACTTCCAGTCGGCGCCGTCGCCGTCCGGCAGTTCGTACTGGTACTCGGGCATCGCAACCGGGTTGAGTCGTGCGCGCGCGGCGGCGTTCCAGAACCAGCCGCCGATGTGACTCTCGACCGCCTCGCTGTAGATCGCCTCCTTGCCGAGCCGCTTCACGAGCACCGGCATCGGCACCTTCCCTTTTCGAAAGCCGGGGATGCGCGCGGACTGCGCGAGGTCGGACGCCGCATGCTCGACGGCGTGATGCACGTCGTGCGCCGGAACGTCGACGGTGAGGCGGACCCTGTCCGGGCCGAGCTGCTCGATCGCGGGCTGCACCGTCGAGCCATTAGAGCAGACGGCTACCGTGCGACGCGTGGAGCTCGAAACCGCCATTCGGAGCCGCCGTACGCACAAGCAGTTCGGCGTTGAGGCTGTCGACGATGCCACGCTGCGCGAATTGCTCGACCTCGCACGTCACGCGCCGAACCATCACCTGACGCAGCCGTGGCGCTTTCGCGTGCTCGGCCCGCAGACGCGCGAGCGCCTGTACGCGGCCGCAGGCGAGAAGAGCGCGGTGAAGCTGCGCCGCGCGCCGACGCTCGTGCTCGCGACCGCGATGCTCAGCGGCGATCCGCACACCGACGCGGAGGACCTGCTCGCGACCGCATGCGCGGTCTACGCGATATTGCTCGGAGCGACAGCGAGAGGTCTTGCGTCGTACTGGCGCACACCGAGGCTGTTGCAGGAGCCCGAGATTCGCGCGCTGCTCGGCCTAGACGCAGCCGAGCAGGTCGTGTCGCTGATTCACCTCGGGCCGGCGATCAGCGAGCCGCCCGCGAAGGAACGCGCGCCGCTTGGCGACGTCGTGACGTTCCTGGACTAAACCGTTTTCGGTTCTAACCGCCGAAGACACCGTTGTTGCGTTCGCGAACAATCCGAACTAGGAGAACAGCTGGTCGATCTTTGCGCTCAGGTCGCTGCCCGTGAACGGCTTCGCGAGCAATGGCGCATCGAGATCGGCGACTTCAGGCGCCTCGTAGCCGTACCCCGAGATGTAGAGGCATTGCGCGCGCGGCTGGAGCAGCCGGAGCTCGGCGACGAGCTCGGGCCCCGGCAGCTCCGGCAACCGCACGTCGGCGACGATCAGGTCGAAAGGCTCATCCGCACCCGCCACCGCAGCGCGGGCTTCGCGAGGCGACCCGGCCCCGACCACCTGGTGCCCGGCGACCTCCAGCATCGTCGTGACGACGTGCCGAACGAGCGTGTCGTCCTCCACAAGAAGCACCGAGACCATCGCGGCGGACACGCTACTGGCACCGCTAACTATTGGCAACGAAGGTACTCGATCGAGGGATGCGGGCGGAGGGACTCGAACCCCCAAGGGCCGAAGCCCACCAGGACCTAAACCTGGCGCGTAGACCAATTCCGCCACGCCCGCGTCGCGTCAGCGTAGCCTTGAAACTCATGGCGGGAGAGCTCTCCGATCTACTCGAAACGCACCGTGGGACGACGCTCGAGGAGTTCGCCGAGTTCGTGAACCCGCAGCTGGTGCGGGTGCTGCGGACGATCGGCTTCGACCGGGAATGGGCGCGCAGCGAGGGCGCGTATCTCTGGGACGCCGACGGCAATCGCTACCTCGACTGGCTTGGCGGCTTCGGGATGTTCAACGTGGGGCGCAACAACCGGCGCGTCGCAGCGTGGATCGCCGAGGCGATGGAGCTGCAGACGCCGAGCGCGCCGCAGATGGGTGTGTCACCGCTCTCGCCGATCCTGGCCCGAGAGCTGGTCGGACGCGCGCCGGCGTCGATCGGCAAGGCGCTCTTCACGAACAGCGGCACCGAGTCGGTCGAGGCCGCGCTCAAGCTCGGCCGCGCGGCGACGAAGCGCCGCCGTCTGGTCTGCGTCGAGCACGGCTTCCACGGTTTGACGCTCGGCTCGCTGTCGGTCGCCGGCGACGCGGCGTTCACCGGACGCTTCGGCCCGTACCTCCCCGACATCGCCCGGGTGCCTTTCGGGGATTTGGAGCGGCTCGAAGCCGAGCTACGTCGCGAAGACGTCGCAGTGTTCATCACCGAGCCGGTGATCGGCCACGGCCTGTTCTTCCCGCCGGACGACTACCTCCCGGCCGCGCAGACGCTGTGCAGCCGCTACGGGACCCTGTTCTGCGTCGACGAGGTGCAGACCGGTTTCGGCCGCACGGGAAAGCTGTTCGCGTCGGAGCATTGGGGCTTGCAGCCCGACCTGATGCCGGTCGCGAAGTCGCTGTCGGGCGGCTACGTGCCGACGGGTGCGCTGCTGATGAGCGACGCCGTGTACGACGCGGTGTTCGACTCGCTCGAGCACGCATTCAGCCACGGGTCGACGTTCGCGCCGAACGATCTTGCGTGCGCCGCGGGGCTCGCGACTCTGCGCGAGCTCGACGATCGCAATCTTGTCGCCGAGTCGGCGCGGCTTGGAGAACTGTTGCTGGCGCGAACGTCGCCGCTGGTCGAGCGCTCGCCGGTGGTGAAGGACGTGCGCGGGCTCGGGTTGATGTGGGCGATCGAGTTCGGCGATCCCGGTTCGACGACGTGGAAGGTGCTCGAGCGCGCGCAGCGCGGCATCTTCGCGCAGCTCGTCGTCGTCCCGCTCTTCGCGGAGCACCGAATCCTCAGCCAGGTCGCCGGCCACAACATCAACGTCGTGAAAGGCCTGCCGCCGTTGACGATCGGCGAGGACGACATCGAATGGTTCGCGTCGGCGCTCGAGCAGGTCGTGGCCGACGCGCAGAAGCTCGGGCGCGCGGCGACGAAGTTCGCGCTGAACGCGGCGCGCGCCGGGAGATGAGCGGCCCCGGCAGGAATCGAACCTGCGCACGGAGCTTCGAAGGCTCCCGCTCTGTCCTCTGAGCTACGGGGCCGAGCAGATCTACGTTAATCGAGCAAGAGGGTGGCAGACGGGACTCGAACCCGCGACCACCGGGACCACAACCCGGGGCTCTACCAACTGAGCTACTGCCACCGTGCGTCGGCCATGGTAGTCGGCAGACTGGCCACATGGCTGTGCTCGCCCTGAAGTTGCTGCTGACCCCGACGATCATGGTCGCTGCGACTCTCGCCGGGCGACGGTTCGGGCGCGCGGTGTCGGGGTGGTTCATCGGCCTGCCGCTCACGTCGGGACCGATCGCACTGATCTTCGCCATCGAGCATGGGCATCGCTTCGCCGCACATGCGGCAACCGGTTCACTCGGCGGAGCGATCGCCGAGGTTGGGTTCTGTCTCGGTTACGTCTTCGGCTCGAGGCACAGCTGGCAGGTCGCGGTGCTCACGGGATCGACCGGTTTCGCGGCCGTCGCCGGCGTGCTCGAGTCGCTGTCCGTCGGTCTACGTCCGGAGGTGATCCTGCTGCTCGCCGCGTGCGCGGTCGGTGCACTCGCCATCGGCCTGGCGCTCGTTCACGGCGGCCCGCCGGTCGACGACGAGGTGCTGCCGTCGCGCTGGGATCTGCCGGCGCGCGCCGTCGTGACGACCGCATTCCTGCTCGCGCTCACCGCGCTCGCGACGACGTTCGGCCCGCGTCTGAGCGGATTGCTCGCGGTGTATCCGCTGTACAGCGTCGTGATGGCGGCGTTCGCGCATCGCAGCCACGGTGCCGCCGAGGCACGCCAGGTTCTGCGCGGGCTGCTCTTCGGCCTCTTCTCGTTCGTCGCCTTCTACTGTGTGCTCGCGATCACGCTGCCCCGGGTCGGCACGGGCGCCGCGTTCGGATGCGCGCTCGCCGCGGCGCTGGCCGTTCAGGCTGCGACCATCCCTCTACTCTTCGGAGCTGGCGCCCGTAGCTCAGTGGACAGAGCGACGGCCTTCTAAGCCGTGGGTCGGAGGTTCGAATCCTCCCGGGCGCGCTCTTAGCCGCCTGACCGCGTTTCCTAGCGGCGGATGCCGAAGTCGGTGGTGATGATCGTCACCGGCCGATCGCCGTACGTTCCGGGCGCCGCTGCGAAATGCATCGCCGAGATTCCGATCTCGCGCCAGCGCGGATCGAGGATGTTCGCGCGGTGCTCGGGCGAGTTCATCCAGAGCCGCGCAGCATCGAGCGCGTCGACGTTCGGCGACGACCAGAGCAGGTTCTCGCCCACCGACCAGTAGCCGTAACCCGACGAGCTGTAGTAGGTCTGGATGCGCTTCCAGAACAACGTGCCGTCGAAGGACGGATGCTGGAAGTAGCCGTCGTCGCCCATCTCGCGCGTGTGCTGCGTTGCCGAGGCGTTGAGGTCGGAGCTGAGCTTCAGCGGCGTCAGGTCGTGCAGCCGGCGGATCAGGTTCAGCTGCGTGAGCACACCCGTCTGCAGCGCGGCGAGTGACGAATTGCCCTTCGCGTGCGCCGGCGACGCGACGGGCGCGACGGCGAACGCCGACAGCAAAGCAGCCGCAGCAAACGTGAGAACAAACGAGCGCAGGGAACGCATGTGCCGAGCATCGGCTGCAGCGGCATCCGGGACAATCCGCCGGACGGCGCATCCGCAGGACCGGGTGGCCTACGTTCCCGGGACCGGAGGTCCTACGCCGGGAGGCACATCGACCACGGCGGCCGGCTGCCGGCGATGCGCGAGCTGGTCGCGAATGACCACCTGCAGCGCACCCGCGACCGGGATTGCGGCGAGCGCGCCGATGATTCCTGCGAGCTCGGCGCCGACAAGCACCGCGACCAACACGGCAAGCGGCGAGAGCTGCACCGTCCTGCCGTAGATGACCGGTTGAAGAATGTGGTTCTCGATCTGCTGGTAGACGACGAAGAAGACGACGACCACGATGCCCGCAGGTACCGAGTGCAGGAACGCGACGAGCGCAACGATGATGCCGGCGACCGTCGCGCCCGCCAGCGGGATCAAGTCGAGGAACGCAACGAGCACGCCGAGCGCAACCGCATACGGCACGCCCATGATCAGCAGCACGACGGTGTTGCTGGCACCTGCGATCAGGCTGATCAGGATGTTGCCGGTGACATAGCCGCCCACCGTGCGATAGATGTCGTGGCCGACTTGGCGCCAGCGCGGCTGCGACGACGCCGGCAGCAGCGAGTAGAAGCGCTCAACCCAAGCGCGGCCTTCGAGCAGCATGAAGAACGTGAGGAAGACGATCGTGACGATCGCGGCGACGATCGAGATGATGCTCTTCGTCACCGAGATCGCCGCGCCGGAGAGTCCGAGCACGCGCGTCGCGCCGCCCTTCTTCACCTGTTCTTGAACCTTCTCGACGATGTGGTACTTGCGCTCGAGGAAGCCAAGCCGCCCGCGGCCGTGCGTGAGCTGGTGCACGTAGTCCGGCAGCGCCTGGACGAACCCGTTCACCTCGTCGATGAGCTTCGGGATGAACGTCCAGCCGATGAGCCCGATCCCGACGAGCACGACGAGGTACGCGACGCCGATCGCGGGGCCGCGGCCGAGATGCCCGCGCTGCTCGATCCAGCGGACGAACGGATCGAGCGCGAGCGCAAGGAAGAGCGCAATCACGATCCACGTGATCACGTGTCGCGCGATCCAGACGACCTCCAGGGTCAACGCGAACGCCACAACCATCAGCAGCGTCCGCACAACCGTGCGCGACCGAAACTCGACCACTCGCTGGGCGGTCATCCCACAGAGCTTCGCCGGGAGGTCGGACGTTGTTAGCTTCCTGGCTATGACTCTGCGCACAAGCCCCGTCATCGAGCACGCGGCCCTTCCAGGCGGCGGCACCGTCACTGTCTGGGTCGGCGTCCCGGACGATCCCTACTTCGACGACAAGAGCCAGCTGACCACCGTCGACATCCAGCTCATCGAAGGGCGGTCGGTGATCGCGAGCATGAGCACCGCGCTCGAGCCGGAGCAGGAGACCGAGGCGCGCAAGCTCGCGCGTGACGTGAAAGCTGCGCTCGAAGCGGGCGAGATCGGACTGCACGCGCACGATCTCGAGCGGTTCGAAGAAGTCGTCTAAGGCTTCGCGCTACCCTCGGTACGCCCGCGGGCGTAGCTCAATGGTAGAGCGCTAGGTTTCCACCCTAGATACGCGGGTCCGATTCCCGCCGCCCGCTTTCGTTCCGTCCGAAACCGTCGGTATGTTTTCTGACTTGAAAACGGCGGAACAAGCGCGAGCGCGCGAACTTCGGGCAGAGGGTTGGTCGATCGGGGAGATCGAGCGTGAGCTCAGAGTCTCGCGCTCATCAGTGAGCGTCTGGGTTCGGAAGGTCGAACTTGGGCCGGAGGCAAGCGCTCGGCTGCTTGAGCGTGCGGGTCTCGGCGCCTTTGTCTCGGGACAACGAAAAGCATCTGAGTTCCGAGCGAAACGACAGGCGTATCAGGACGCGGGTCGCGAACTGGCGCGCGCAGGAGATGTCACCTACGCGAGCGGGTGCATGCTCTATTGGGCGGAGGGGTCAAAGTCGCGCAATGTCGCGCAACTGACAAATTCCGATCCGAGCTTGTGTGCCTACTTCGTTAATTTTCTGCGCCAGTACTTCAACGTTCCAGATGCGAAATTCGGCGTTGCCTGCAACCTTTTCGCCGACCACCTTGCCCGCCAGCGCGAGATCGAGGACTACTGGCTGGAAAGCTTGAGACTCCCGCGCAGCTCGCTCAAGAAGTCCACCGTAAACCGTTACTCCAAGTACAGCCAGAAGAAGCGCGCCAACAAGCTGCCGTACGGAACTTGCCGCGTGAGCGTGTGCAGCTCGGAGATCGTGCAGACGATCTACGGCTCGATTCAGGAATACGGCGGCTTCGATCGCCCTGAGTGGCTCGACTGACCTTGCTTCTCGCGCATACGCATTCTCCGTACGCGTTCCAGGCCGACGTCGACACCACCGTCGTCGTTCCGGCGCTTTCGCTGCTCTATCTCTGGGCGTACGGGCAAGTCGGTGCACCGCGCTGGCGCGTTGCGTGTTACGCGGGCGCGATGGTGTTG
>DASUKC010000035.1:0-15326 GCA_036278975.1 Gaiellaceae bacterium
GTGAGGTCGGAACGCCCGGCGACCTGCCAAAGGCCGGTCATCCCCGGCAGCACGTTGTACCGGCGGCGGTGCCACGGTTCGAGACGCTCGTAGTCGCGGAGCGGCAGCGGCCGCGGGCCGACGAGCGACATCTCGCCGCTCAGCACGTTGAGGACCTTCGGCACCTCGTCCAGCGAGTAGCGGCGGAGCAGCCGCCCGGCGCGCGTAATGCGCGGGTCTGACCGGATCTTGAAGAGCGCTCCGCTCGCTTCGTTTCGCTCCTCGAGCGCGTCTTGGTGCTCCACCGCGCCGGCGATCATCGTGCGGAACTTGAACATGCGGAACTGGCCCTCACCGAGACCGACGCGCGGATCGGCGTACAACACAGGCCCGCGCGACGTGAGCTTGATCAGCAGCGCGATCACGAGCCAAAGCGGCAGGCCGACGATCACGATCAGGCTGGCGACAACCACGTCGAAGGTTCGCTTCGTCGCCCAGTCCGCCCCTGCGAACGACGGCGGCCGCAACTCGAAGAGCGGGACGCCTTGCCCCGGGACGTACTCGCCACGCTCGACCAGCAGATCGGTCGTGCGCGGAGCGACCCGCACGGACACTCCGCGCCGATGCGCAGCTTCTGCGATTTGCAAGAGCCGTTCTTCTGAAAGGTCGAAGTCGCCGACGATCAACTCATCGAGGTCGTAGCGCTGCAGCGCAGACTCGACGCTCACATCGGGGTCGACCTCGTCCAGGAACTCGTAGTCGATGCCGCTGCGGCTTGCACCGAGCATCTGACGCAGATGGACGCGCTGATCGACTCCGCCGACGAGCACGACCTTGCGCCGTACTCCCATCGCGCGCATCACCGAGCCGGTGAAGGCTTCGTAGCTCCCGCGAAACACGCTGATCAGCAACGCGACGAACAGCGCGCCGACGATGTAGAGCCCGAACGTCTCGAAGTGCTGGCCGGTGCCGATCGCGAACGCGAGTGAGAGCGCAGCGACGAGCAGAACGCTCGGCACCACGCGACCGGACCCTTCGCGCAGCTCACGCGGCGCGTACAGCCCTGCCTGCCAGAAGACGAGGACGAGCAGCAGGATGAGGAACGCGAGCCAGCTCGACTCGTGATCCCAGAGCAACCCCCAGAGCACGGGCTTCGGGTCGAAGACCTCCGCGCGCAGCGCGAGGGCGGCGTACAGACCGAGGATGAGGCCGCCGACGTCGAGCGCGACGAGCGCCAAGATGCTGATGAAGCGCCGCGCGAGCGACTTGAGCGGGAGGCGCGCGAAGAAGTACGGCGTCGACGCGCGAACGTCCTCCGGCACCGGGCGTTCGAGGCTTCTCGTCACGGAGCGATGGTAACCCCGCTCCACGCGACTTCCGGCGCGTCCGCGGCCCGCAGCGCCAACTCGTCGATTCCAAGGGGCGTCCGGCGCAACCGCAGCAGCCTGAGTAGGAGCCGAAGCGCGGCGGCTCGCTTCGGGTCGACGAGCTCCCAATCGTGGAAATGGAGGTGCACGAGCCCGGGGAGCCGGGCGAAACCACGCGCCAGCATCCCGAGCGAGTGCGTCGCCGGCAGTTCGAGCAGCATCTCGCCACGGACGACGACCCGCCGAGGCCCGTCGAGCTGCAGACGTTCTGCATCGGGTGCGAGATAGGACTGCTGGAAGGTCGTCGCCGTGCAGTCGACGTACCCGAGCTCGGAGAGCGTGGCAGCGAGCGGCTCGTCGAGATACCAACCGCCGCCGCAGAAGTAGCGGGGACTCAGGCCGCGCTCACGCAGCCACGCAGCCTGCTCGCGCACGAGCCCGCCGGCGTCGACACCCTTCGGCCTCGCCTGCTCGACACCGCCCCAGTGCGTGTGGTGACCGAGCGGAGCGAGAGTCGCTGCGCGGCGCGCGCGCTCGAGCCAAACCGTTTCGTCCTCGCCCGCGCTCGCATCGGGTGGGCGCAGGAACGGCGTGACGACGAAGCCGCCGGGGCGCGAGACGAGCAGCCGCTCGAACGCCGCCCAGACACGGTCGTCGAGGGGTCGCTCGACATGGCAGGAGACGACCGCGTAGCGTGAAAGGCTCTGCACGTGCGCATCTTCGCAGTGAGCACCAGAACCGCCGTCATGTTGGTGGTCGCAGCGGCTGCCCTCCCCCGCCTCGTGGTGATGCTGGTGGAGCGCGGGAACATCCTCACCGCCTACACCGAGAAGAGCGACAACTTCGCCAGCACGTTCGTGTCGAGCGGCACCTTCGGCTTCATTCCAGGGGTTCCGTCCGCGAGCACGCAGCCGCTGTACGGCTGGTTCCTCGTACCGCTGTACTGGATCTTCGGCCGGCACTGGCTCGTGGTCGGCGTCGCGCAGACCGCGGTTGCGACGGCGACAGCGCTGCTCGTCTACGCGATCGGGCGCAAGGTCGCGCCGCGGCTCGCGTGGCCCGCCGCCGTCGTTTCGACACTGCACCCGTACCTCATCTGGCACGACGTGCACGTCAACCGCGAGATCGTCGACCAGCTCGTGCTCGCGGCACTCGTGCTCGCGATCATCGTCGCCATCGAGCGTCGGTCGTTGCCGCTCGTCGTGCTCGTCGGCGCGCTCTGCGGTCTCGCAATTCTCGGCAACGGGCGCCTGACTGCATTGCCACTGGTGGTCGCCGCGTACGTCGCGTGGCGGCTTCCCGCACAGCGCGTCCTGGCAATCGTCGCGATCCTTGTCACCGCCGTCGTCGTCGTCTCGCCGTGGGTCATCCGCAACAAGGTGCAGGTCGGTTGCTTTGCGATCACGACCGACGGCCGCGCGTTGTGGAAGGCGAACAACGTGAACACGTACGGCGTGCTCGCCCGCGGCGGCTGGATCGACGACGTGCCGCAGGTCGGCCTCCCGCCGACCGCCGAGGACGCGTACGGCCATTGGCTGCAGACCGGCGAGATCGAGCCGGTCAACGAGTGCGCACAGATGCGCGACTTCGAGCACAAGACCTTCGTCTTCTGGAAGAAGCATCCCGGCGAGAAGGCCAAGCTGATGGCGCAGTCGACCGCGCTGCTTTGGGACCCCCGCTCGCACGAGACACAAGGACGGTCGGGCAAGGGAACGTGGCGCGATACCGCACGGCGCGTCGTCGAGCCGCTCTGGGCGATCCCGATCTACGTCCTGGCGATCGCAGGCGTGTTCCTCGCCTGGCGCGCGTTCGCGGTGCTCGCGCTCCTGCTGCTTGCCTACAACACCGCCGACGCCGCGCTCTTCGCGGGGACGACGCGTTACCGCGTGCCGTTCGACTTCTTGCTCGTGCTGCTCGGCGCAGCTGCGGTCGAGCGACTCTGGAGCAAGTGGCGATACACCGCCTCGACGCCGTCCACGGACGCCTCCGCCGAGAACTGAGCCGTCGCGCGGTCGCGCGCGGCGGCGCCGTACGCGGCAACGCGGTCGGGGTGGCGCACGAGGTCGACGATCGCCGCGGCAAGCGCACGCTCGTCCTGCGGCGGGACGACGCTGCCCGTCACGCCGTCGGCGACGATCTCAGGTAGCCCACCGACATCGGAGACGATCGCTGCCCGTCCGCGCTCGGCCGCCTCGAGGGCGACCATGCCGAAGCCTTCCCCGCGCGACGGTACGACGACGACTGCCGCACGCTCGAGCATCGGTGCGACAGGGGCAACGTGCCCGAGGAACGTCACGCCGTCGGGCGCGGCGGCGCGCAACTCCGCAGCGAGGGGTCCCGACCCGGCGATCTCGAGCGACAGCTCCGGCACCTCCGCGCGGGCCGACGCAAACGCACGCAGCAGCACGTCGAAGCCCTTGATCGGGATCAGCCGGCCGACTGCAGCGAGCCGCGGCTCCCGCGGAGGCGGTGGCGGCTCAGGTCCCGGCTCGATGCCGTAGTGCACGACCGTGAACGCATCCGCTGCGAAGCCTTCCGTCTCGCTGAGATAGGCGGCGAGCCCGGCCGAGATGGCGATCTGCGCATGCGCGAAACGCGCGACGGTCTTGTCGGCAAGCGCCACGGCGCGACTCGAGCGAAATTCGTTGAAGCCGTGCTTCGTGCTCACGCGAACCGGCACGCGGGCAAGAGCTGCTGCAGGCAGTCCGTGTACGTCGGCGTGGACGAGGTGCGTGTGCACGATGTCCGCGCGCCGGCGAACGAGTCGTGCGAACACTGCCGGGTCGACATCGGCACGCATGCGCATCGCTTCTGTCGGAACGTTGCGCCCACGCATCGCTGCGACGAAGTCCTGCGCGCCTTGCTCGCCCTGGTGCAGCACGATCATCTCGGCGTCCCAGCCACGGTCGCGCAGCAGCGGCAGCAGCGACAGCAGATGCGCCTCCGAGCCGGAGATGCCCGACACCTTCTGGATGTGGAGGACGCGCGTCATCGGCCGAGAGCGAGGATCGCGTCAGCCCAACTCTGTGTCGAGTGGCTGCGCTCGACCCGCCCGCGAAGCTCGTGACCGAGGGCGGCTCGGTCCGCACGACCGGCGAAGGCTGCGATCTTCGCCGCGAGGTCGGCCGCGTCTCCGCGCGTAAAGAGCAGCTCGGGCGGCAGCAGTCCCGCAAACCCGGGGTTCGACGCAAGTACGGGAACGCAGCTCGCGCACGCTTCGAACACCGACTTGTCGAGTGAGCCTTCGGCGGCCGCGTTCACGAGTAGGTCGGCGCGCGCGAAGACCTGCGGCAGCTCGGAGTGCGGCACGGGTTCCTCGATCGTGATCCCGTCGCCGGCCAGCTCGGTGAGTCGCGCACGGTGAACGCGCTCCTCCTCCGTCTCGGACGGGCCACGGATCTCGAGCTGCACCGCGAGCCCGTTCGCCTGCGCGCGACGCACGCCGTCCACGATCGCCTCGAGACCCTTCGCCGGCGACGTGCGCCCGAGCGCGAGGAGCTGCAGCGTCCCGGGATCGGGGCGGCACGTGAGCTCGGAGACGTCGATGCCGTGGCCGATCGCGCGCACCTTGTGCGACGCAAACGGAAACGACGAGGGATCAACCGTCGCGACGGCCGTCGACACGCGTTCGGCCGCGCGCAGTGTCGCGCTCGAGCGCCAGTGCGTGAACCAGAGCACGACGGGGATGCCGAGCGGCCGGCAGACCGGCGCAGCGAGCACGGCGTAGATCGGGCTCATGTGCGCGATCACGAGGCTCGGCCGCGGCGACAGCTCGCGCATGAGCGCCGCCTCGAAGCGGGCGCCGCGCAGCACCTGAGACGACGCACCGAATTCGTGCACGCGGCAGTTCGCGGGCAGCACACCGGGTACCGCGTGCAAAGCGAGCACGACAACTTCGTCGACACGCTCGGCGAGCGAGCGCACGAGCCCGGTCGCCGCGCCGAGGTTCGGGTGCGACGGGTCGATCTGCTGCGTGACGAAGACGGCCTTCGTCATGCACACGCCCGCTCGACGAGGTCGGCGACGCGCCGCGCATATTCCTCGGGCGGGGTCAACAAGCCTTCTGCCGACGGGCGCGCACGAGCCGCGAGGCGCTCCGCCAGCGCACGATCGGATGCGAACCGAACAAGGGCGTCGGCAAGCGCGTCGGCGTCGCCCGGCGGCACGAGCAAGCCATTCACTTCGTCTGTCACAGCGTCGGGGATCCCGCCCGCACGGCTGCCGACGACCGGCCGGCCACGCGCCAGCGACTCGATCGCGACCCGCGGTAGGCCTTCCGAGAACGACGGGAGCACGAGCGCCCACGAGCGATCGAGGAGCTCTGCGACTTCGGCCGGCTCGAGGCGCCGGTGCCACACCGTCTGCGTAGGAACGTCGGCGCACAGCTGTTCGACCACCGCCGTGCGCCGCCCGTCGCTGACCAGCTCGAGCGTCACGCCCGGAATGCGCGGTGCGGCCCGGCGCCAGGCCTCGGCCAGGCCGTCGATGTTCTTGTACCGCTCCGCAACGCCGACGAACGCGAGCCGCGCCTCAGCCGGAAGCGGCTGCACGTCGCCGGCGACGAACGCTCCGATCTCGGTGTACGTGTGGAAGATCGCCAGCGGCTCGACGCCGAGGCGGCGCACGAGATTTGCGGTGAAGTCGGACACCGTGCGCACCGCGTCCGCGTGCCGCACCGCGTACGCGGCGGCTCGGTCTGCAACCGGCGCGAGCCACGCGCGCGCGGAGCCGCCGTACAACCGCGTCGCCGTGTGCCAGTCGCCGTGGATCTCGACGATCACCTTTACGCCAGAGCGCGCGAGCCGGCGGCCGAGCAGCGCCGCGAGCCCTTCGTACGGGCTCTGCGCGATGACAGCGTCGGGCTTGAAGCTACGCAGCTCGCGCGCGATCAGAAACGGCAGGCGGAGGTAGAAGAGCGGCCCATCGAGCGAGCTCGGCCCCAGTTTGCGCGCGAGCGCGAAACGTGCAGGCGCCGGCCCCGGACGTGCGGCGGACCCGAGCACGCGGTAGTCGAGCACCTCGCCGACTGCAGCGAACTTGCGCGCGTGGGTGACGTCGAGCGGGTTGCGATAGCGCGTGCGGCCCGCGAACAGGACGCGGCGCATCAACGCGCCGCCGTCAGCAACAGATCGAGGAGACGCCCGTACACGGCGTCGCGACTGTACTCCGCGACGGACGACGCAGCGTTTGCGCGCAGGCGGTCGAGCAGACCGGCCTCGGAGAAGACCCGCGTGATCGCGGCGGCGAGCGCAACCGAATCGCCGGGCGCGACGAGCAGCCCGTTCTCACCGTCGCGCACGACTTCCGAGACGCCGCCGACGGCGGTCGCGACCACGGGCGTGCCCGCCGCCAGCGATTCGACGACGCCGTGGGGGAAGTTCTCCCAGTTGGACGAGAGCAGCGACGCGTCGCCGGCACGGAAGAGATCGAGCACCTCGCGCCGCGGCAACGGGCCGAGGAAGTGAGCATGACCAAGCGCTTCGAGGCGACCGCGCTCGGGCCCGTCACCGGCGACGAGTAACGGCATGCCTGCGGTTCGCGCAGCCTCGATGCCGACCTCGAGCGCCTTCGCCTCGACGAGCCGCCCCGCGAAGACGAGCGTCGGCCCGGTCATGCCGAAGCGGGCGCGCAACTCGTCACGCTCCGGCGTCGCAGGAATGGCCGGTGCCGGGTTCGGCAAGACGGTCACGTGCTTCGCGCCCCAGCCGCGCGCGAGCTCTTGCAGGAACCCGCTCGGGACGACGACGTGCGCTGCGCGGCCGACGATCGCGTCGCGCACGATGCGGAGCGGCACCGTGGCCGGCGAACGCTCGTCCTGGAACCCCGCAAGCGTCGAGTGAGTCAGGCCGCGTCGCAACGCACGCTCGAAGGCCGGGTCACCGGCAACCTTGAGGACGTACGGCGTCCGTGCGAGCAGCGCGCCCGTTCCTGCCCGTCCGATCATCCCCGTCGAATAGACGACGTCCGCCCGGCGGGCGAGCGCCGCGATCCGCGTCACCGCACGCGCGTGGCGCAGTGGCGACGCACGCGGGATCCATTCGACCGGGTACGCCTCCGGCGCAGGCGCGCGGTCGGCGCTCACGAGCACGTGCGGCTCGTGCCCGTGCTCGGCGAGAAACGCGGCGACTTCCGGCGCGTGACTTGCGGGGCCGCCGACGTCGGGCGGCCAGATGCCGGAGACGACGAGAACCTTCATACGACCTCGGCGGGCGCGACGTTCGCCAGTGCGTCGCGGAGCTGGAAGAGCAGCCAGGCCCACACGACGCAGAAGACCGCGGTGGACACGAGCATCGCGAGCGCGCCGCCGGTTGCGCCCCAGTAGTGCCCGAATACGACGAGCAGCGGGATGAAGACGACGACCTCGACGAGATGCGAAGTCACGCGCAGATTCGGCCGTCCGAGTGCAACGGGCAGCGTCTTCGAGAAGCCGGAGATGAGCTGCAGCGCACCGACGAAGAGGATGATCCGGCCCGCGTTGGTCGCGTGATGCCGGAAGTCCGGCGTGTACGCCACCTGCATCGCCCACGGCATGAGGAACCAGCCGATTGGCACGACGACGCACATGAGCAGCGTCGACAACACGATGTAGCGGACGAGCAAACGGCGCACGCGGTCGCGGTGGCCGCGCTCGTAGTCAGCCGTCTGCTCCGCGAGCAGCACAAGCCGGGCCGGCGAGCTGAGCGCGGCAAATGCTGTGAGCGGCGCCTGCGCGTTGCGGAAGTACGCAGCCTGGCGCAGCGGTGCGATGGCGCCGATCAACCAGGTGCCGAGCAAGCCGCGACCCGACGTCAGGCTCGTCGCCGCGCTCGAGCTGATCACGAAGCGCCGCAGATCCGCGGCGTCGGCTCCGAGCGGGGTGCTCTCGTGAATCGGGAACGAGCGCCACGATGCCCACCCGGTCGCCGTGATCGAGAGCGACGAGACGACCTGGCCGGCCAGCAGCCCGAGCATCGCGCCGGTGACGCCGTGCGTCGCGCCGATCGCCGTACCGGCGAGCCGCGCGCCCATCCCCACCGTGTAGAACCACGCACGCACGTGCAGCTTGTCGCGCAGGATCAGCGCACAGCCTGCGATCGTCTCGGTCGCCTGCGCGAGTGGAACGAAGGCGCCGACGATGAGCGGAACAGCGAGGGACGAGCCCCAAATCGCGTGCGCGAACGGCGCCAGAGCCAGGATCACCACGAGCGCGAAGACGCCGCCCACGAGCTTGAACGAAACCGCGATCTCGAACAGCCGGCGCAGCCGCCCCCAGTCCTCAGCGGTGACGTAGCGGAAGCCGTACTTGATCAGCGCCTCGTCGACCGTCAGGTCGAGCAGCATCTGGAAGAAAGCGACCACCGAGAACGCCACTGCGAACTCGGCGTAGGCGTCCCTGCCGAGGATTTTTGTGGCGGCGATCGTCGTACCGACGCCGAGAACTGTCGCCGCGTAGACACCCACGGCCGTGGTAGACCGCCGGCGCAGTGCGCGAGAAGCCATCGCGGGCGACGATTATAGTCGCGAGCCTTGAACACTCTGCGCAAATTGACGGGTGACGCGTCACTCGCAGCGCTCGTGTTCGCGGGCGCCGTCCCCTTCATCTTCTTACACCCTCATTACCAACCGCACGTCGCGGCCGGGCGCGTCGACGCCGACCTCTCCGACCTCGCGATCCTCGCCGCGGTGCTCGCCGGAGTGTGGGATGCACGTTCGCGCGGGTCCGCGCCGCTCCGCGGCGGGCGGACGATCTGGCCTGCGCTCGCCGCATTCCTCGTCCTGCTGCTCCTCAGCCTCGGCTGGGCGCGCTACTCCGACCCTCACTACGCCGTCGGCAACCACCTCGTCAGCGCGCTGAAGTTCGTGGAGTACGCGTTGCTCGCGCCGGCGGCGGCTCTCGCACTGCGGCGCGTCGCCGACCGCAAGGTGTTCTTCTGGGCCGTCGCGCTGTGGGTCGCGTTCCTGACCCTGATCGCCGCGTTCCAGTTCCTCGGTCTCGTCGACGAGTTCCAAGGGCGGCGGCCCGTGCAGCGTGAGCCGTCGTACATCGGCATCCACGACTTCGGCGCGATCGCCGGCGCGGCGCTGACCTTCTTGTTCGCCGCGATTCTGATCAGGCCCGCGCGCCGGCGTGCGCTGGTCGCCGGCGTCGCCGGTGCGCTCGGCGTTGCGCTCGCCGCCGCGCTCGACGCCGTCGGAGGCATGATCGCCGCGGCTGCGGCGATGTGGCTGCTCGCCGTGCGCAAGTTCGCAGTCGGTGCGAGACAGACGGTGCTGCTCGTCGCGATCTGCGCGCTCGTCACGGTCGCGGCGGTCTCGCTGCGCAGCTCGTCGATCGTCAGCTTCTTTCGCTTCCTCGGCGTCAAGCCGGAGAACACCCAAACAACCGGCCACGTGCAGACGTATGCGCAGCGCGTGTTGCTCAGCTACATCGGCGTCGAGATCTGGTTCGACCATCCTGTCGTCGGCGCCGGCTGGCAGGAGTCGCACGAGCCGCATTCGTTCGACCCGGTCCTGCCCGCTGCGCGCCGCCACTTCTCGTCGCAGCCGCCGTACGCGTTCCCGTCACCCGCGCATGAGTGGGGCGTGCAGAACGGCGTCGTCCAGACGCTGGCCGATCTCGGCATCGTCGGGCTCGCACTGCTCGCGCTCGCCGTGGGCGCCGCCTTCCGGCTGCTCGCGCGAATCGCGCTGCGGGCGCCGCCCGACCTCGCACGCGAGGCGCTGCTCGTGATCGGCTGGCTCGTGGTCGCGGTTGCGGTCTTCACCGGCACCGGGCTGCTGCCCGGCGTGACCGTGGATGCGCAGCTGTGGCTCGGCCTCGGTCTCGCGGCCGCTCTTACGCATTCGCTCACAAGTCCCGGCTAGCCTCGCGCCGATGACGTCCCTCGACGCCACCTGGCCCGGCCGCGACCATCGCGACCCGTCGCGGTCGCTGCCGAACTGGTCGATTCGCCGCCCGCTCGCAGCCTGGCTACGCGACGAGGGCGCCGCCGCCGCGGGCAAGCGCGTGCTCGACATCGGCTGTGGGGACAAGCCGTACTTCCCCTACTTCGCCGACGCTGCGTCGTATGTCGGCGTCGACGTGAAGGAGAACCGCGCCGCCGACCTGATCGGCTCGATCGACGCGATCCCGGTGGAGGACGGCTCGTTCGACGTCGTCCTGTGCACGCAGGTGCTCGAGCACGTCGACGACCCCGCCGCTGCCGTGCGCGAGTTGCACCGCGTGTGCGCGGCGGGCGGGCGGGTGCTGCTCTCGACGCACGGCGTGCAGGTCTTCCATCCGAACCCGAACGATCTCTGGCGCTGGACGCACCAGGGACTGCAGTTCCTCTTCGAACGGGAAGGGCAGTGGGCGAGCGTCTCTGTCGTTCCGGGCGCGGGTTCGGCAGAGTGCATGGGAATGCTCGTCGGCACGTACATTCACCTCTTGGCCAAACGCGCGCACGCTGCCTCGGCCGCCGGCCCGTTCATCAGCGCGCTCAATGCCGGCGCGTACGCTCTCGACCGTCGCGTGTCGATGCTGCGCGAGGCGATTCCGGGCGCGCTCTTCGCCAACCTGCACGTGACGGCGGTGCGATGAGCCGCGTTCTCGTCACCGGCGGCGGAGGGTTCATCGGCTCGAACCTCGTGCGCGCGCTGCTCGAGCGGGGCGACGACGTTCGCGTGCTCGACAACTTCTCGACCGGGAACCGCGCGAACCTCGAAGGCCTCGACGTCGACGTCGTCGAAGGCGAGCTGCGCAGTTACGAGCGCGTGCACAACGCAGTGCGCGGCACGGAGCTCGTCTTCCATCTGGGCGCGCTCGGATCGGTGCCGCGCTCGGTGCAGGATCCGCTCACCTCGAACGCTGTGAATGTCGAGGGCACGTTGAACGTGCTGCTCGCGGCCCGCGACGAGGGCGTGCGCCGCGTGGTGTTCTCGTCGAGCTCGTCGGTGTACGGAACCCGCAAGGAGCTACCCGTGACGGAAGGGCTGCCGCTCGACCCGCTGTCTCCGTACGGCGTCGCCAAGCTGGCGGCCGAGCGCTATTGCATCTCGTTCTCACGCGTCTACGAGCGGTTCGAGAGCGTGGTCGTTCGCTACTTCAACGTCTTCGGGCCGTGGCAAAGCCCGTCCTCGCAGTACGCCGCCGTCATCCCGAAATTCATCACAGCGATCGCGGCAGGCCGTGCGATCGACATCTACGGCGACGGCGAGCAGAGCCGCGATTTCACGTACGTCGACAACGTCGTCGCCGGGACGATGCTCGCCGCAGAAGTGCCGGAAGCGAACGGCCGTGTGTTCAACGTCGCCGCGAGCGCGCCGAGCACCGTCAACCACGTGGCGGAGCTGATCGGCCACATCCTCGGCGCCGAAGTGCAAAAGAACCACACGCCGCCGCGTGCCGGCGACATCCGCGACTCGTGGGCCGATGTCACGGCAGCCCGCGAGACGCTCGGCTGGGCCCCGACGATCGACCTCGAACAGGGGCTACGCCACACCGTCGCGCATATGCTCGATTCGTGAGCGTCAAGGTCCTGCGCGTCATCGCGCGCCTGAACATGGGCGGGCCGACACTCCACGTCTCGTACCTGACGGAAGGCCTCAAAGAGCGTGGCTACGAGACGACGCTGGTCGCCGGCAGGCTCGCGCGGGGCGAAGACTCCATGTCGTTCGCCGCAGAGGAGCTCGGCGTCGAGGTCATCGACCTCCCGTCACTGCATCGCGACCTCTCGCCGCTCTACGACCCGATCTCGATTGCCAAGATGGTCGAGGTCATCCGGCGCGTGCGACCGCAGATCCTGCACACGCACACGGCGAAGGCAGGCGCGGTGGGCCGGTTCGCCGCGTTGCTCGCTGGTGACGCGCGGCCGCCGGTCGTCGTGCACACCTTCCACGGTCACGTGCTGCGCGGCTACTTCGACCCGGCCCAGACCGCGTTCTTCAAACAGGTCGAGCGCTACCTCGCCGGCCACACGACACGCTTGATCGCCGTCGGGCCGGAAGTGCGCGACGACCTCGTCGGGCTCGGTGTCGCGCCCGCCGAGAAGTTCTCCGTGATTCGCCTCGGCATCGACCTCGAGCATCGCGTGACGCGCACGGGCGGAGCAGAGCTGCGCACGTTGTTCGGGATCCCACCCGAGCGGTTCGTCGTCGGCTGGATCGGCCGGATGACCGGGATCAAGCGCGTCCCCGACGTACTGCTGGCGTTCCGCGGGCTGCTCGACCGCGGAGTCGACGGGGCGTTGGTGCTGGTCGGCGACGGTCCGGAGCGCGCGCAACTGGAGGACCGCGCGCGCGAGCTCGGCATCGGTCGCCGCACCGTGTTCGTCGGCTACCAGCGTGACATCTCGCCGTACCTCGACATGTTCGACGCGTTCCTGCTGCCGTCGGGCAACGAGGGTACGCCGGTCGTGGCGATCGAGTCGCTCGCCGCGCGCACGCCGGTCGTGGCGACACGCGTCGGCGGCGTCCCCGACGTCGTGCGCGAGGGAGTCGACGGCTTTCTCACCGACGTCGGCGACATCGAGGCGCTTGCAAGCGCGTTGGCGACGCTCGCGGGCGACGCGGACCTGCGCCACCGCTTCGGCGACGCGGGCCGCGAGCACGTTGTCCCGCGCTACCGCGTGTCGCGGCTCGTCGACGACATCGACGAGCTCTACAAGGAGCTACTTAAAGAGAAGCAGCAAATTTCTGGAACGCCGTGAACGCCGGCTTCCGCTTGCCGGCGTAGGTCTCGAGACCCGACTGCCAGCCGCCGAGCGTCGGCTCGTCCTTCAGCAGGAACCACAACATCATGTCGATGCGCGGATTCTTGTGCGCGATCGTGAACGCCTGCGTGAGATAGAGCGCCTGCTTCGCCCACGAGACGCCGAAGATCGGGTCGGGCGGGTTCGTCTGGTAGCCGTACTCGGTGATCCAGATCCGCTTGTTGCCGTACAGCTTCGTGACGAGCTGGATCAGCGTGCTGATGTTGCCAAGCGTCACCGCGGTCGGCTTTGCGCCGTTCGTCGGCTTGCGTACGGTCGTCGGCGTATCGGTCGGCGCCGAGTAGTACGGGTGGTGCGCCCACGCGTCGAACGTCTTCAGCTTGTCCTTCTTGCACGCGGCGAGGAACGCAAGCGGTGAAATCGACGGTCTGCTGCTCGAAGGGTTGTTGTTTCCGCGCGGCGCCGTGCCCCCGCACGCGACCCGCTCATTCGCCCTCAGCGAAGCGTGGACTCCGGTGTAAATCGCGTTGCAGATGCGCGCGTAGTCCTTCGCGCTCTGGATCGTCCACTTGCCCGCGATCTTCTTGTACTGAGGTGCGAGGAAGAGCGGGTTGTTCGGCTCGTTCCACGCAAGCCACTCCTTCACGGGAGGCAGGAGGCGCCCATCGGTGCCCGGCCAAAGGCCGTCGTAGCGGCGCGCAGCGGCCAGCGCGAAGTTCCGCAGGTCGATCGCGTTGGTCGGTGCGACGTTCATCCCCTTGCCGCCGTTTGCCCAGGTCGGCGTGCCGTAGATCGACAGCAGCACGTGGTCGCCCGACTGCGCCGCGTAGTTGACGGTGCGGTCGTAGAGCGTCCAGTCGTACGCAGGATCGTTGGGATTCGTCGGGTTCGCCGGGCGCCGGGTGGCCACGCCGTCCGGGCCGCCCCAGTAGAGATTCAGGCGAACCTCCTGCACGTGCAGCTGCGCAAACGCGCGGAAGGTGCCGGGCACCGAGCCGTAGAGCACTTGCGCTTCGTCATAGATGCCGACGCGCATGAATCTCGATGCATGTGCCGTCGCGGCGGTGCCCGCCAGCGCCGCCGTCGCAACCACGGCGACGAGAACCCCGATACGACGCAGCATCAGACTTCGACCGGCGCGCGGCCGAGCGCGCGCAACCAGCGGCGCAAGCCTTCCTCGAGATCGACTTCGGGATCCCACCCGAGCAGGTCCCGCGCCCGACTGATGTCGGGGCGGCGAATCTGCGGATCGTCGATCGGCAACGCCTCGAAGACGATCTCGCTCGTCGAGCCAGTGATGCGAATCACCGTCTCCGCGAGCTCGAGCATCGTCAGCTCGTGGTTCGGGTTGCCGAGGTTGACCGGCAGGTGCTCGTCGCTCGTCGCAAGCGCGTAGAGGCCGCGGATCAGGTCGTCGACGTAACAGAGTGACCGCGTCTGCGAACCGTCGCCGAACACGGTCAGCGGCTTGCCGGCGAGAGCCTGGTTCAAGAAGTTGACCGACGCGCGGCCGTCGTTCTTGCGCATCCGCGGGCCGTAGGTGTTGAAGATGCGCGCGATCGCAGTGTCGACTCCCTGCTGCTGGTGGTACGTCATCGTGAGCGCTTCGGCGTATCGCTTCGCTTCGTCGTATACGCCGCGCGGCCCGATCGGGTTCACGTTGCCCCAGTACGACTCAGGCTGCGGATGGACTTCGGGGTCGCCGTAGACCTCGCTCGTCGACGAGATCAGGAACCGCGCGCGCTTCCACTTGGCGAGGCCGAGCGCGTTGTGCGTCCCGTACGAGCCGACCTTCAGCGAGGCAAGCGGCGCGCGCAGGTAGTCGACGGGGCTCGCAAGCGCAGCGAGGTGGAAGATGAAGTCGACGGGCTCGTCGACCCAGATCGGCTCGATGACGTTGTGGTAGACGAACGTGAACGAGGCGTCGCGCTGGTGTGCGATGTTCTCGAGCGATCCGGTTTCGAGGTTGTCGACGCAGATGACGCGATGGCCCTGCTCGAGCAGGTAGTCGCAGAGGTGCGAGCCGAGGAACCCGGCGCCGCCGGTGACAACCGAAGTAGGCACGAGTCGATGGTACTTCGGAAGTGCTCGGAACCCTTTGGTTCCTTACCAAGCCCTAACGCAGGTCTTTGTTCGACTCCATGTCGAACCACATCGCGAACAGGGTGAACTGGCTGCCCGAGATCAAAAGCAGCGCGACGAGGACGATCGTCGCCGGGGTGATCTCGTTGCCGGCGATACGCAGCGCTACTTCGGCGATGCCGAGCGCAAGCCCGAGGAGCGACATCAGGAAGCCGAGCGCGTAGAAGAA
>DASUKC010000036.1:0-4020 GCA_036278975.1 Gaiellaceae bacterium
CGGCAATGCAGATCCACGGGCGTTGCTGGTCGCTGTCGCAGCGGCGCAGGCCGTCGAGCATGTGGGCCTGCCGGAAGCGAGACTCAACCTCGCGCAGGCGGCTGTCTATCTCGCGAAGGCGCCGAAGTCGAATGCGTCGTATGTCGCGCTGAACCGGGCGACCGAGAGCGTGCGGGAGCGTGGGGCCTTGCTTCCGCCCGCGGCGCTTCGCTCAGCGGCGTATCCCGGCGCGCGCAAGCTCGGTCGTGGAGAGGGCTACATCTACCCGCACGAGGACGAGCGCGGCTTCGAGGTTGACTGCCTTCCCGACGAGCTCGCCGGCCGCGTCTACTACGAGCCGTCGGGCAACGGCGAAGAGACGGATGCCTGAGCTGTCCGTCGCAACCACGCGACGAACCGAGCTCGTCGACATCACCCGAGCGGTCGCCGATGCAATCGAAGTGGGCGGATCGCTGGTGAACGTCTTCGTCCCGCACACCACGTGCGGTGTCGTCGTGCAAGCGGCCGGGCCGGGCGCGATGCTCGTCGCCGCGGACCTCGAGGATGCGTTCGACTCGCTCGTCGACGAGACGCGCGCGTGGCGGCATGCGTCCGAAGGCGACCGCAACCCGTGGTCGCACATCCGGGCCGCATTGACCGCTTCGTCGGTCTCGGTCCCACTCGTCGACGGCACGCTCGCGCTCGGCGACGTGCAGGCGATCTTCCTGTGCGAGTTCGACGGGCCGCGCACAAGGCGCGTGCTCGTCACCGTGACCTAGAGGATCCGGCCGGCAAGGGTGTCAGACACCCGGCAACCGGCGACGACGCACACTTCGATGAGTAGGTGTCTGACACCTCTCATGTTCGCCGGTTGGACTAGAGGATCCGTGCGCCGAGAGCGGAGGCAACTAGCTCGACCGCGAGCTTGGCGGTCTCGTTCTCGCGGTCGACGATCGGGTTCACCTCGACGACGTCGAGCGAATCCATCAAGCCCGACTCGCTGACGAGCTCGAGCGCGAAATGCGCTTCGCGATACGACAGGCCGCCGCGCACCGGCGTGCCGACGCCCGGTGCCGTCTCGGGATCGACGGCGTCGAGGTCGAGGCTCACGTGCACGAAGCGCGAACCGGAGAGGAAGGTCAGCGCTTCACCGAGGACACGTTCGACGCCGAGCTTGTCGACGTCGCTCATCGTGAACACCTTGACGTCGAGCTTCTTCACGAGCTCGCGCTCACCGTCGTCGAGCGAGCGCACGCCGACGAGCGCAGCACGCTCGACCGAAGGTGTCGGATATGTCTTCGTGTCGAACGCGTGACCGGCGGCGCCGAGCGCCGCTGCGAGCGGCATGCCGTGCACGTTTCCGCTCGGAGACGTCTGCGGCGTGTTCAGGTCGCCGTGCGCGTCGATCCACAGCACTGAGCCGGCACCGCGCGCCTTCGCCATGCCGCCGAGAGTCCCCATGGCGATCGAGTGGTCGCCGCCGAGCGTCAACGGCAAGTAACCGTCTGCCTCGGCTTTCGCGACAAGCTCTGCGACCTTTTCGCAGGCGGCAAGAATCGCGGCGAGGAAGCGCGCCTTCGTGTCGCCGACGTCGGTCGCCTCGGGAACCGACACACGCACGTCGCCCCAGTCGACGATGTCGCGACCGAGCTCACGCACGCGCGCCGCAATGTCGGCGTAGCGAATCGCGGACGGGCCCATGTCGACGCCGCGGCGCCCTGCACCGAGGTCGAGTCCTGCACCGATGATCGCTACGGGCTGGGCCACAGTGGAGTGGCGAGGGCCGGACTTGAACCGGCGACACCACGGTTTTCAGCCGTGTGCTCTACCAACTGAGCTACCTCGCCGCGGGCGCAAGTGTATCCGCGCGAAAAAAGGACGTCCGGACCGGTGCTACCGCGGCGCGACCGTCCCAGTGGCCGGGACCTTAGGAGCGATCGCCGCGAACGGCAAGCAGGGACACGCCGGGGCCGGCCGAGATCTCTGCAATCTGCGTGAATCCACGGCGCTCCAGCTCGCGGCGGAAGCGGTCGAACGGCACGTAGATCGGCGTGTCGGCGCCACGTGAGAACGCAGCAACCAGCCGGCCGCCTTGCGCAGTGACGCGCGCGAGCTCGTCGTAGAACGGGATCATGTTCACCATCGTGACGAGATCGAAGGCGGCGTCAGCGACGGCGAGCTTCGAGGCATCGCCGAGCTCGTAGCGCTCGTGGTCGGATGATGCGTGCGCACGCGCCTCGGCAAGCATGCCCTTCGATGCATCGACACCGAGGATCTCCGCGTCGGGCCATCGCTTCGCCATCGCGCGCGCGGCCGCGCCGGTTCCCGTGCCGAGGTCGAGGATGCGCCGAGGAGTCAGCTCGATGCGATCGAGCGCCGCGTTGAAGGAGACGAGATGCTCAGGCGACAGCCGCGTCGTCTCCCAGTCGGCTGACAGCTCATCGAACCGTGCGGTCAGCGGCCCGCGCAAGAATCTCCACATGAACGGCACGCGGGTCACGACGTTCGTCGTCCAGCGTGCGAGCTTGGGCGCAATCGAGATCATGAGGCCGTGACGCGCAGGCTATCTCCGACCATCGCGCCGGTGAGCCGCGCGGCATCGCCGGAGTTCACCGCGAGCGTCACCATCCCGTACGAGTCCTCGTAGACGAGCAACGCGCCTTCGCGCACGTCGGCGAAGGTGTCGCCGACAACTGCGTGATAGCCGTTCGAGCCGACGCGCACCTCGACCGTCTGACCGGATGCGCCGAGATGCTCGCGGCGCAGATTGGTCGCGACGTTGCCGAAGCGGTCGACCGCGAGGACGGCGCCGGAGACGTGATGCTCGGCGACCTCGGGCTGGGGCACGTTCAACATCACGAGGTCTGTCACCGGCGGGCCGAGCTCCTCGACAGCGACACCGTTCGCGAGATGCGCCGCGGCGGGCGCGAACACGTCACGCGCATGGAAGGTGCGCGACACGTCGGGCAGCCGGTAACGGGGATCGGTCAGCTCGTGCGCGGCGACGATGTCGTCTGCGGCGAGCAGCAGCAAGCCGTTGTCGGGGCCGACGAAGAGGCGACCGTCGCGCGTGCGAACTGCAACGCCGCGCCGCTGGCTGCCCACGCCGGGGTCGACGACGGCGAGGTGCACGCCGAGGGGCAGATAGGGCAGCGTGTTGCGCAACACGAGCGCTCCTTGCAGCACCGCCTGCGGCGCGACGCCGTGCGTGATGTCGATCACGCGTGCGTCGGGCGCGATGCGCGCGATCACACCGTGACAGGTCCCGACGAAGTCGTCTTTCAACCCGAAGTCGCTGAGAAACGTGATGATCACAGCAGCGAGCGTACGGCAGCGACGAGCCCGTCGAGGTCGTGCGTGTCTGCCTCCGCCGCGATGTGCAACCCGACAGAGCGCGCCATGCGTGTGGTCTCGGGGCCGATGGTCACCGCCGGCGCGTCTCCGCCGACGTCCGCGTAGGCGCGAGCGGCTGAGCCTGAGGCAAGCACCACCACGTCGCCGTCCGGGGGCTCGGGGCGCAGCAACCGTGTGCGGTAGAGCGGGACGAAGTCGGCTCCGAGCGCATCGATCGGTCCGCGCCGCGCTCCCTCGGCCGCGGCGAACAGCACGCGCCCGGCGGGTTGCGGGAACTCGCGCAGCAGACCGTCCTGCGACGACTCCTGCGGCACGAACGCGGGCTCGATGCCGTGCGCGCGCAGCGCCTCGGCGGTGCCCGGCCCGACCGCGGCGACGCGCGGCAGGTTGACGCACCGGCGCGCCAGCTCGTCGGCGCCGTTCGAGCTGGTGACGATTACCCAGTCGTACCCTGCGGCATCGACCTGCTCGTCGGACGTCCGCTCGATCTCGATCAGCGGGCACTCGACGACATCGACGCCGAGCGCTTCCAGTTGGTCGACGAGCGGGCGCGCCTGCGCCCTAGGACGCGTGACGATGACTTTCATGCAGGAGCGCCTCGCCGAGCGCCTTCGGGTCGTCGCCCGAAATGCGCTCAACCCATGCGCCGTCCGGGTCGGCAATCAGGGCGTACAACGTCGTGCCGTC
>DASUKC010000037.1:0-8759 GCA_036278975.1 Gaiellaceae bacterium
GTCGAGCACCGCAGGCGCCGAGCCGGCGTTCGTCACGCGTATGACGTGTGTTCTGCCGACGGCGAGATCGATGCGCGCCGGCGACACCGTCAACGCGATCGCCGCGACGTGCGCGGCGATCACCTGCCGACGACCGTGAACGTGATCGTCGCCGTGTAGTGCCCCGGCGGCACCACCGGCAGCGCAGTCGCGAAGCCGACACTCGTGTTCCAGACGTCGCCGCCCGCAGCGCTCGCCGCGGACGTCGAGCCGAGCAGCAGGTCGGCGACCGGCGCGACCGGGATCCGCGTCAGCGCACCCGTGCCGACCGAAACCGCGAGCGGCAGATCTGCCGGCGTGAACGCCGAGCGGTGCACCGTCACCGCGTAACCGGTCGCGCTGTTCGAGACGACGGTCAACTTGTCGCCGAGCGGTGCAGGCGTTTGACCCGCGGCGGCTGTGCCGAACGAGAGGCTCGCGTGCTCGAGCGTGAGCGAGAGCGCCGACGCGACGTCGACGTCGACCGACGCGTTCTGCGTCAGGGACGGGCTCGAGCCGGAGCATGCTGCTGCCGGTGAAGACGAGTTGCGCGGCGCAGGCGTGTCGGTCGTGAAGTCGCTCGCGTTCGAGTTGGTGTCGGTGCAACCTGCGTCCGCACGAGCAGCGGCGAGCACAGCGCTCAGCGCCGGTGCAGGAGCCGAGCCTTCGTAATCCGTCGCCGAGCCCCAGCCGACGAAGTCGACGGCCGAGCACGAGCCCGCGGAAGCGCCGCACGTGAGCGCGTCGGTCGCGTCGACGAGCGCGACCTTGCCGCCCGAGACCGCCATGTTCGCGGTGCCGGTCGCATCGGCCGAAGGAAGCGCTGCACCGGCCGTGCCGCCCGACGCCAGCGCGACCAGGAAGTACTTGCCCGACGGCACGGTTCCGGAGAGCGGAACAACGGACCACGACGTCGACGCCGCCGACGCGTACTGCAAAGACCAGCCGGACAAGTCGACCGAGCTCGAGCCGCGGTTCAGTAGCTCGACGAAGTCGTTCGTATACGACGCGCCTGCATTGCCGCCGCCCGCGTACACCTGCGAGACGACGAGCGACGACGACGACGTGCCGTGTGCGAGTGGCACGAACACGAGTGTGAAAACCGCGAGCAGAAGAAGGATGCGTTGCATGCATCCGGTGTACCGGCGGCATGCGCGAAGCGAAAGTGTCCGTGCGCCTTTCGGCGCACAAGCGTCACCTTATTTCCAATAACCCCACGTCATGAGCGAGGACTTCAGCTTCGTCAGAAAACTCTGCACCGACCCGTCGCTCTTGTCGGCGGGGCCGTTCAGCTTTGACGCGAGCGACTGCACGGTCGCGTATGCGGCATTGCAGCCGCCGGCGAGACAGTTGTCCGCCACCCAGGCCGCGAGGATCGGCCGCAACGCCGTTCCCGGCTGCGCCGACTTGAAGTGGTGCCAGTTCTTCTCCAGGTCGAGGGAGACCTGGTTGCCGTAGGTGCGCGTCGCGTCCGTGAACCGCCCGTTCTTGAACACCCACACCTGCACCGGCAGCACCGAGTCCGCATACGACGAGAACGCATACGCGAAGCGGTCGTCGGCCGAGATCAGCTGCAGCGAGTTCGTGTGCGCGAGATCCGCCATCGTGTAGAGCGGGTCGCCCCAGATGTGCGCCGTGCGCGACCACACGAGCTTCTTCGCATTGAAGTGATACGCCCAAGTCCAGTTACAGCAGTGCGCGCCGCCCGTGTAAAAGTTGACGAGCACCTCGGCGACGCCGTCACCGTCGAGATCGCCGAGCTCGAGCGTGCTCGCGCCGCCGACGAGCCCGAGCGGCTGGCTCGGCCCGGTGTGCGCGAACGCGGTCGGCACCGCTTTGTTGTAGGTGGTCTTGCCGTCCTTGACGATCGTCAGCTTCACCGCATAGTGCGTCGCGTCGATCTGCCGGTACGCGACGGTCGCCTTCACGTTGCCGCTGGAGGCGGTCTCCCTGCGCAGGGGTGTTCCGGCGTGCGCGCTGCCTGCGAGGACGCCGAGAAGCGCGAGGGCAAAGGCGATCCGCAGCACGCCGAAAACGGTAGCGCCGAGAGGTAACGAGGGTGTTACGACCGCTTCGGGCCAAGGCTGTTTGTGCGGTGAGGACGGATCGCCACTGAAACGACACAGTCACATGTGGCCGAGGCGCCTAGCGTGGCTCGGTGCCTCAGATCAGCGCGTTCTACGGGATCACCATCTGGATGTACTGGAACGAGGGCGCGCACGCGCTACCGCACTTCCACGCGAGATACGAGGGAAGAGCCGCGTCGATCGACTTCGACGGTCGCGTCCTCGCCGGGACGCTCCCGCGGCGAGCCCTCGTGCTCGTGGCCGACTGGGCTGCTCTGCACCACGACGAACTCACAGCGAACTGGGAGCGGGCGCGGCGAGCAGAGCCGCTAAAGGCGGTCGAACCCCTCGCCTAATATTCCCAGCATGAACGAACTCGTCGACATCACGCATGTCGAGGTTCTAGGAGCGCATCAGCTGCGACTGACCTTCGCCGACGGCACGATAGGAGACGTCGATTTTCGCGGCCGCGAGTGGCGCGGTGTCTTCGAACCGCTCGGCGACGCGGCCGAGTTCGCACGGGTGAAGGTAGACCGCAAGGCGGGAACGATCACCTGGCCGGGCGGCCTGGACATGGCCCCGGAGCCGCTCCATGAAGCGGCCCTGCGCAACCCAGTTCGCGTCGCCTGAACCCGCTCATCGGAGCCGTCACCCGGATCGGGGAGGCCCGCGTCCCGCGATCAGTGATCCGCCGCATTACCGGCAGCGCCGATGACTGGTGGCAGATGCGGCCATGAAGAGACTTCTCACCAACATCGCAACGATCAGCGTCCTCGCCGGCTCCGCCTTCGCGGGCCACGCACTCGCCGCAAACCGGACGATCACGGCGGCGCCTGACCCGAGCGGCTTCGGCAGCAGCGTCCGCGAGCAGGTCATCGTCGGCGCGCCGGAGTACGTGCTCGACTCGTCGGGAGCCACGCTCAAGCGCGTGCGCTGCTCGGTCGCACAGGCGCGAACCGTCTGCTACGCCGCTACGCGGTAGCCGACGACCGGAGCACGCGGTGCTTCGCGTCGAGCGCGGTCACCCACACGACGTGCGGCGTGCCCGGAATCGAGATCGCCGTCTCGAAGCCCGTCCGCGGCACCGTCTTCACGACCTTCGCCGCCCCGGCGGTCGGTCCCGCGTGCACCGCCCAAAACGCGGTGTCGGTGCTGCCGTTCCAGCTGGCGTAGACGCTCGTGCTCTTCGTATTCCGATGCACGGCGACCGCGGGCCGCGTCTTCGGCTTGGCGTCCCACGTGTTGCGGAACGTGCGGTAGTTCCAGGCGCCGCCGTCGAACGTCGCGTCGAAGCGCACGTCGCCGAGCGGCCCGAACTCCGTCAGCCACGGTTCCGTGCCCCAGCCGACCATCACCCCGCCGTTCGGCAGCTGTTGCGCGTTGCCCATCGCGAATGACGCGAGCGCGTCGCCCGGATGCGTGTACGACTGGAGCAGGTTCGCCTGCATCGCGCCCAGGTCGAGCCCGAGCCTGATCGCGCGCGACTGCTGCGGCAGCGCGCCCGGCCCGTCGTCGTAAAGCGTCACCGTCCCGTCGAGATGCGCCTGCGCATCGTGCTGGTACATGAACGACGCGGCCGGCCCCATCTCGAAGTCGCTCGACCGGCCGTTCAGTGTCCAGATGATCTCGCCGCTCGTGCGGCTGACCTTGTAGATGGCCGACGTGTTGCGCGCCGAGATGATGAAGTTGCCGTCCGGGTGCAGGCCGACCGAGTTGACGTGGAAGTAGTCGTACGGCGGTGTCAGCGGCGCATAGGAATCGGTGAACGGGACGTGGTCGAGGCTGTGCCACTCGAACAGCACCGCGCCCGACTTCACGTCGATCTCCTGCACGATCGAGTCGAGCACCGGCGCCGACGCCGCGCCGCCGACGCTCGTCAGGTCGCGCGTCACCTCGTCGTAGATCGTGATCAGCGCCGTGCCTTGCGGCGTCAACAGGAACTCGTGGACGTCGGCGAAGTAGCCGTTGCCCGCCTTCACGCGCGCGATCTCCGTGTACGTCCGGTCGACGATCACGCCGTCGCCCTGGCCGGTGCCGATCTGCGAGATCTGGCCCTCCCACCAGGTCAGCACCGGCTTGCCCTGGTAGATCTGGCGGCGGAAGTCGATCGCCACCTCGCTCGTCCGCCGGAACCAAACGACCTGGCCGGCATTGTCGAAGATGATCGGGCCGCGCTGGCCCGGCCCGTTCAGCGTCGTCACGAAGACATAACCGGGCTGCGGGTTGTTGACCGACTTCACCGAGATCGTCGGGATCTCGAACGACGGCTGGGTGACGAACTTCGCGACGCCGGCCACGCGCAGCGCGGCGCGGGCGAGGCCGGGCACGGAGAGCGCGCCGATGCCGGCAGCGGCCGCCGCGAGAAACTCCCTGCGAGTGTGGCGCCGCGTCAACCCGGCCGCATTGAAGCATTCCTACCGAGGTCACACCAACTCCACCCAGGAACCCCACCGAGGGCTGCGAATCTCGTCGCGTCATGTCACGCGTCATGCCCGTACTCATCGTCTGCTGGCTGATCCTGGTCGTCTCCGCCGTCGCGCACGGCTAGACCACCTGCCTTAGCCGTTAGCCTTCCGGGGTGGCCGTCTCGGCTCCCCGCATCGTCCGTGCACCGCGCGGCCCCGAACGCTCTTGTAAAGGATGGGGCCAAGAAGGCGCGCTGCGGATGCTCATGAACAACCTCGATCCCGAGGTTGGCGAGCGTCCCGAAGAACTGGTCGTGTACGGCGGCCGCGCCCGCGCCGCGCGCACGTGGGAAGCGTTCGACGCGATCGTCCGCACGCTGCGCGAGCTCGAGAACGACGAGACGCTGATGGTGCAATCCGGCAAGCCCGTCGGGGTGCTGCGCACGCACGAGTGGGCGCCGCGCGTCCTCATCGCCAACTCGCTGCTCGTTCCCAACTGGGCGACCGACGACGAGTTCAACAGGCTCGAAGCGCTCGGCCTGACGATGTACGGCCAGATGACCGCGGGCTCGTGGATCTACATCGGCACGCAGGGCATCGTGCAGGGCACGTACGAGACGTTCGCCGCGGCGGCGCGGCGCTTCGGCGGCACGCTCGCCGGAACGCTCACCGTCACCGCCGGTCTCGGCGGCATGGGCGGCGCGCAACCGCTTGCCGTGACGATGAACGGTGGCGTCGCGCTCTGCATCGACGTCGACGAGTCGCGCATTCGCCGCCGTATCGAGCATCGCTACCTCGACGTGCAGGCGGACGATCTCGACGCGGCGATCGAGCTGGCATTGGCGGCGAAGAGTGAGAAGCGCGCGCTGTCGATCGGCCTGTTGGGAAATGCCGCCGAGGTGCTGCCCGAGCTCGTGCGGCGCGACGTTCCGGTCGAGCTCGTCACCGACCAGACTTCCGCGCACGACGCTCTTTCTTATGTGCCGGCGGGCGTCGCGTTCGAGGACGCTGCGGCGTTGCGGCGCGAGTCGCCCGACGAGTACGTGCGCCGCAGCCACGAGAGCATGGCGACCCACTGCGCGGCGATGGTCGACTTCCTCGACCGCGGCGCCGAGGTGTTCGACTACGGCAACGCGCTGCGCGCCGGCGCGCAGAAGGGCGGCTTCGCCCGCGCGTTCGACTATCCCGGCTTCGTGCTCGCGTACATCCGGCCGCTGTTCGCCGAAGGAAAAGGCCCGTTCCGGTGGGCCGCGCTGTCTGGCGACCCGGACGACATCGCGGCGAGCGACGAGGCCGCGCTCGACGAGTTCCCCGACAACGAACCGCTCGCACGCTGGCTGCACATGGCCAAGGAGCGCGTGGCGTTCCAGGGACTGCCCGCCCGCATCTGCTGGCTCGGCGCCGGCGAGCGCGCGCGGATGGGCGCGCGGCTGAACGAGCTTGTTGCGTCAGGGAAGGCGAAAGCGCCGTACGCGATCGGGCGCGACCATCTCGACACCGGCTCGGTCGCCTCGCCGTACCGGGAGACGGAAGGGATGAAGGACGGCTCCGACGCGATCGCCGACTGGCCGATCCTCAACGCGCTCATGAACACCGCGAGCGGCGCGAGCTGGGTGAGCGTGCACCACGGCGGCGGCACCGGCATCGGCACGTCGCTTCACGCCGGCCAGGTGTGTGTCGCCGATGGGTCAGAGCTCGCGGCCGCGAAGCTCGAGCGCGTCTTGACGAACGATCCCGCAACCGGTGTGTTCCGGCACGCCGACGCGGGCTACGAATTGTCGTACGACGTCGCGCGGGATCAGGGCTTGCAGATCCCGATGAGCGACTAGCTCTTCGACCAGTACTCGTAGAGCCCGTCGACGCTGACGACGCCACCGCTATTGACCTTTGTCCCGGTGTCCATGTATCCGGTCGGCGGGTTGTCGCAGGTGATGCCAGCGCCTTGGAAGTAGGCCGCCGGCGTTGCACCCTTGAAGCGCGCGTCGCTCGACGCCTGGCCGATGTCCAGGTTGAGGAACGTGCCGGCCGGAATCGCCGAGCCGTCTGCCCATGTGTCGCCGGCGACCGAGCAGTAGCCACCGCGCGAGCTGTTCCCCGGGCTGGAGCCCGATCCACGCGTCAACGTTGCCGAGATGTCCATGGTTGCAGTGGACAAGACCGACGGGGTAAAGACGGTTCCGGTCGACGGGTGGCTCCCGCCCAACAAACCGAACTCATCGCCCGCGTTGCCCGTGCTGAAGCCGCAGTTCGTTCCAAATTGCCCCCAGAAGCCGAGCAGGTCGCCGCCCTGCACGCTGATCGACGTCGAGAACGTCTTCACGCCCGCTCCGAGTGCGGAGAGATCCTCAACCGGGCTCGTGCCGACGACCTTGTACGTGCCGCCGCCGTTGGCGCGGACCACGACCAGCCCCATCGAGCCAGCCCCATTTGAGTCCGTGCTCCACGAGGTGAGCGTCCATTGGCCTGCTGGAACAACGAAGCTGGCCGACGTGCTGGCGACCGAGGTCTGGAAAAAGACGCCGGCGAGTGCGCAGGTGGCGCCGCCCACCGGCTGCCCGATCGTCACGGTCTGGCCAAACGCCGTCGCGGCCGCCGCGGTAGCAGCGGCCACCACAGCCACGACGATCACGTAGCGCCGAGCGCGACTCATCGCGTCCACTCTAGTCCTGTCACAAGTCGCGATTCAAGAGCGAGACAGCGCCCGAGTAGAGCGCTGTCCCGACAATCGCGGCTTCCGCGACTCCTGCGAGCGCCTCGAGGTCCTCGGGTGACGAGATGCCGCCGCTCGCGACGAGTGCTGCGTCGGTCGCGCTGCGCACACGCCGCAGCAGTTCGAGGTTCGGGCCGGACAGTGCGCCGTCGCGCTCCACGTCCGTCACGACGTAGCGGCGCGCGCCGATCCGCGGCAACAACTCGTCGAGCTTGCCGACGCTCGCGCGCGTTCCGCGTGGCCGCACGTCGTCGCCGCGCACGTCGAGCGCGACTGCCATTCCTTTCGCAGAATGCGCAACCACGCTCGCCACCCAATCGGGGTCGGCGAGTGCGAGCACGATGCGCTCGGCCCTCGTCGACAGCGCGAACTCCAGCGGCCCGTCCGACGCGATACCGCCCGACAGCTGCACCGGGATGGCGAGCCGCGAGATGACCTCGCCGATCAGCTCGTGGTTTTCGCCGCGGCCGTAGGCGAGATCGAGGTCGACCAGATGCAACCGCGTCGCGCCACGCGCCTGCCAGTCGAGGGCCGTCGCGAGCGGGTCGCCGCCTGACTGTGCGACACGTCCAGACGCGACATCGATCGCAGGGATTACTTCGATCATCTGAGTGCCGCGATCGCGGATTCGAGCGCGGCGGCGACATCGCCGCGAACGACCTTCTTCCCGCCGATGACGACGTCGCTGACGTCGGTCGCACCGGCCACGAGCGGCAACTGCCCCGGATCGGCGCCGGCGGTGCGCACCGTGGCTGTTTCTATTGCGACGAGGTCGCAGAGCATTCCCGGCTCGATGCTGCCCGCGTTCCAGCCGAGAGATTCGTGGTTGGTAAGAGCATCGACGAGCTCGGCCGGCGTGAAGTTGCCGCGCTTCCCCGAGACGAGCCGCTCGTCCAGCTCGAGCGCCTGCGCTTCGGCGAGCAGGTCGATGACCGCGTTCTGGTCGGTGCCGAGGCTCAACCGCTCAAGGCGGCGCGCAGGTCCGATGCCGTCTGCGAGGTCGCGCTCGGTCGTCGGGCAGAAGCAGACGTTCACGTCGCGCAGCAGCTCGATGTCTTCGTCGGTGAGGTGCGTCGCGTGCACAACGGTGGTGTTCTCGCCGAGGAAACCGTGCTGCGCGAGTAGGGCAGCCGGCGTCACGCCGTACGCCTCGAGGCATGCCTCGTTCTCGGCCGGCTGCTCGGAGAGATGGATGTGCAGCGGGCGGCCTGCCGCAGCCGTTGTGATCGCGGCGAGATCATCTGCCGCCACCGCGCGAACCGAGTGCGCCGCGACGCCGATGCGCGTGTTCGCATCTTCCTCGAGCGCATCGACGCGCTTCCGCCAGCTAGCGACGTCGCCGTCCGAGAAGCGCTGCTGCTCGGGCGCGAGCGGCTTGCCGATGCCGCCGGCCAGGTAGCACGCGTCGATCAGCGTCAGCCGCACACCCGCGTCGCGCGCCGCGGCGCGCAGAGCGTCCGAGTGGTGCACGTAGTCGAACTCGCCGACGGTGGTGATACCTGCCAGCGCCATCTCGGCGTACGTCGCGCGCGCAAGCGCGTAGTAGTTGTCGGCATCGAG
>DASUKC010000038.1:0-8974 GCA_036278975.1 Gaiellaceae bacterium
GCTCACCACCGAAGACGGCGGCATCGTCGACGACCTGATCGTCTACCGCCTCGACGACTTCCGCTACCTGCTCGTCGTCAACGCATCGAATCGCGACGCTGCGTATGCGTGGCTGAAGGAGCGCGAGCTGCGCGGCTCCGACGTGCGCGACGTCTCCGACGACTACGGGCTGCTCGCGGTGCAGGGACCACGCGCGCTCGAGCGGTTGGGTCTCGACGCGGCGAAGGCGTTCACGTTCGCGATGGGCGAGATCGACGGCGTCGAGGTGATGGTCAACCGCACCGGCTACACCGGTGAAGAGGGAGTCGAGCTTGCGTGCATGGCAGAGGACGCCGGAAGGCTGTGGGACGCGGTGCTTGCACGCGGCGTCGTGCCGTGCGGTCTCGGCGCCCGAGACACGCTGCGCCTCGAGGTTTGTTACCCGCTGCACGGCCACGACATCGGCCCGCAGTGGGATGCGATCTCGTCCGGTCTCGGCTGGGCGTGCGCGCTCGGCACGGAGTTCACCGGCGTCGAACGGCTGCGCGCGGTCAAAGAGGAAGGCCCGGCGCGCAAGCTCGTCCCGTTCGTGATGACCGAGAAGGCGATCCCGCGCCAAGGCATGCCGATCATCGACCTCGGCGAGGTGACGTCGGGCTCGCATTCCCCGATGCTCGACATCGGGATCGGCATGGGGTACGTGGCCACGCCTTCGTCCAAGTCCGGCACAGAGATCGTGATCGACGTACGCGGCAAGCCGCGTCACGCGAAGATCGTCAAGAAACCCATCTACAAGAAGGAAGGTGCGTGAGTGGCCGCCAGCGAGTCGTATCCCGAAGATCTCCTGTACCACCACGAGCACGACTGGGCTCGCATCGACGGCGACGACGCCGTGCTCGGCATCACGTGGTACGCGCAGGACTCGCTCGGCGAGCTCGTGCACTTCGAGCCGCCGGCGGAGGGCGCGACGATCGCGCGCGACGCGTCGTACGGCGAGGTCGAATCGGTGAAGGCGGTCTCCGATCTGATCGCGCCGCTCTCGGGCGAGGTGCTCGAGGTGAACGCGAAGGTCGTCGACGCACCGGAGACGGTGAACGAAGATCCCTACGGCGACGGCTGGCTGATCCGCATCCGTCTCAGCGACCCGTCGCAGCGCGACCAGCTGCTCGACCTGGCCGGGTACAAGAAAGTGCTCGATGAGGCGTAGGCTCGACGGAGCCACCGGAGACGCAGGGCAGTGAGCTACCTGTCGCTCACCGATGCCGACCGCGAGGCGATGCTCGCTGCGATCGGCGTCTCGACCGTCGAAGAGCTCTTCCGCGACATTCCTCAAGGCGTGCGCTACGGCCGCACGCTGGATGTGCCGCGTGCGCTGTCCGAGGCCGAGCTCCAGCGCCACCTCGAAGAGCTCGCCGCGAAGAACGTCGTCGACGACGTCTCGTTCCTCGGCGCCGGCATCTACGACCACTACGTCCCCGCGGTCGTCGATGCGGTCCTCCAGCGAGGCGAGCTGCTCACTGCGTACACGCCGTACCAGCCCGAGATGAGCCAGGGCGTGCTGCAAGCGATCTTCGAATACCAGACCGCGATCTGCGAGCTCACCGGCATGGACGTCTCCAACGCGTCCGGCTACGACGGCACGACGGTTGCCGCAGACGCCTGCTTCGTCGCCAAGCACGCGACGGGCAAGACGAAGATCGTCGTCACCGAGGCGACGAACCCGCAGGTGCGCCAGGTGATCAAGACGTACGCGCCCGGCTTCGGCCTCGAGATCGTCGAGGTGCCGCACGACGGTGGCACGACCGATCCCGACCGCGTCCGCGAAGCGGCAGAGGGTGCCGCCGCCGTCATCTTCCAGCAGCCGAACTTCTTCGGCTGCCTCGAGCCGGCGCCGGAGCTCGCCGCCGCCGCGAACGACGCGGAGGCAATGTCGATCGCGCACGTCGATCCGGTGTCGCTCGGCGTGCTCGAAGCGCCCGGTGTGTACGGCTGCGCGATGGCGATCGGCGAAGGGCAGCCTGCGGGGAACGCGGTCAGCTACGGCGGGCCGCATTACGGCTTCCTCGCCGCGCGCAACGACTACATCCGTCGGCTACCGGGACGCATCGTCGGCGAGACGGTAGACGCCGCGGGCAAGCGCGGCTATGTCCTCACCCTGCAGACGCGCGAGCAGCACATCCGGCGCGAGAAGGCGACCTCGAACATCACCACCAACCAAACGCTGCTCGCGCTCGCCGGCCTCGTGCACCTCAGCCTGCTGGGACCGCAGGGACTGCGCGAGCTGGGGGAGACCTGCATGGCCCTCGCCGGGTACGCGAAGGAGCAGTTGCAGGCGGCGGGCTTCGAACTGGTGTTTCCTGAGAAGGCAACGTTCAAAGAATTTGCCGTACGCACCGGACGGAACGCGCGCGACGCGATCGCAGCCGCGCGCGCGAAGGGCGTGCATCCCGGCTACGCACTTGGAAGGGACTACGCCGGTATGGACGATGCAGTGCTGATGGCGTTCACCGAGTTGCGCACGGTCGAGGAGATCGACCGTCTCGTGGAGGCGTTGCAGTCGTGAAGCTGATCTACGAGAAGTCGCAAGCAGGTCGTCGCGGCATCGAGGTGCCGAAGCCGGACCTGCCGGTGCCGGAGATTCCCGTCGAGCTGGCGCGCAAGCAGCCGCCGCGTCTGCCCGAGCTCGCCGAGCCCGAGGTGCTGCGCCACTTCACGGAGCTCTCGACGCGCAACTTCGGAATCGACACCGGCTTCTATCCGCTCGGCAGCTGCACCATGAAATACAACCCGCGCATCAACGAGCGCGTCGTCGGCCTGCCCGGGTTCGCGAAGCTGCATCCGTTGGTCGACGACGACGCAGCGCAGGGTGCGCTCGAGCTCGAATGGGAGTTGCAGGAAATCCTGCGCGAGGTGACGGGGCTCGATGCCGTGTCGTTGCAGCCGGCGGCCGGCAGCCAAGGCGAGCTCACCGGGCTGATGCTCTTCCATGCGTACTTCGCCGACCGTGGTGAGGACGAGCAGCGCCGCAAAATCGTCATCCCCGA
This sequence comes from Gaiellaceae bacterium, assembly GCA_036278975.1. Lineage (GTDB taxonomy): Bacteria > Actinomycetota > Thermoleophilia > Gaiellales > Gaiellaceae > PALSA-600. The sequence continues at coordinate 3,024 of DASUKC010000038.1, forward strand.
CACCGCGCACGGCACGAACCCCGCGAGCGTGACGATGGCCGGCTACGAGTTGACGAACGTGAAGACGGATGCGCGCGGGAACATCGACGTCGAGGACCTGCGCGGCAAGGTCGACGAGCACACCGCGGGGCTGATGCTGACGAATCCGTCGACGCTCGGGCTGTTCGACGAGAACATCGAAGAGATCCGCGAGATCTTCCATAGCGTCGGCGCGCTCATGTACTACGACGGCGCGAACCTGAACGCTGTGTGCGGCATCTCGCGGCCCGGCGACATGGGCTTCGACGTCGTGCACATCAACCTGCACAAGACGTTCTCGCAGCCGCATGGCGGCGGCGGTCCCGGCGGCGGCCCGATCGCGGTGCGCAAGGAGCTCGAGCCGTTTCTTCCCGTGCCGGTCGTCGTGCGTGACGGCGACACGTTCCGGCTCGAGTACGACCGGCCGAAGTCGATCGGCAAGGTGCGCGCATTCACAGGACCGTTCGGTGTGTTCGTACGCTCGTACACCTTCATGCGCAGCTACGGGCCTGCGTTGCGTGAGATGAGCGAGGTCGCAGTGCTCAACGCGAACTACTTGCTGGCACGGTTGAAGGACGCGTACGACCTGCCGTACGACCGTCTTTGCATGCACGAGTTCGTGCTGAGTGCGCGCAACCTGAAGCGCGACCACGGCATCACCGCTCTCGACGTCGCGAAGCGGCTGATGGACTACGGCTTCCATCCGCCGACGGTCTACTTCCCGCTGGTCGTGCCGGAGGCGCTGATGATCGAGCCGACGGAGAGCGAGGCGAAGGAGACACTCGACGAGTTCATCGACGCGATGCTCGCGATCGCGCGCGAGGCGGCGGACGAACCGGAGCTGCTCCACGACGCGCCACACGCGCGCCCCGTTCGCCGGCTCGACGAGGTGCGCGCTGTGAAGAACCCGGTCCTGCGCTACGGCTTCGAGCAGCACGAGGCGCCGCATGGCGCCGGCGACCGGCAGCTGGAGGCACCAGCCGGCGCGTAACGATCACCCGGTTCGGCAGTCTGTATGAGCGACATCGAAAAGAAGGAGTTCATGCCGAACAAGGTTGAGAAGACCGACGCGGAGTGGAGGGCATCCCTCGACGACGAGCGGTACCGCGTCCTGCGGAAAAAGGGCACCGAGGCGCCGTTCACCGGCGAGTACGACCACGTCTTCGAGCCGGGCACGTACCGCTGTGCCGGCTGCGGCGCGGAGCTGTTCGACTCCGACGCGAAGTACGACTCCGGCTGCGGCTGGCCCGCGTTCTCTGCGCCTGCCAATTCGGAAGCAATCGACGAGGAAACCGACACGAGCCACGGCATGGTGCGCACCGAGGTGATGTGCGCTGCGTGCGGCGGGCACCTCGGGCACGTGTTCCCCGACGGGCCACATCCGACCGGGGTGCGCTACTGCATCAACTCGGCGTCACTCGACTTGGAGGAGCGGTGATGAAGAAGGCAACGTTCGGCGCAGGGTGCTTCTGGGGCGTCGAAGCGGCGTTCCGGCGACTCGACGGCGTCGGCGCGACGCGCGTCGGCTATGCCGGCGGCAACGTCGAGAACCCGACGTACGAGCAGGTCTGCACCGACCACACCGGTCACGCCGAGGTCGTCGAGGTGACGTACGACGACAGCGTCATCCCGTACGAGCAGCTGCTCGCCGTCTTCTGGGCCGAGCACGACCCGACGCAGCTGAACCGGCAGGGGCCCGACGTCGGCGCGCAGTACCGCTCGGCGATCTTCGTCCACGACGAGGAGCAGCGCGCCGCGGCTGAGGGGTCGCGCGCCCGCGTGCAGGAGAGGCTCTCGCGCCCGGTCGTCACGCAGATCGAAGACGCGCCTCCGTTCTGGGAGGCCGAGGACTACCACCAGCGGTATCTCGAGAAGCGCGGCCTGACGAGCTGCACTCCGCGGCTTGCCTCTGTTACTTAGACGGCGCGTGTCGTAGTTTCACCTTGTCGTTCGCGGGCACCCGGCAGGCGGTGTCCGTGAACGATTTTGTCCTTCCACCGCCGACGCCGGCCCCGCCGGCGCCCAGGCCCGATCCATCGCCGCTCCCTCCGGATCCGGATCCGCCCGGAATCTGAGCCATACCCCAAACCGGGGAGGGCGCCGCACCCGTAAAGGACTAAGGCATGGACGCCCGGGTGCCGATGCCCTCCCAGATGCGGACGACACTGCGGCGAAGGCTGCTTCCCCTCCTGACGCTGGGCGCGGTTATCGCGGCCGCGCCGGCCGTCGTGGAGCTCATCTGGGGCGAGCGTGTCATCACGTTCAATATGGACCTCCACTTCTATGCGGTTGGCTTCAGTGCGCTCGCCGCTGCCCTTGCCGCTGCGGTGCTCACATGGATCGGCGCGCGACGCGGCGACACGCGGACGGTCATCGTCGGCACGGCGTTCGCCGCGATGGCAAGCCTGCTCGGACTGCACGGCCTCTCGACACCCGGTATCTGGGTCGGCTCCAACGGCGTGATTGCACTCACCGGCGGCGCGACGCTCCCGGTCGGCGCGGTCATCCTCCTGACGTCAGCGTTCTTGCGGCCGCGAGTGATCAGCATGCGCCTGCTGATCGCGATCGAAGTGCTCTTGTTCGCCGGCATCTTCGCTATCGGCCTGTCGGCGCTCGAGTGGCCGAGTCTCGTGCCGTCCGTGCCGGAACCGAACAGCGCAGCGGCATACACAGTGATGTCGGTCGGCCTCGTCGCGCTCAGCCTGCTTGCCTTCCGCGCGCTCGGCACGTTCCTGCTCACGCAGCGCGGACTCGACCTCGCCGTCGTCATCGGTCTCGTCTGGCTCGGCATCGCGACCGTCGCCGCACTGACGATGGACTACACGCGGCTCGGCTGGTGGATGGGGCACGAGATCGAACTGGACGGGATCATGATCGTCGGTATCGCCGTCGGGATCGACCTCGCGCGTGCCACGCAGTCGCGTCCGCTCGTCGGTGACCTGAGCGGCTCGGACCTCGTCGCGTCGGAGGACGTCTTCCTCGGCTCGCACGTGCGCGCGTTGACCGTGCGGCTCGCCGAGAAGGACGAATACACCGAGGCGCACACGCGCCGCGTCGCGTTGCGCGCGGTGCAAGTCGGCGAGCTGCTGGGGCTGTCGGGTAACCGGCTGCGCTCGCTGGCGATCGGCGGATTGGTGCACGACATCGGCAAGCTCTCGATCCCCGACGAGATCCTCAAGAAGCCGGGCGCGCTGACCGCCGAGGAATACGCGGTCGTGCAACGGCATCCGGTGCTCGGTCGTCGCCTGCTCGTGGACCTCGGCGGTTTCACCGCGCCGGTGCGCGAGCTCGTGCTCGACCATCACGAGCGGCTCGACGGCGCCGGCTACCCGCGCGGGCTCGCCGGCGACGAGATCTCACTCGACGTGCGCATCCTCACGGTCTGCGACGTCTACGACGCGCTGATCTCGAAGCGCGTCTACCGCTCGGCATATGGCCATGACGAAGCGATGGCGATGTTGCGCGCCGAGATCGGAACCGCATTCGACGCGCGCTGCGTCGACGCGCTCGAGGCCGTTGTCTCGGGAGCTACGCCGCTTCCGCGGCCAGCTGACCGCACGCCGCAGCAATATCCCGTCCCCGCGTCAGCCTGACGGTCGACGGCAGACGCGCCGCGTCGAGCACCGACTTGAACGCGGCGATCGCGTCGCGCGACGAGCCGTCGAACATGCCGGTCGGGTTGTACGGGATCAAGTTCACCTTGAATGCGTGCCGGTCGAGCAATGCGGCGAGTTGCCGCGCGTGCTCGGGTGAGTCGTTGACGCCCGCGAGCATCACGTACTCGACGAACACCTTGCGCCGTCGCAGCTCGACGTAGCGCAGGCACTCGGCGATCACGTCTTCGAGCGGGTAACGGTCGTTGACCGGCATCAGCTCACTGCGCAGCGCATCGGCCGGTGCGTGGAGCGACAGCGCGAGGCGAATCGGCACGTCGACCTCGTCGACGAAGCGCGTCAGCCCCGGCAGCCAGCCCACGGTCGAGATGGTCGTGCGGCGAGGAGTCACGCCGACGTCGGGTAAGCGACGGGCGGCGGCGAGCACGTTGTCGATGTTCAGCATCGGCTCGCCCATCCCCATGAAGACGACGTGATCGATCGGCTCGAGGCGGCGGAAGTGCAGCGCCTGGTCGAGGATCTCCCACGCGTCGAGGTTGCGCCGGAACTGCATCTGCCCCGTCGCGCAGAACGTGCACGTGAGTGGACATCCCGACTGCGACGAGAGGCACACCGAGCGGCGCCCATCGCGGTAACGCATCAACACCGCCTCGACGGGATGACCGTCATACGTGCGGAAGAGCGTCTTCACCGTGCCGTCCTTCGAGCGCGCTTCGTGCACCGGCTCGAGCGTCGAGAACGGCACGTCCGCCGCGAGCAACGAGCGCGTCGCCGCCGACAGGTTCGTCATCTCCTCGTACGACTGCGCGCCGCGCGACGCCCATTCCCACACCTGGCGGACGCGGTACGCCGGCTCGCCGGCCAGCTTCTCTTCTACGAGGTCGAGATTCACGAGCCGAGCCAGGCGAGCACGTCATCCGCGTTCCGATCCGGCGGGAAAACCGGATAGAACACTTTGGCGATGACGCTGTCGCGAGCGACGAGCGCCAGCCGTTTGTAGAGCGTCGCGCCGTCGAACTCGAACGTCGGTAGATCAAGTGCGCGCCGCAGCTTCATATCTGGGTCGGCGATCACCGGGAACGGCATGTGGTTCCGCGTGGCGAACTCGACCTGGTCCTCCAGCGTCTGCGACGACAGTCCGCCGACCGTCAGACCGAATGCGTCGAGCTCGGCGGCGTGGTCGCGGAACCCGCACGATTGCGGCGTGCAACCGCGCGCGCCCGGGAACGCATCCCAACCGTCGACCAGCGGCACGTCCGGTTTACCCGTGCGCGGGTAGACGTACAGCACGCCGATCGAGCTGATGTCGACCGGTCCCTGCGAAGACTCGAGCACGAGGCTCGGCAAACGCATGCCTTCGAGATGGTCGGCAGCCCCGTCGTCGACGGGAGCGGGTAGGTCCGGCGGGAAGGTGAGGAAATCGCGCGCCACGCCGATAGTCTGCCTGCATGGTCGACCTCCGTTCCGACACGCAGACCAAGCCAAGCGACGGCATGCGCGCCGCGATGGCAGCGGCCGAGGTCGGCGACGAGCAGGAGCGCGAAGACCCGACCGTCCTCGAGCTCGAGCGCCGCACCGCGGAGCTGCTCGGCCAAGAAGAATCCGTCTATCTGCCGACCGCGACGATGGGCAACCAGATCGCGATGGCGATCCTCGGCGAGCGCGGTACGGAACTGATCCTCGAAGAGTGGGCGCACATCGTCCGCGCCGAGCTCGGCGGCGCCGCCTACCACTCGGGGCTGCAGACGCGGCCGCTCCCTGGCTACCGCGGTCGCATCACGCCGGCGCAGTTGCACGGGCTCGCGCACCGCGACGGAGAGTTTTGGGTGCCGCGCATGTCGATCCTCGCGCTCGAGAACACGCACAACGCATCGGGCGGACAAGCGTGGCCGCTCGACGAGCTACGCGAGACGGTCGCGACTGCGCGCGAACTGGGGATGAAGACGCACCTCGACGGCGCTCGGCTGATGAACGCTGTCGTTGCGACCGGTATCGACGCGCGCGAGCTCGGCCCGCTGTTCGACACAGTCACGTTGTGCCTCTCGAAGGGGCTCGGTTGTCCGATGGGAGCGCTGATCGCGGGCTCGCACGAGCTGATGCACCGCGCGCGTATCGAGAAGCATCGCTTCGGCGGTGCGATGCGCCAGGCAGGCATCGTCGCGGCCGCGGGTCTCTATGCGCTCGATCACAACATCGCGCGGCTCGCCGACGACCACGCACGCGCGCGCAGGCTTGCCGAGGGCTGGGCGGCAGCGGGCTTGCCTGTCGACGTCGAGTTGGCGACGACGAACTTCGTGCAGATCGACGTGCAGTCGATCG
>DASUKC010000039.1:0-3059 GCA_036278975.1 Gaiellaceae bacterium
TCTCGACGACGGGTCCCCGCATCCCGGCGCTCGTCGTATCGCCACGCGTGAATGCGGGTGTGTTCAAGAAGAACCTGGACCACACCTCGGTGCTGAGATTCCTCGCCGAGCGGTTCACGCCGGCCAAGGAATTTTCACCAGAGGTCACGGCCCGACACTCTCAGCGCGCAGGTGCAGCGCTTGTCAGTCTTGGAGATGTGATCGATCGTATCGACGCACGTCCAGTCCCTCCGCCGCCTCCGGTGGGAATGCTCCCAACCGTGTCGTTCCCAAATGGACGGACGGCCAAGACTCCTGGGCAGCAAGCGTTCCTCGACGCCCGCAAGCGTTTGAACCAGGCCGCCCCCGATGAGATGGCGAGCACTCATCCCGAAGCTTCCTTTCCGCTCGCTCACCATTAACGTGAGCGTCCGGTCGACCGCGCCGGGATCACCATCTTGATCGCGACTGGGTAGCCGTGGTTGGGGACGAGCGTCCGCTCGCCGGACGTTGGTCAGCGCTACGCCGTTGCCGCCGCCGCACGTGCGGCAGCCCACTGCGATGGCAAGAGTATCGAGAGATCCATCAAGCGGAAGCGACGGGTGAGCTTGGGGAGCACGTCGGTGAGGTAGGCGATGGGATCGACGCCCGCGAGCCGGCACGAGCCCAGGATCGTGAAGGCGATCGCCGCACGCTCACCGCCGGAGTCGGCTCCCGCGAAGAGGAAGTTTTTCCGCGTCAGCGCCGTGCGGACGTGCAGCCGCTCGACGATGCCGTTGTCCATCGGCACGTAACCGAGCTCGAGGAAGCGGCCGAGCGCGGCCTGGTGATTGGTGAAGTACCGCAGCGCGACGCCGAGCGGCGACGACGGTTGTTCGTACTTCTTGTGCACGTGACACCACGCGACGAGCTCGTCCCAGATCGGCTTTGACAGCTTCTTGCGCTCCACGAGCGTGGCGTCGGGATCGAGGTTGCCGTCGCGGATCTTGGCTTCGATCTCGTACAGCTTTTTGTACGCGGCGATCGGAAGTGCAGCGCGTTTGTCACCTGCGTCGAGCGCTTTCACGAAGTAACGGCGGCCGTGCATATTACAGCCGCATTCGATCAGCTCCTTGCGCAGGAAGCTTGCGTCGAAGAGGCCCGACGCATCGGCGACTGTCGGACCATCGCGTAGCCCGAGCATGTCCTGCGGACCGAATTCGCCGGGCTGTTGGCCGGTCGCCTTGCCCGTCGAGACATAGAGGTACGCGGCGACGACCTCATTCGCGTTCACGCCGACGTACCCCCACAGTGCGCCGAGCTTCTTGCCGCCCTTCACGTTCGGATCGAGCACCGCGAGGCCGGTGCCGTCGAGATGCATCACGCGTGCGGCGATCACCTCGGCGAGCGCGGCGCGCCAGAGTGGCCGCAAGAGCTCCGTGCACCACTTCACCTGATCCGCGAGCGTGGACACGGCGAGGTCGAGTCCGAGGCGGGCAAAACGCTCGCGCTGCCGGTGCAGCGGCAGCCCGTCGACGTACTTGTCGACGAGCAGCTGGGCGACGAGTGCCAGGCCGAGCTTGCCGCTCGCGACGACCTTGTCGCCGACCGGCGCCCGCGCGAGCTCGCCCTCGCACGGCTGACACGCGAGCTTCTCACGCAGGTCGCGGCGCACGATCACCTCGGCGGGGATCAGCTCGATCACTTCGGTGACGTCGTGGCCGATACAGGTCCGCTCCGCACCACACGTCGGGCACGCGCGCTGTACGGCCGGCACGAGGAGCAGGTTGTCGACGCGGCGCAGGTGCTCCGGCGCTGGCGCGCGGTTCGCGGGCTGCCGCGGCGGACGCGTCTTGAGCTTGGAGAGATCGCCGTCGTCGGCTTTGTCGTCGATACCCGAGGCCGCGCGCAGTTTGGCGTCTGCCTCGTCGACTTCGTCTGGACCGTCGTCTTCCTCGGTCTCGGGCTCCCCCTCGCCGCGCTGGAGTGCATCGACGAAGAGCACGAGCTGCGCCTTGCCGACCTTCTCGCTCGTCTTGAAGCGCGCCGCGATCCGCGCGAGACGCCGCGACATGTCCGCGTTCTCGGCGACCAGCCTGCGGACGATCGCGAGAATCGCGTCGCCGTCGTTGTCGGCGATCAGCGCGCGGACGACGTCGAGCACGGGGCCGCGAAGCTCGCCGCCCGAGGGCAATGCGTCTGTCGAGCTTTCTTGCGCCGTGCTCGGCTCGCGATCCACGTCGCGCATCTTGATCGCTCCACGATCGCACGCAAGAGGTGAGACGCGCGACGGGAGTGAATGTCATCGATCGTCAGGTCGTCGTCGCGCGAGCGCGCGGCGGCGGCTCCCACCGCGGCTTGGTCTTCGCCCGCGACACGTCCACACCTTCGAGCAGCATTGCGAGCTCGTGCACGTCGATCGCGACGCTCTTGGCGTCCGCGGTCACGCGCGCCGGAAACGTGAACGTCCCGCGCTCGAGCCGCTTGTGCACGATCGTGAAGCCACCGCGCGTCCACCCGATCAACTTCACCTGGTTCTTGCGCCGGTTCACGAACACGAACAGGTGCCCGCTCAGCGGGTCGTACCCGAGCGCGTGCCGGATCGCGTTCGTCAGGCCGTCGAACGACAGCCGCAGGTTCGTCGGCTCGACCGCGAAGTACACGCGGACCGCGCGCGACAGCAGGATCACGGCTGTGACCTCGTCAGCTCGCTGACGATCGCCGCGACCAGGCTCGGCGACGCATTCGCGATCTCGATCGCGATCCCGCTCGGCAACCGGACCGTGATCGGCGCGGACGCCGGTGCCTCGCTCCCGACGATCGTCGCGGGGATCAGCGACAGCGAGGCGGGCGGCGAGCCGGCGAGTTGCTTCTTCCACCAGTACAGGCGACGCGGGGCGACGCCACATCGCCGCGCGAACGCCGCCAGTGGACCGCCACTGCGTTGCCATTCATCAAGGAGAAGGCGCGCCTCCTCCGGCGTCCAGTAGTCGGTGGGATCAGGTACTCGCGGTGTGCGCATCTACCGAGCGTCACGCCGCGTCAAGCCCGACAGGGCCGCGCGCGACCGCCATCTTGGGTGCCGTCGACCGGACGCTCAC
>DASUKC010000040.1:0-17253 GCA_036278975.1 Gaiellaceae bacterium
ACCGAGCTCGCGATGGGGGTCACCGCCCGCCGCGACGAGCAGCATCGCGCGACGACGGGCACCGTTTAGCTCGCCGACGTCGATCTCGACTGCCGCGCCTGCGAGATACGCGAGCACCGGCAGCGGATCGCCGAGCTCGCCGGCATCCACGCGCCGCAGCAGGTCGTCGACCGCATCCACGTCTCTAGCATTGCGCATGTGGACGAGGTGCTGGCAAAGGCAGAGCAGTGGCGCTCCGACGGCGAACAGGTCGCGCTGGCGACGGTCGTCGGCACGCGCCGGAGTGCGCCGCGCCCGCTCGGCTCGAAACTCGCCGTGACGCAGTCGGGTCGGCTGTTCGGGTCGGTGTCAGGCGGCTGTGTCGAGGCCGACGTCGCCGAGCGCGCGCGAACGCTGCTCGAAGACGGAAGCTGCGAGCTCGTCACGTACGGGATCGCCGACGAGCAGGCGTGGAGCGTCGGCCTTCCGTGCGGTGGAGAGATCGATGTTTTCGTCGAGCCCTTCTCGGGCGTGCCGCCGGTCGATCGCGGGACGAGCTACGTGGTCGTCGCGGGTGACGGTGTGGGTGAGCGCTGGCAGGACGAGACGCTCGCGCACACCGGGTTGCGCGAGGAGTCCGCGCGCACGGTCTTCGCGGAACGCGTCAGCCCACCGCCGCGACTGCTCATCGTCGGTGCGGGCGATCTCGCGGAAGCGCTGTGCCGGCTCGCGAAACCGCTCGGCTGGCGCACGATTGTCGCCGATCCGCGCGCGGGGCTTGCAACGCGCGAGCGCGTGCCGAACGCCGACGAGCTGCTCGTCGCGTGGCCGGACGAGCTCGAGGTCGACGCAGAGACAGCCGTCGTCTCGCTCGTGCACGAAGAGCGAATCGACCTGCCCGCGCTTCGGCGCGGCGTCGACGGCGGTGCGTTTTACGTCGGCGCGCTCGGCTCGACGCGGCGGCAAGAGAAGCTGCACGCAGCACTCGGCGAGATCGCCGACCGCGTGCACGGCCCGATCGGGCTCGACCTCGGCGGCGAGAGCTCACCCGAGATCGCGCTCGAGGTGATGGCTGAGCTACTGGCGGCGTGGAAGTCGCGGAGCACGTAGTCGCGTCGTGTCACACCACGTGCTCTTCGTCTGTGTCGGGAACCAGGGACGTTCCATGATGGCCGAGCGGCTGTTCCGCGAGGTGGCCGCCGAACGGTACGCGGCTCGCTCTGCGGGCAGCTGGCCGGGCACCGAGCCGCACGCCGTCGTCGTCGATGCACTGCGCGAAGTCGGCATCGACGCGAGCGACCACACGCCGCAGAAACTGACGGATGATCTTGTTGCTTGGGCAGATGTGGTGGTCGCGACGTGCGACGACGCATGCCCCGTCGTACCGGGTAAGCGTTACATCAACTGGCAGCTGCCCGATCCGATCGTGATGCCAATCGAACAGGTGCGCGAGTTGCGCGACGACATTCGCAGGCGCGTCGAAGCGCTCGTCACCGAACTGGAGGAGACGCAATGAGCACGTGGAAGCTGGCGCGCCTCGACGAGATCGAGAAGCGCGGTCGAGACATTCCGGTACGCGAGCACCTCGGCATCGGCGCGTTCGGCGTCAACGCGTTCACGCCGGGCGACGACGGGAAGCTGATCGGCGAGCACGACGAGGCGGGGACGGGCCAGGAGGAGCTGTACATCGTGATCGAGGGCCATGCGACCTTCGTGATCGACGGCGAGAGGGTCGAGGCGCCCGCGGGCAGTTATGTCTTCGTCCGGCCGGAGGCAAAGCGAACTGCGACGGGTGAAGGAGTCGTGCTTGCGCTCGGCGCAACGCCGGGCAAGGCGTACGAGCCGCTCGACTGGGGCGACGCGTGGAAGTTCCACCAAGACTCGATGACCGCGTACAGCGAACAGCGCTACGCCGATGCCGTCGAGGCGGTTCGCGCCGGACTCGAGCACTCACCGAACAACTCGGGGCTGCACTACAACTACGCGTGCTTCGCGACGCTCGCCGGCGACACCTCCGACGAGACGTTCGAGCATCTACGGCGCTCGGTCGAGCTCCATGCGTCGTTCCGCGAACAGGCGCGGCTCGACGGCGACTTCACCACGGTGCGAGACGATCCGCGGTTCGCGCAAGCTCTTCGCTAGCGAGCTCGACGAGACCACGTAACGACCGACGTTACGAGCGAGAGAACGGTCGACACGGCGAACAACACGGCGCCGGGCCGCGCGACGTCCACCGAACCAGCCGCGACGCCGACCGCGAGCAGTTCGACGCCGAGCGCGAAGGCCGCCGTCTCGGCGAGTCCCAGCTTGCGCGAGTAGAGCGACGCCTGCTTCGGGCGCGGGCCTGGCGGCCACCAGACCCACAACGACAGGGACAGCAGCTTCGGGACGTGCCCGAGCACGACGCCTCCCGCCCAGCCGACGAGCAGCAGGATCACATACGCGCACACGAGACGCGTGCCACCGGCGCCCGCGGCCGCCGCGATCCCGAAGCCTGCCGCCTGGAGCAGAAAGAACGCTCCGACCAGGAGCCGCGCGAGCGGTGCCTCGAGCGGCGCGCGCCGCGCGCCAAACGTCAACGCCATCAACACTGCGAACCGCCCGAGCGCCGCGATGACCCCGACCGCGCCCACCAGCGTGACGGCACGACTCTCGAGTCCGATGCCGGCGAGCAGCAGCCAGACACTCCCGACGAGCGCCAGCTCGTTGAACGGACGACGCCGGGCCGGCACGGCCGGAGCCTGGGCGAGCATCGGCGCGAGGCTTCGCCCGACGGTGACGATCAGCAGCGCGACCCAGCCGAGGAGCGCAACGTGCAGGTGAATGAGCAGCCAGCGTTCGTACGAGAGCCCTCCGAACGGTCGGTCTTCCGAGAAGACCGTGGCGCCGACGGCAAGCGCAGCGACCACATGCGCACTCGCAATGGCCACGCCGATGCGGCTCGCGATCAGCATCCGGTCACGCGGCGCCCGTACAACGAGAACGAAGATCTCGGTGAGGACAATCGCCAGGCCAAACGCAACCGCGACCGCGCCGATCCACACGAGTGCCTGGTCGCCCGGCGCCAGCCCGGCGGCGACGAGGAAGCCGCCGCACAGCGAGGCCAGGGCGACCCAAAGCGCGCGTTGCGACGGCAGGTCGTTGCGCAGCATCACGGGCAGCAGGTGAAACGAGGCGCCGCTGACGGCGAACGGCAGTGCGCCGAGCGCGACGAGATGCACCGCGAGGACCGGCGACGAGGCGAGCGGGTCGCCTGCGACGAGCGAAGGCACGGCGACGATCGCGACCACAGCCGCGGCGGCCCAGGCGAGCAGCGCAACGCCGAAATACGCCGCCAGGAGCGAACGCGCGACGGGGCCGCCGACCGCCCGTCGCTCAGCCATCGGCAGCACCTTGACGAACTGTTCGCTCAAAACGGCGGGGCTGGGATTCGAACCCAGGGAGGGCTTGCACCCTCATCGATTTTCAAGACCGACCCGTTCGACCGCTCCGGCACCCCGCCACGGTTTTCAACGGAACTTCTAACCAGGCTACTTCGAGATGCGACTGGGAGCGCCGAATTGCTGCAACGCAGCGGGCACGTCGCCGCCGAAGTTCTCGAGGATCGCGAGCGCCCAGCGGTCGGTGACCGCGGTGCCGTTCAGCGTGTGCGGCGTCTCGAGCTGCCTCTCGCCTGCGCGGTATCGAATCCCTGAGCGGCGCGCCTGGTAGTCGGTCGTGTTCGAGCACGACGTGATCTCCCGATAGCGCTGCTGCGACGGGAACCACGCCTCGATGTCGTAGCGCTTCGCCGCTGCCGACGAGAGGTCGCCGGCCGCGGTGTTCACGACGCGATACGGCAGCTCGAGCTCCCGCACCAGCGACTCCTCGATCGCGAGCAGCCGCTCGTGCTCGTCCCAGGACGTCTCGGGAAGCACATACGACACCATCTCGACCTTCTGGAACTGGTGCACGCGGAACATGCCGCGCGTGTCGCGTCCCGCCGCACCCGACTCGCGGCGGAAGCACGACGAGAACGCGCAGTAGTGGATCGGCAGCGACTCGATGATCTCGCCCATGTGCATCGCGATCAGCGGCACTTCCGACGTGCCGACGAGATAGAGGCCGTCTTCCGGGACTGCGTAGTAGTCGCTCTTCTCCGAGGGGAAGAATCCGGTGCCGTACATCGCCTCCTCGCGCACGAGCACCGGCGGCAGCACCGGCGTGAAGCCTTCGGCGACAAGCCTGTCGAGCGCGAACCGATACAGCGCAAGCGACAACAACGCCGCGTCGCCGACGATCACGCCGAAGCGCGACCCGGAGATGCGCGCGCCGCGCTCCATGTCGTACTCCGCGAGCTCGAGATGCTCCGGCCCTTCGGGCTTCAGCTCGCCCCACTCGCGGATGACGACGGCGTCGTCGTCCGTCATCCCGTCGGCGGCGGAGTCGTGCGGCACGTTCGGCACGCGTGAAAGCGCTTCGTCGCGCGCAGCCTCGGCAGCGGCGAGCTCCTCTTCCTTCGCGCGCAGCTCCTCCTTCAACCCGCGCAACGCTTCGAGCTGCTCCGGCGTCGGCTTGCCGTCGAGTTTCTGCTTCGCGCGCAGCTCGTCGACCGCCGGCACGAGCCCGCGCCAGCGCTCGTCAGCCGCCAGCAGGTCGTCGAATGCCTCACCGGCGCCGCGGCGCGCCAAGGCGGCGCGGAAGCGATCCGGCTCGTTGCGGGCTGCGCGCAGGTCGATCATGGCTTCGAGTCTAGAAGGGCTTCGAGCACCTGGGCCACTCCCTCGTCGGCCGCGGGCGGGCAGACCCAGTCCGCGATCGCCTTGACGCGGTCATGCGCGTTCTCGACGGCGACCGAGTAGCCGGCCCACTCCATCAGCTCGATGTCGTTCTCGCCGTCCCCGAACGCGATCGTCTGCTCCTTGGTGAACCCCATGTGCTCCGACAGGAAGTCGAGCCCGGCGCCTTTCGTCACGCCCGCCTGCGCGAACTCGAGGAAGTAGGGCAGCGACTTGGAGATGTGCTCCCGGTCGCCGAAGAGCGTCTTCATCTGCCGTTCCAGCTGGTCAAGTTTCTCCGGATTACCGACGACGACGAGCTTCGTCGGCGGCGCATCGAGCCAGTCGAGCAGAGGCCCAACCTCGGTCACTGTGACGTCGTTGAGTTTCGTGTAGCGCTTCACCTCCGGCGTGTCGCGCTCGACATACAGCTCGTCGTCGACGTAGACGTTGGGCGACCAGCCCTTCTCCGCGAGCGCGGCGATCGTCTCGCGCGCGAGCTCGAGTGGAATCGGCTCGTGGCGCAGCCAAGCCCCGGCCGCGTCGGCGACGACGGCGCCCTGGTAACAGATCATCGGCTCGTCGATGCCCGCCGGCGCAAACGCCTGGCGAATCGACCGCACCATCCGTCCCGTGACGACGATCACCGGGATGCCCGCGTCGCGCGCCCGCCGGATCGCCGCAAGTGTCCGCGCATGCAGCGTCACGTCCTCCCACACGAGCGTGCGGTCGAAATCGGTCGCGACGACGCGAACGTCGTCAGGGAAGTCGGAGGGAAGCCGGAAGCTCAGCCGTTCGCGTTGCCGCCGGTCGCCTTCACGACGTAGGCGGCGACGTCCGCGATCTGCTTGTCGCTGAGCTGGCCCTTGAACGGAGGCATCGCGCCGCCGCCGTTCAGCACCTGCGTGACGACCTTCGACAGTGCGGGCTGCACCTGGTCGAGGTTCGGGCCGACGGTGCCGGTTGCGCCCGCGTCCTTCAGGGTGTGGCAGCCCTTGCAGCCGGCGGTCTCGAAGACCTGCTTGCCCGCGGTTGGGTCGCCGCTCTTGTACTGCGTCGGGATTGTGACCGCCTGTGCCTGCGCCACGGTGCCGACTACGGTCGAGGGCAGCGGCTTCGCCGTGCTGTGGTCATACGGGCGGGACGATGAGCAGCCCGCGAGCACGAGCCCGGCGAGCAACAGAGGGATCAGCGTCACGACACGGCGCACGAGCGTCGAGTTTATACAGACGTCGTGCCTGTTGAGCCGCCGTTAAGTGGCCGCGCCCACCTCCGGGCCGCGGCCTACAATGCTGACCGATGAAGCGGCGCAACTACGGGCGTGACGCGGGCCTGACGATCCGGATGATTGTCACGAGCAGCCTGCTCGGCCTGCTCTACGTCATCTTCGCGGTCGTCCTCTTCAGCGTGCTGAACGTCGGGATCGTGCCGATGCTCGTCATCGTCATCGCGATCGCGTTCTTCCAGTACTACACCTCCGACAAGCTCGCGCTTGCCGCGGCCGGAGCGAAGGTTGTCACGCGCGAAGAGCAGCCGGAGCTGCACGACATGGTCGAGCGCCTCTGCGCAATGGCCGACCTGCCGAAGCCGAAGGTCGCGATCATGGACACACCGGTGCCGAACGCCTTCGCGACGGGTCGCTCGCCGAAGCACGCGGCGGTCTGCGTCACGACCGGGCTCTGGCAGCGCCTCGAGCCAAAGGAAGTCGAGGGTGTGCTCGCACACGAGCTTTCGCACGTTGCGAACCGCGACGTGCTCGTCATGACGATCGCGAGCTTCTTCGCGATGCTCGCCGCGATGCTCACGCGCTTCGGTCTCTACGCCGGGATGTTCGGTGGCTTCGGCGGTGGCAACAACCGCAACAACAACAACGGCCCGCCCGTCTGGCTGATCATGCTGGCCGTCTCGATCGTCGTGTACGCCGTCAGCTTCGTCTTGATCCGGACGTTGTCGCGCTACCGCGAGTACGCCGCCGACCGCGGCTCCGCCGTGATCACCGGCGCACCCGAGTACTTGATGAGCGCGCTGCAGAAGATCTCGTCGCAGATGACGCTGATCCCCAATCAGGACCTGCGCCAGGTCGAAGGCATGAGCGCTTACTTCATCATGCCCGCGAAGGTTCGCGCGGCCACCGCCGAGCTCTTCATGGATCACCCGCCGCTCGAGAAGCGGCTCGCCGCTCTCTCGCAGATCGCGCGCGAGATGGGCCGCCCGGTCTCCTAACGCGCTTTGGGCCTGCGTGATGTGATGTTCGGCCGCAAGAAGCTGGCCGAGCCGAAGGAAGACAAGCTCTTCGCGCTTTCGACTGCGGCAGTGACGCTGCAGACGGAGCTCAACCTGAAGACCGCCGGCGTCGCGGCGGTGGCGTTCAAGCCGCAGAGCTCCGGCGAGTTCCGGAGCGCGTTCGACGACATCGACAAGCTGACGGACGCGATCGCCCAGCAGTGCGGGTCCGAGGTCGAGCGCAAGACCGACGAGTTCGGGTTCGACTGGATCGTCGTCAAGGATCCCGACCTCGAGGATCTCGTCACGACCGTTCACACGTTGGCGAGCGAAATGACCGCCCAGGGGTTTGGTCCCCAGCTGCTCGCCGCAGACTTCAAATTCGACGGTAGTGAACATCCGGTCTACTGGATCTACGGGTTCAAACGGGGGGCGTATTGGCCGTTCGTGCCAAACGGAGAAAAACAGAGAGACAACGCAATGGAGCTGGAGCTGAAGGCGAAGCTCGAAGGCGAATTGCCGATCGAGCAAGACCTGACGCGCTGGCTCGCGTTGTTCGACGCGCCGATCTAGCGTCCGTCACGCTTGCGGCGATCATCGCCGCGTCGACGCTGCTGCACTGGCTCGCCGGCCGGCGGCTCGAAGGGCTCTGGATCATGCCGGACGAGGCGATCTACGCAGAGCGCGCACTCGGCGTGTGGCAACACGGCTCGCTGCCGTTGCTCCACGGACAAGGCGCCGGTTACGGCGTGCTCTATCCGGTGCTCGCCGGCATCCCGCTTTCGATCGGAGCATTCACGCATGGCTACGCGCTGTTGAAGGTGCTGCAGGCGCTGGTCGTCTCTACCGCAGCGGTTCCCGTCTACCTCTACGGCAGACGGTTGATGCCACAGCGATACGCGCTCGCCGCCGCCGCGCTCACCGTCGCATCGCCGTTGCTCCTCTACTCGGGTCTCGTGATGACCGAGGTGCTCTTCTACCCGCTCGCCGCGACGACGCTGCTCGCGATTGCGCGTGCGGTGGAGACCGCGCGCGGCCGCGAGCAGGCGATCGCATTCGCGCTGATCGCCGCGTGCGTGCTCACACGCGTGCAGGCGATCGTCTTCCTGCCTGTGTTCGCGGCAGCGGTGCTGCTCGACGCGCTACTCGCGCGCTCCGCTCGACGCCTGCGCGCATTCTGGGCTGTCTGGGCGATCACGGTGCTCGGTGGCGTAGTCGCCGTCGCACTGCCAGGGTTGGTCGGTTCCTACGCAGGGACGCTGCGCGGCTCGTATCCGATCGGGCCCGCGCTCGGGCTGACGTACGACCACCTCGCGTTCCTCATCCTCACCACCGGCATCGTCCCGGTGCTCGCGCTCGTCCTGCTGCTGCTCCGTCCGCCCGCGAATGCGCGCGCATTCGTGTCGGTAACGGTGGCTGCCTGCGTGCTGGTCGTCGTGCAGGTCGGCTTCTTCGCGGCGCGCTACTCGCCGCACCTGCTCGGCCGCGACCTGGCCGCGCTCCCGCCCCTTCTTTTCCTCGCGTTGATGGTGTGGCTGGCGCGCGAACGGGATCGCCCGGTCCGCGCGATCTTGTGCGCCTTCGGTGTGTTGTGCGTGCTGCTGCTCGCGCCGTGGAACCATCTCGTCTCGGCCAACGCGTTGCCCGATTCGTTCGATCTCGCGCTGCTCTATCGCATCGGACATCCCGCGACGGTTGCGGCAATCGGCTCGCTCATCGTCCTCACGCTCGCGGTCGTGTCGCGCCGGCTGTCACTTGCCGCGGTGCTCACGCTGCTCGTCGCGTCGTCGGTCGTCGCGTCGAACGAGATCTCGTCGGCTGTGGCCGCGAACCAGCGCAACATCGTCGGCACGCCCGCGAACTGGATCGACCGCGCCGCCGACGGGCCGGTCACCTACGTCTACGACGGCGAGGCGTACTGGAACTCCGTGTGGGAGGAGCGCGTCTGGAACCACAAGCTCGACCGCGTGGTGTCCATTGCACCGTCGTTGGTGCCGGGGCCGCTCCCGCAGTCACAAGCTTCGCCGGCCGTGGACGGCGCGCTGCCACTCCACACTCGCTGGGTGGTCGCGAGCAACCGTCTGACGTTCATCGGATCGCCGGTTGCTCATCTCACACAAACCGGGCTCGACGTCAGCGGGCTGACGTTGTGGCAGCTTGACGGCCCGCCGAGACTCGCGACGGTCGAGACCGGCGTGCTGCCGAACGGCGACATGGTCAGCCCCGCGCAGATCGACGTCTACGGGTGCCAGCGCGGCAGCCTCGAGCTGACGTTGCTCCCGAAAGCGACGAGCGTGCTGCGGGTGTTGTTCGACGGCTTGCCGGTGTTGCGCACCGACATCGGTGGACGCGAGTCGTGGAGCGGCTCGATACCCGCCCGGCCTGAGAGCGCACCGACACAATGCCGCTACACGATTCTCGGCGGCTCGCTGCTCGGCTCGACGCGAATCGCGTTCGAGCGCTAGAGGGTTGGTGTGAAAGTCGGCCGCCGCTACGGGCGCGTCCAGACCGAGCCGGACGCCGCCGAGGGACGGACGGCGTAGCAGCGCTACGACGGACGGCCCGAGGTGGCGGAAGCGGCTGCGCGCGCAACCGCGTTGCGCGCAAAGCGGCCGCTGCCCGGCGACGCGTCTGGGGCGGCCGCAGCCCGGCCCAGTTTCACATCAAGCCTCTATACGACGCGGACCAACAGCTTCCCGGTGTTCAGACCGGTGAAGAGCCCGGCGAATGCCTTCGGCGCATTCTCGAGCCCGTCGACGATCGTCTCGCGGTATTGCAACTCGCCGTTCGCGACCCACGGCCCAACTTCAGCGAGGAAGGCGGGAAGACGGTCGAAGTGATCCGTCACGATGAAACCCTGGAGGCGCAGCCGCTTGGTGACAACGAAGCCCATGTTGCGCGGGCCGGACGGCCCGGCGGGGTCGTTGTACCGCGAGATCGCACCGCACGCGACGACACGGCCGAACGTGTTCAGCCGCGAAAGTGCGATCTCGAGTTGGTCACCGCCGACGTTGTCGAAGTACACGTCGATCTTCTCGTCGAGCTGTGCAGTCTTGTAGTTGAACGCTTCGACGCCGAGCGAGCGCAGCCACTCCACCTTTTCGTCCGACCCTGCGCTCCCGATTGCGCGGCAACCCTTCAGCTTCGCGATCTGCACCGCCGCGCTGCCAACCGCGCCCGCGGCGCCTGACACGTACACCGTCTCGCCGGGCTCGATCCGGCCGATGTCGACCAGCCCGACCCAAGCGGTGAGCCCCGGCATGCCGAGCACGCCGAGCGCCGTCGACACAGGCGCGAGCTCCGGGTCGAGCTTGTTGGCGGTCGCCGCCGGAACGACGCCGGCGTCGCGCCACCCGAGCATCGTCTGCACCCAGTCGCCTTCTGCGAAGCCGTCGGCGCGCGATGCGACCACCTGACCGACTGCACCGCCGTCGATCACGTCGCCCGGCGCGAACGGCGCGACGTACGTGCGCACGCCTGTCATGCGCCCGCGCATGTACGGGTCGACCGAGACGAAGACGTTGCGCACGAGCAACTCGCCGTCGCCGGGCTCGGCGTCGGGAGCGTCCCGCACCTCGAAGTCGCTCTCGCGCGGCATGCCCTGCGGCACGGCGGCGAGCACGACTTCGCGCGTCACGAGGTCTTCGCTGCGTCGTCCGAGCCGGCGATCTCCTTCGGAGCATCGCCACCTTGCCCGAGCTCGGCCTTCATCTTCGACAGCTCGTCGTCGACTTGGCCGCTCTGCTGGATCTGCGAGAGCTGGCGGTCGATGTCGTCACTGCTCGACGTGAAGTCTTCGAGCGAGCCGGCGGCGGTGAGCTCTTCGATCGCGCCCGCGCGCGCCTGCATCTCCTGCGTCTTGTCCTTGGCGCGCTCGACCGCTGCGCCGACGTCGGCCATGTGCTCGCCGATGCCGGTCGCCGCCTCCCCGATCCGAACCTGAGCCTCGGCGGCCGAGTACTGCGCCTTGATGACTTCCTTCTGCGTGCGGAACGACTCGACCTTCGCCGACAGTTGCTGCGAGCCCTCGACGAGCTTCGCCTGCTGCGCTTCGAGCTGCTGGCCCTGATCCATGATCCCCTGGAGCTGCGCCTGCAGCGCGGCCTTGCGCGTCAGCGCTTCACGGGCGAGATCCTCGCGGTTCGCCTTGAGCGCGTCGCGTGCCTGGCCGTCGAGCTTGTCGACCTGCTGCTGCATCGTCGTGTACTGCATCTCGAGGCGCTTCTTCGCGGTCGTCACGTCGGCGATGCCGCGCTTCACGTTCTGCAGTTGCTGCAACTGCTGCTCGTAGCTGTAGTCGAGCGTCTCGGCCGGGTTCTCGGCCCGGTTCAGCAGCTTCGAGTACTTCGCCTTGATGATCGTTCCGGTGCGGGACATCAGGCCGGCCATGGGACGCCTCTCCTCAGGTTGGGTGCGTTCATTAGCCTAGCGCCGTGCTGGTCGCGCGCTCCATGGACTCGAGCTGGCTGTCGAACGCCTATCTGGTGGCGGAAGGCGACTCGGCCGTGTACGTGGACTCCGGTGCGCCGCTCGAGCCGCTGCGGGCCGCCGCCCGCGACTGGGGCGTCGAGCCGACGCACGTCCTGCGGACGCACGACCATCACGACCACATCGCGAACGAGGCCGAGCTCGGCCTTCCGGTCGTGACTTCCGGCTTGTCCCTCGACGGATTGACAGTCGAGGCGATCCCCACGCCCGGCCACTCCGACGACATGGTCTGCTTCGTGATCAACGGCGAGCTCGTCTTCTCCGGCGACACGCTGTTCAAGGATGCGGTTGGCGGCGGCGACTTCGCGGCGATCAAGCACGCGGTGATGGACGTCTACATGGCGATGCCGCACGAGCGGCGCGTCCTGCCCGGGCATACGGACGAGACGACCATCGGCCGCGAATTCGAGGAGAATCCGTTCGTGCGCGTGTGGCGTGGTGTCGAGGCGGAAGGAACCGAGCGCGTTCGCGTTGCGGGTCGCGATGCGACGCTCATCGTGTGGTCGCCCGACTACGACGGCAAGGGCAAAGCGTGGGTGCGTTTCGACGACGCCACCGACGCGATCGTCGGCGGCTCGCGGGTGGAGCGATGACGGACATCGTCGATCCGCAGCTCGAGGCGTACGTCGAGCGGCTGACGTCGGCGCACGAGGGGTTGCTTGTCGAGCTTTCGGAGGAGACGGCGCGCGAGCTTGGCAGCGAGCAGATGCTCACCGGCCCCGTCGCGGGACGGTTGCTCGAGATGCTCGTGTGGTTCGGTCAGCCGAAGCGCGTGCTCGAGATCGGAACGTTCAGCGGTCACTCCGCGCTGTCGATGGCAGCTGCGTTGCCGGAAGGCGGCCACATCGACACGTGCGAGCTCGATCCCGAGCGCGCGAAGGTTGCGCAGAGCTACTTCGACCGCTCGCCGCACGGGTCGAAGATCACGATTCACCTCGGGCCGGCGCTGGAGTCGATCGCAGCGCTCGAGGGTGAGTTCGACTTCGTCTTCATCGACGCCGACAAAGACGGCTACGTCGACTACTACGAGGCTGTTCTGCCGCGACTTGCGCCGCGCGGCCTGATCGCCGCCGACAACACGCTCTGGAGCGGCCGCGTGCTCGACGGCGAAGGGCCGATCGTGCGCTTCAACGACCACGTCGCCGCCGACCCCCGGACGGCGCAGGTGATCTTGAGCGTCCGCGACGGCGTGACGCTGATTCGCAAGGCCTGAGCGGTACCAGGTACGTACCAGGGACGTGCCTGGTTCGTGACATCTGTTCCACATGTCCGAAAGCGACAGTAGGGTGCCGCGATGCGCCTGATCGTCGCCCGCTGCGAGGTTTCCTACACCGGCCGGCTGAGCGCCTACCTTCCGCCCTCGACGCGGCTGCTCATGCTGAAGGACGACGGCTCGGTGCTCGTCCACGCCGACGCAGGCGGTTATAAGCCTTTGAATTGGATGACGCCGCCGACCGTGATCGAGGACACCGGCGACACGCTCGTCATCCGCAAGCGCGCGGGTAAGAGCGAAGACCGCCTCGAGATCAAGCTGCTCGAAGTGCTCTCCGACGTAACGCACGAGATGGGCGAAGCGGCGGCGCTCGAGAAGGACGGCGTCGAGCGCGACCTGCAACTTCTGCTCGCGGCGAATCCCGAAGCGATCGAGGCCGGCCTGCGCCTAGTCAAGCGCGAATGGCCGACGGAAGTCGGTCCCGTCGACCTGATGTGCCGCGACACGGGCGACGGCTGGGTCGCCGTCGAGATCAAGCGCATCGGCACGATCGAGGCCGTCGAGCAGCTGACGCGTTACATGGACTGCATCCGTGACGACGAACGCCCCGCGTGCCGCGGCATCCTCGTCGCGCAGTCGATCAAGCCGCAAGCCGTCGCTCTCGCAGAGCAGCGCGGTTTCGCAGCGGTCGAGGTCGACCTCGCAACGCTGCGCGGCGAGCGCGAACCCGAGCTCACCCTCTTCTCCTAGCGCTTGCCGCGTCGCGCCCGGAGCTCGGCCAAGCCCTTCTCGGCCAGTTCCCGCGTGCGCTTCGCGTTTTCCATGCCTCGGCGGTAGCGCTCCTCGAACTCCTGTCGCTCAACCGCCGTCATCTTCCTCTTCTTCACCGTTGTCCTCTCTCAAGAGCCGCTCGATCGCCAAGGCGGCGGCCGCCGCGTCACTCACGTTGAAGAGTAGGCCAACGACCTCCTCTCGGCTGATCAACTCGTCGTTCAAGTAGTGCCAAGGATGGACGAACGTGTGCACCGTCGCAATCCGCAGATTCGGCCAAGTCGGTTCAGCTCACGGCGTGACGGCAGCTTTAAGAAGACCCGCAGGCGGGTCGGCGAAGAACGCGGGCAGGTCGGCGAGCAACACGCGATGCGTGATCAGCCGCTCCCACGGATACGCGCCGCTCGACAGGAACGCGAGCGCTGCTCGCACCGTCGCGGGCGTGTGGTGGAACGAACCGCGCAACGTCAGCTCTTCGTAGTGGACGCGATACGCGTCGACCGGCGGACGCGCGTCACGCGGCAGGCCGCCGAAGAACACGACCGTGCCCCCCGGACGCACGATCGACACGGCGTCCGACCACGCCTCTTCGGTGCCCGCCGCCTCGATGACGATGTCGGCATTCGTACCGTCCCCCACTTCCGCGCCGAACACGTCGACCAGCTCGTGCTCGCGCACGAGCACCGGCCAGCCGCCTGCATCGGCAACGCACGCGGCGAGCATCAAGCCAATCGGTCCCGAGCCGAGAATCGCGACGCGATCGCCGGCCTGCACACCGGCGCGCTCGACACCACGCAAACAGCACGCGAGGGGCTCGACCATCGCCGCCACTTCCGGCGCGACACCGTCGGGAACCTGATGCATGTTCACCTCCGCGATGCGCTCGGGCACCGCGATCCAATCCGCGTACGCACCAGACAGGAACTCGAGCGCGCGACACTGCTCTCCACGCGCGCAGCCGTCGCACGCACCGCACGGCGCCGAGTTCGCCGCGACGACGCGACGCCCGTCGAGGAGCCCGCAGAACTCATGACCGAACCGCGCCGGCGTCTCGCGCACCAGCACCGGATGCCCGCGCCGGTACGTCTTGAAGTCGGTGCCGTCCGTGAGCGCCACTTCGACCTGAACCACGACGCCGCCCTCCGGCTTCGGCACGTCCTCGACGCGCAGATCGCCCGGCGCGTAGAGCAGCGCAGCCTTCACGGCTCGAACACGACCTTCAAGGCATCGCCGCGGCGGTACATCTCAACGCCTTCGTCGAATCGGTCGAGCGGAAGCCGCACGACCGGTGGCAAGCGAAGCGACGGCAGCAGCTCGATCGCGGCAGCAAACGCTGCGGGCGTCGCCGAGCGCGAGCCGAGCAGCGTCAGCTCGTTCCGATAGACCAGGTCGAGATCGAGCGGCACGTCGCCCGAGGCAGCGAACGCGAGCAGCGTGCCGCCGGGCGCAAGCGCAGCGAGCGCGTCGCGCAACGCCGCGGGGGCGGTGACCACGGCGGCGTCAACCTTGCCGTCGAGCGCCGACGCGCCGAGCGCAAGCGCGGCATCGAGACGATCACTCCGCGGCTCGAGCACGCACACGTCGTCGCCGCGCAGCGCGAGCACCTGCACCCACAACTGCCCAACCGCACCGCAACCGGCAACGAGCACTCGGCCGCGCGGAACGCGTTCCGCAGCGCGCAGCACGCACGCGAGCGGCTCGACCCAGATGCCATCGCCTTCGCGAATCGACTCCGGCAGAGCCAGGACGTGCGTCGCACGCAAGGACTCCACAAACCCGCCGGGCGCGATACGCAGCTCCCGAAACTCTTCACACGTCGACTCGTGACCTGCACGGCACCGCTCGCACTCCCCGCACGACACGCGGTGCATCACTGTCACGCGCGTGCCGTCGTCGAGCACGCCCTCGATCTCGTGCCCGATCACACCGTCCGTACCGAGCTTCTCGAGATCCGATCCGCACAGCCCGCACGCGCGAACGCGCACGGCAACGGCGGGTAGGGCGGCGCGCACGAGCCCATCGTAGGCCCGGCGCGCCGCCACATGGGACTTACTGGTTCAGGTTGACGTTGAACGCCACGAGGCGGCGGGTCGAGATGCCACCAAGCAGGTTGTCGCCTGACTTGCGCGCACGGAGGAACACCGTGAGCTGCTGCTCGTGCGACGACGCCGGATAGCGCGACGCCTGGTTCATCGTGAGCGACGCCCACCCGTCACTGCCGGTGGTTGCTTCCGGCGGGACGCTGAACTGCTCGAACGGCACGGCGGCCGCGTAGACCGTCGCACCACTCACGTCACGACCACCACACGCCGAGACGTGCACGCGTAGCGAGATCGAGCCCGGCGAACGGCCGATCACCGTCGGGTTCGAGGTGAAGCCGTCGAGGTTGAGACGCGCCGGCGGCGAAAGCTGCGTCACCGCAACGCCACCACTGCCGGTCGGGCAGCCGGTTGCAGGCGGAGGTGCAGCTGCAGCCGTCACGACCGCCGTCGGAACGGAAGTCGAGCTCGCCGAGCCGTCGCTGTTCTTCGCGGTCACGCGAACGCGCAGCGTGTTGCCGACGTCCTGACTGACCACGTCGTACAGCGGCTTGTTGGCGCCACTGATGCCGGAGCACGAGCCGCCGGTCTTGTCGCACCGCTGCCACTGGTACGAGTACGTGATCGGCGTCGAACCGTTCCACTTGCCCTGGTCTGCCTTCAGGCTTTGACCCGCCTGCGCAGTACCGCTGATCGTGGGCGGCGACGTGTTCGACGGGGCGGCGGTACCCGCCGCGTTACCGTTTCCGGCCACGCCGAAGATCGCCCCGATCGCAATCGCGCTCAGTGCGAGCGCGAGCGCCGTGAGCGTCCGCCGTGGCAGTTTGATGGCTCTCATCTGTGTCGTCTCCCCCTTGGGTTTCTGGGTAGTTGCCGGTGGTTCGTTCCCGGCTACCTGGGTCAAGGGGTAAATGGCCTGTGAGGGTGAAGTAAAAACCGCCGTCGCTACACTGTTCGCCGCCCGGGGCTATAGCTCAGTTGGGAGAGCGCCTGGATCGCACCCAGGAGGTCGGCGGTTCGAGTCCGCCTAGCTCCACCTTAGAAGGCATTGCGCGAACCGCCGTCGGAATCCTGTAGGTGGGGATGATCCGGCGGCGGTCGTGCACACGGATCTCTTTGACCAGCAGGCGCAGGAGTTCTTTCGCTTGCTCGGGGCTCTCGGTGGCAAGGATCTCTTCGAGTTGGTCGGCAAGCCCGGCGAGGCCGGCCGTGTCCGGCGGCGTGTGCGCCCGTGTGCCGAGCATTTGCGTGAGGTCGGCTTCCTGCTCGCGCAGGACCTCCAACCGCGCGCGGTGGCCGCGGACGCGATCCTGGCAGTCTGCAGGTGAGAGGCTGCCGTCTTCGAAGGCTTCGAAGTAGCGCTCCAGCTTCGCCTCCAGCCGGGCGATCTCACCCCGAGTCGAGCCGAGCTGCTCCTCGACACGCGGCCGTTCGCTCTCGACGTGCTCGGCGACGTCGGCGAGCGCCTTCTCGATCACGCGGCCATCGCGGTAGAGCTCGGCGAGTTGGGTGAGGACTGCGGCTTCGAGCCGGTCCTTGGGGAGCCGATCGCCGTTGCACTTGCTCGGGCCGTACTTGTAGCGGGTGGAGCAGGCGTAGTAGGTGTAGCGGCCGTTGCGTCCGTGCGCGCTGGTGCCGACGTACGCGCGCCCACAACGGTGGCAGCGGACCAACCCTGAGAGGAGGAAGTCGGTGGGGTTGCCGCGCCGCAGCGATGCGTCTTCGCCGCGACGGCGGAGGATCGCCTGCGCCTTCTCGAAGGTTTCGTCGTCGACGAGCGGTG
>DASUKC010000041.1:0-4100 GCA_036278975.1 Gaiellaceae bacterium
CGCGTCCTTTGCGAGCTCGCGGGTCTCGTCGGTCTCCGCGTGCGCACCGGTGATCGCGAAGTGCGCCATGATCTCGGAGCCGAGCGCCTCGCGAAGCTCGAGGCGCCCGCGCAGCCGCTGGTCCGCAGGAGCGTCGCTCTCGAGCTCGGCGTCCTCGAGGTCTTCGGGCCTGATGCCGATGATCACGCGCTTGCCGTCGTAGCCCTTCAGGGCGGGCCGGCTCTGCATCGTCTCGGGGCCGAGCGAGATCGTCTGGTCCCCGATCGTCGCCTGGAGGCCGCCGTTCGACTTGATCGTCGCGTCGAGCATGTTCATCGCCGGGCTGCCGATGAAACCCCCGACGAACAGGTTGAGCGGACGGTCGTAGAGCGTCTGCGGGTCGTCGACCTGCTGCAGCTCCCCTTTGCGCATGACGGCGACGCGGTCGCCCATCGTCATCGCCTCGATCTGGTCGTGCGTCACGTAGATCGTCGTCACGCCGAGGTCGTTCTGCAGCTTCGCGATCTCCGCGCGCATCTGCACCCGCAGCTTCGCGTCGAGGTTGGAGAGCGGCTCGTCCATCAGGAACGCGGCCGGCTGCCGCACGATCGCGCGTCCCATCGCGACGCGCTGCCGCTGCCCGCCGGACAGCGCGCGCGGCTTGCGCTTCAGGAAGTCCTTGAGCCCGAGCAGGCCGGCTGCGCGCTGCACGCGCTCGTCGATCTCCTTCTTCGACATCTTCTTCAGCCGCAGGCCGAACGCGATGTTCTCGTAGACGGAGAGGTGCGGATACAGCGCGTAGCTCTGGAACACCATCGCGATGTCGCGGTCACGCGACGGCACGTGGTTGACGATCCGCTCGCCGATCTTGAGCGCGCCCTCGGAGATCTCCTCGAGCCCCGCGACCATGCGGAGCGCGGTCGTCTTGCCGCAGCCGGACGGGCCGACGAGAACCATGAACTCGCCGTCGCGGATCTCGAGATTGACGTCGTTGACGGCCCGTGTTCCGTCGGGGTAGATCTTGCTTACGCGCTCGAACGCAACTTGAGCCATCCAGCCTCCTCGGTGTCCGCGCGAAACGGAACTCGATTATGAAGCAAGCGCGATGCGGCGGCGCGGCCGTGTGATCGCCTGTGCGCCGAAGGCGGTCATCGCGATCGCGCAGGCGCCGCCGACGCCGAACGCGAGCTCGGTTCCTCCGTGGTCGCAGAGCCAGCCGACGAGCACTGCGCCGAGCGGCGCCAGGCCGTTCCAGGCGTAGTAGTAGAGCCCGAGCACGCGCCCGCGCAGGTGATCGGGGCTGGCGAGCTGGATCGACGCGTTGGCGTTCGCCGTGTAGCTCGTGAAGAAGATGCCGCAGACGAAGAGCAGCGCCGAGGCGGCGACGACGCCGTGGACCGGGGCGAGCAGGAGCTCGCAGATCCCGAAGCCGCCGGCGCCGAGCAGCATCGTGCGCCAGCGGGCGTTGGCGACCGCGGCCGCGGAGAGCGCGCCGACCAGAGCGCCGGCGCCGAACGCGGCGGAGATGATCCCGAAGGTTCGCGGGCCCGCGTCCAGCGTGTTCTTCGCGAGCAGCGGCAGCAGGATGTTGAAGTTGAAGCAGATCGACGCGAAGACGGCCATCATCGCGAGCGTCACCTGCACGGTGAGGTTGTGGCGCGCGTACGCGAGCCCTTCGCGGGTGCCGCGCCAGACAGTCGGCCGGCGCCGTCCTTCGAGCGGATAGAGATCGCCGACGCGCATCGCGAGCAGCGCGCTGAGCACGGCGACGAAGCTGACGGTGTTGACCACGAAGCACCAGCCGGTGCCGACGAGGGCAATCACGACGCCGGCGACGGCCGGCCCGAAGATCCGCGCGAGGTTGAAGAGGCTCGAATTGAGCGCGACCGCGTTCGGGAGCGCCTCCTTGCCGACCATCTGGAACGTCAGGTTCTGTCGTGATGGGGCGTCGAACACGACCGCGGTGCCGGTGAGCGCTGCGATCGCATAGACCTCCCACAGCTGGATGTGGCCGAGCAGCGTGAGCGCTGCGAGGACGGCCGAGAGCCCCATCTGAATCGTCTGCGTGCCGATCACCGTGCGCCGGTTGTCGAACCGGTCGGTGACGACGCCGGCGAACAGGCCGAAGAGCGTGAACGGGCCGAACCGGCAGACGGACAGCAGCCCGACTGCGAGTCCGCGCGAGTGGGGGGCGAGCTCGACGACGACCCACGCCAGCCCGATGTTCTGCATCCACGTGCCGGCGACCGACGTCAGCTGGCCGGCGAAGAAGAGGCGATAGTTGCGGTGGTTCCTGAGCGAGGCGAACGTCCGGCGCGACGCGGTTCGAAGCAGCCTCAACCCTCGATCAACTTCTCCAGCGCGTCGAGAGCGTCCTCGATGCGTTCGCGCTCCTCGGGCTCGAGCCGATCGAGGCGAGCCGAGAGCCATGCGGTCCGCTTGCTGCGAACGGACCGCAGTACCTTTGCGCCTTCGGAGGTCAGGAAGAGGCCGATCCGGCGGCGATCCGTTGCGCGCCGGCGCTCGATCAGGTTCGCGGCCTCGAGACGTACCAGGTGGCCGGACATGCCGGGTGCCGAGACGCGCTCGCGCTCGGCGAGCTCGGACGCCGTGATGCCGGGGTTGTGCTTGACCTGGGCGAGGAGGCCGACCTGTCCGCCGGTGACACCCAGGGAGTGGATCTCGCGGCGCAGCTCGCGCGCCAGCCTCAGCAGAATCGGGCGGAGCCGATTGGACACGGCGACGGGATCGTTAACCACGCGAACCATTAATGAACTTAAGTGTAGCTGCTAACGGGTAGGTTGCGCGGGTGCCCGCGAATCCACTCGAGGGGCTGAAGGCGCTCGGTGAGCAGCTTCGCACCCAGATCGGCGAGGAGCTGGACATCGACATGCTCCGGCGCCAGGAGCCGGCACGGCCGCTGGAGGAGCTGCTCGAGGAGCTCGACGCGCTGCCTGGGCTCGAGACGGTGAAGGAGCAGGTGCGAGGGCTGGTCGCGTTCCTGCGCGTACAGGCGCGCCGGAAAGAGGCGGGACTGCCCGAGGTCGCGACGACGCAGCATCTCGTCTTCCTCGGCAACCCCGGCACCGGGAAGACGACCGTCGCGCGGCTGCTCGCGCAGATGTACCGCTCGATGGGGCTGCTGAAGCGCGGCCATCTGGTCGAGGTCGACCGGGCCGGGCTGGTCGGGCAGTACGTCGGGATGACGGCGATCAAGACCGAGCGGGTCGTGCGCCGCTCGCTCGACGGCGTGCTGTTCGTCGACGAGGCGTACTCGCTCGCGCGCGACGCTTCCAGGCTCGACTTCGGCGACGAGGCAATCGAGACCCTGCTCAAGCGGATGGAGGATCACCGCCACCGGCTCGTCGTGATCGTGGCGGGCTATCCGCGGCTGATGCGCGGGTTCCTCGAGTCGAACCCGGGCCTGCGCTCGCGTTTCTCGCGCGAGATCGTGTTCCCCGACTACTCGACTGAGGAGCTCGTCGCGATCTTCGGCCGCTTCGCCGTCGAGCACTCGTACACGCTCGGCGACGGCGCCGACGACGCGCTGCGCGCGATCTTCTCGAACGCCGAGCGCAGCGAGTCGTTCGGCAACGCCCGCTTTGCGCGGACGTTGTTCGAGCAGGCGCTGAACGCGCAGTCGCTGCGGCTCGCGGAGGGGAACGTGGAGTCGCTCGACCACGACGAGCTGCAGTGCTTGACGCCCGCCGATCTCGTCGAGGGGGCGCGGGCGATCGGCGAGGAGCCTGCGCCGCCACGCGGCGGCTGGTTCAATCGTCGTCGGTGAGCGAGCCGCTGAATGTCTGGGACTACGAAGCGCTCGCTGCGCAGCGTCTCGATGCGGGCGCGCACGGCTACTACGCGGGCGGTGCCGGCGACGAGCTGACGCTTCGCTGGAACGTCGAGGCGTTCACGCGCTGGCAGCTGCGGCCGCGGGTGCTCGTCGACGTCACCGGGTGCACGACGGCGACGACGGTGCTCGGGCAGGCGCTGTCGATGCCGCTGCTCGTTGCGCCGGTCGCGTTTCAACGTGTGGCGCATCCGGACGGCGAGGTCGGGATGGCGCGCGCCGCGGCGGCGGCGGGGACCGTGATGTGCCTGTCCACGATGTCGACGTCGTC
>DASUKC010000042.1:0-9104 GCA_036278975.1 Gaiellaceae bacterium
GACCGAGAGACGCATGCATTCGACAGTACGAATGCGCGTGCGCGGCGCAATTGTCTGTTCGCCTTTCGGCGCAAAGTTGTCACACCTGCGTTACGAAAGACGCGTCCGAACCGCGTCGCCCGCGAAGACCCACATGACGACAGCGATCCAGGGCACGCCGATGATGTCGGTCTGCAGCCCCAAGAAGAGAACAGCCGCGAACGCGAAGCCGACCCACGGCCGCACGCGCACCGAGCGCCACAGCAACACCAGCGACCACGCGATGAACGCGACCGCGCCCCAGATGCCGGCCTCGACGCCGAGCTCGGTGTACGTCGACTCGCCGGCGAGGATCTTCACGTGCGTGCGCGCCGCGGTGACCCCCGCGTTGCCGAGGCCAAAGCCCCACGGGTGATGCACGACCGTCCGCGCGCCGTCGCGCAGGCTCGACAGATGCTCGTGCACCGATGACTCGTTCGCGCTCGTCGCGTCGTTCGACTGCTGTG
The DNA here is from genome assembly GCA_036278975.1 of Gaiellaceae bacterium. Classification (GTDB taxonomy): domain Bacteria; phylum Actinomycetota; class Thermoleophilia; order Gaiellales; family Gaiellaceae; genus PALSA-600. Next base: position 486 of record DASUKC010000042.1, read on the forward strand.
GATGTTCGTGCGCGATCTTGTTCTGCACAACGAGCTCGCTCTTCGTGAAATGCGTGCGCGGACCGATGTGGTCGTACTCCTTCACGAACGCGAACCCGATCACCGCAAACAAGACAGCCCAGACGAGCGGCTGCCAACGCCGCCGCCACGCCGCGCGCAACACGAAGATCAGCACGAGCGCGACGAGGGAGGCGCGCGTGTGCGTCCAGAGGATCGCCGCGAAGATCAACAAGCCAAGCGGAATGCCCCAACGCCGCCGCACGGGAATGAAGTTGATGGCAACGACGAGCAGGTACGACGTCGCGAGCGGTGAGAGGAACGTCGACGTCAGCCGCCGGAAGACGACGCCGTTCCCGGCGTTGTAGACGAAGTTCTCTGGAAGTCCGCTTAGTCCGGTGTAGGTCAAGCCAAGCTGATCCTGGAACCAGCCCGCGGCGCCGCTATGACGCCACCACGAGAGCGGCACCGCGTACACGTCGATCAGCCCGAACGCCGCGACGACGGCAGCGGTCGCGAGCACGAGATGACAGAGCCGCGAACGCTCGCGCTCCGTCAAGGCGATACCACGGCCGAGCAGATACGCGCCGAGCGGCAACAGGTCGTGACGCGCCGCGTACAACACGCCCTTGTGCGTCGCGCCGCCGCCAAGAGCGGATTGCGGAATCAATCCGTACAACACGATCAGCACGCCGAACGCGAGCGCGAGCCAGTCGACCATGTTCTCCGGCCGCGGAATGCGTCGATGCGCATAGAGAAGAGCAGCCAGCGCCGCGAGCAGCAGCACGTCCTTCCACGCCGCAACGACCGTGAGCGACGTGCCGCGCACGCCGGCGTGCCACAGCTCCGCCATCACCAGGTTGTGCAGCGCGAGCCCGGGGATCAGGACGTACAACGCCCACAGAGCGAACCGACGTCCGTTCACGCTCTGCTCTTCAATCACACTGGCCCGATCGCGATCAGCGTCATACCACGGTTGAGTACACGAACGCTGTAAGGAAACAGGGACGCGAACGCGCGCGGGCCGAGCGGATCGAGCACATCGTCGAAGCCGGCTGCGCGCAGCACGCGCGTCCGCGGAGCAACCGGGAGCCAGTGCGCGAACGGGAGCAACGTGTGCACCTCGAGCGGAAAGAAGCGGTTCGGCGTCGTCACGAACACGCGCCGCGACACGCGGCACAGCTCGTGCACGAACTGCCGCTGCCCGTCGCGACCACCCGCGACGTGCTCGACAACCGCGTTCGAAAAGCCGAGGTCGAACTCGTCATCGGCAAACGGAAGCGCACGGCCATCCGAACGCACCGCACGCACGTGCGGAAACGCCGCCGTGAAACGGTCGAGCTCCGTCATCCCCACGCCGGTGATCCGCTCCGGCCACGGGTACATCGCCTCGAAGAAGTTGTCCGTAGAACCAGACCCGAACGGCGCGTCGGTGACGCCGACGTCGACGACGGTCGTCTCCGGCCCGGGCTGGAGCAGCTCGCGGAACAGCTCGAGCTTCCGCTCGCGGCTCCGCAGCGAGACACGCGAGGCGGCGCGGTGCAGCATCAGCGGAGCGTAATCGGCAGCCCGGATCCGTACACTCGCCGGGTGCCCGTTCGCGCCGAGCTCCGCCCCACCGGCCCCTATTCGCTGCACGTCTCGGGCCGGCACGGGAGCGACGCCACGCGCGTCGTCGCGGGCGGGACGTACCGCGCGACGATCCGCGTCGACGGCGAGCTCGAGCGCGTGCATGCGGCGCAGAGACCCGACGGGACGATCGTCGTCGCCGCCGGAACGGAGGCAGGCGTCGACCACGTGCGCTGGGTGCTCGGGCTCGACGACGACCACTCCGAGTTCCTCGAACGGTTCACGAACGACCCGCTGATCGGCAGCAGCGTGAAGCAGTTCCGCGGGCTGCGCCCGCTGCGCACCGGCACGGTCGCACAGTCGCTGCTGCGCGCAGTCGCGGGTCAGCTGATCCAGGCGAACCGCGCGCGCGAGATCGAGCGCACGATCATCCGCCGCGCAACGCCGAAGCTCGGCGATCTGCACGCCCCGCCGACGTGCGAAGACCTCGCGCGCTTCTCGCCCGCGGAGCTCGGCAAGCTCGGGCTCGGTGCGCGACGCGCGTCGGCGTTGATCCGCCTCTGTCGCTCGTTCGACCTCGAGCGCCTGAAAGAGCACGACAGCGACGCGATCGCGCGCCGCCTCGAACGCGAGCGCGGACTCGGCCCGTGGTCGGTCGGCGTCATCTGCCTGGAAGGCCTCGGCCGCTACGAGCACGGGCTGCGCCGCGACCTCTCTCTTGTGAAGCTTGCGTCAGCCATGTGGGGGCGCTGGGTCGAACCGGAAGAAACAGACGTGTTGCTCGAGCCATACGGCGAATGGGCCGGGCTCGCGAGCGTGTACTTGATTGCCGGGTTCGCGGCGGGTCTCGTACCCTTCCCTCGTGACCGGATCGCAGCCTGAGCTTCACGTCTTCGACGATCCTGCGGACCGCGTCGCCGACCTGCTCGTCGCCGCCGCCCGCGCCGGCGAGAGCATCGTGCTCACCGGCGGCAGTTCGCCCGGTCGCGCCTACGAGCTCGCGGCGCAGCGCGAGCCGGACTGGAGTAGCGCAACGGTGTGGTGGGGCGACGAACGCTGCGTGCCGCCCGACGACGACCTTTCGAACTACAAGCTCGCGCACGACACGCTGCTCTCGCGCCTGAAAGAACAGCCGCGCGAGGTACATCGCATTCGCGGCGAGCTCGCGCCCGACGACGCCGCGCGCGACCTGGACGAACAACTCGCCGGCGCGCGCCTCGACTTCCTGCTGCTCGGCCTCGGACCGGACGGCCACTGCGCCTCGCTCTTCCCCAGGTCGCCGCAACTCGACGTCACCGACCGGCGCGCCGTCGCAGGGCCACCAGGATTGGAGCCGTTTGTCGAGCGCGTGACGATGACGCTGCCCGTGCTGCAGGCGGCGAAGCGAATCGTCTTCATCGTCGGCGGCGAGTCGAAGGCCGACGCCGTCGCGCTCGCGTTCGGCGGTGAGCCGCGGCGCGACATCCCTGCAAGCCTGACGCGGTTGAGTCAGGCGCCGGTTGAGGTGTACCTCGACCCTGCCGCTGCTGCAAAACTTCTGCCATGACAAAGCCGCGGCAGGACGAGGAAGACGATGTCCTCGAAATCCGGCGGCCGGAGCAGCTCAAGGCGCTCGGCCATCCGCTGCGGCTGAAAGTACTCCAGGTGCTCGGCGACTCGACGGAGCCACTGACGAACCGCGAGCTCGCGGAGCGCCTCTCGGTCGATCCAGGTCACCTGCACTTCCACGTGCGGATGCTGCATCGCGCGGAGCTGATCGAGCTCGCGCCGGGCTCAGGTCGCGAGAAGCCGTACCGGCCGGTGGCGAAGCACATGCGCGTCGGGCCGGAGATTCGCGCGGCCGGACTCGCAACCGAGTTGCAAGGGGCGCAGCTGCGCGAACTGCAACGCGGCTTCGACCTGTTCGCCGAGCGCGGCGAGTTTCGCACCGCGCAGGTGCATACGAAGCTCGACATCGAAACGATTCGCCGCCTCGTCGACGAATTGGTGACGCAACTGACCGAGCTCGAAGACGAAGCGCAGCCTGCGCACACGATCACCCTCGCGTTTCACCCGCTGATCGAGCAGGGCGAGACGGACTAGCTCACACGCCTCGCGCAAACACGACGCGCAGGCGCACCGCGGCATACGCGCGAGTCGGCTTGACCTCGCGTACGGTCAAGACAAACCGCCCCGCCGTAAAGGACGCGCCGCCGTCAGTGCTGTATGCACACACGGTTTGACTTCCGGCGAGATGGCAGAAGCGAAGCGCGGTCCGGCCGACGTCGCGACACAGGCGGAACGGCACGCACAACATCTTCGACGGCGGCTGGCCCGTCGCCACCTCCACTGGATTGCGGATCAGCAGTTCGGCGTGCATACCTCGCGGAAGGGTGAGTCGCAACGATTCGATCCCGACGCTTGTGGTTTCGAACCGGCGCGAGATGCTGACTGATGGATGGGCAGGCGTCAGCACGAACGAAGCGGTGACGACCTGGTGCTCAGATCGACCACGTGCCGACGCCGTCGTCGCCAAGAGGAGAACAAATCCGGCGGCGGCTAGGAGCACGGTCAGGCGCACACCGTCAGTACGGATCAGCGCAGCTGCGAGGTCCCTACGCTGGAAGAACCGGCGACGACGGCAGCGGCACATCGATGCCGTTGCGCTTCGCCAGCGCGTGGAGCACGAGCGCGGTGTCGGCGACCGGTACGTCCTCGAGGTAGTCGTCGCGCGTCTCGAACGAGCGAACGACAGAGCGCACCCCTTCGTCGTAGGCAGCAGCGTCGACGCGCGCGATCGCCGACAACGCAGCGGCCACGTCGGAAGGAAAGTCGCCGTCCAGCGACTGCGCGACGTGCACGGCCTCGTCACGTCGCGACAAACAAAGCAGCGCAAGCGTTCCGGCATAACGCCCGATCGGCGACTCGGCGGTCGCGGACCCAAGCTCGAGCGTCCAGCGCGCCACGTCCTCTACGTCGTCGCCGGCGAGCAGCAGCGCCTTCAGGATCCCGATCGGCCTGCCCCATGCAACGGGTGTTGCGAACTCCCAGCTCTCCTTCCAGCGCGCCGCCGCACGGCGCAGCCAAGGCGCGCCGTCCTCGCCCGCCATCGCCAGCGCGAGCCCCGCCGCATATGCGACGTTGCCCTGCATCACCTGGCCGCGGGCGTAGCGCGCCTGCTTCTCCTCGAAGAACGGAATCCAGTCCACCACTCGCTACGTTAGAAGACCTGATGGAGACCACCTTCCACGACATGACCTTCGAGGCCAAGCCCGGCCTCGTTTTTACGCCGCGCCCGGCGACGGAGCAGCTCGTCGATGTCGCGCTGGAACGCATCGGCACGCGCCCGGCGCGCGTGGCCGACGTCGGCACCGGCAGCGGAGTCATCGCGATCACGCTCGCGCGGCTCGCGCCGCAGATCGAAGTCTGGGCGAGCGACGTCTGCGCGAACGCACTGACGCTCGCCCAACACAACGCCGACCTGCTCGGGACGGTCGTCCACTTCACCAAGGGCGACCTGCTCGAAGGCATGCCGCGCGACCTCGACCTGATCGTCGCCAACCTGCCGTACCTCGCACCGAACACGGCGGGCTACGACGGCGAGCCTGCGCGTGCGGTGTTCTCGACCGGCGACGGCTTCGATCACTACCGCCGGCTGCTCGCGGCCGCCGCTGATCACCTGACCGCAGACGGCGGCGTGATCATCCAGGTGCCGGGCGAGGTGCTCGAAGCGGAGCGCAGCGAGCTGCCGTGGCTGCGCGGCCGCCTCGACGCGCTCGTGGCCCGCGCCGCCTAAAGCCCCTTTTCGCGTTCGCAGTACTCGACCGTGAAGCCGGAGCTGAGCTCCGTCAGCGCGATCTGCGGACGCTTGGCCGAGTCGACGATCCAGCTGCCCTTGAAGAGGCCGTGCCAGACGCCGCTCTTGAACGTGAGCTTGCGGCCGTGCGTGACGAACACGCCGACCTTGCTCTTGTTCAGCCGGTAGTGCTTGCTGTCGAGGATGTATGCGTCGCCCGCGTATTCGCCGCCCGGGCCGAGCGCGCAGCCGTACTTGCCCTTCGGCGGCGGATGGTTCGCCACCGCCCAGGCAGCGGACGTCGCGCAGAGCGCGCAGAGCGCGATCCCCAAGAAAGCCCGCCGCATGGCGGCGAGCCTACACTGTGGCCGTGGCAGACGACGACTGGCGCCTGCGCGTCGAGCTCGAGGACGACAAGCCGACCCTGCTCGACCGGCTTGGGCTGATCGAGTCCGAAGCGGACGAGCTCGCCGAAGAGCTGCGCGACAGCAAGCTCGCGGTGACGCACGACGACGAGGTCGTGTTCGTCTACGCACGCACGGCGAAAGAACTCGATCGCGCACGCGCGCTGATCGAGCGCGAGCTCGCCGACGAAGGCGCAACTGCACGCAGCATTTCCGTCGAGCATTGGCTCGAAGACGAAGGACGCTGGGACGACGATCCGCCGGGGCCGAGCGAAGACGAAGAGATCCTCGCCGAGGGTTACGCGCCGTGGGAGGTGCGCATCCCGTGCCCCGATCACCGTCGCGCTCGCGAACTTGCCGATCAGCTTGCAGCGGAGGGATACGGAATCGTGCGCCGCTGGCGGTACGTGATTGCGGGTTGCGCGAGCAAGGAAGACGCCGGCGCACTCGCGGAGCGGCTGCACGGAAGCGTGGAACCGGGCGGCGGGCAGGTTTGGGACGCCCTGCAAGGCCATCCCTTCGCCGTCATCGGCCCCGTGTAGTTCAGAAATACGGTGTAACAACCCGGCGATTCGGCTATGCTGGTTGTGCGCCCCGCGGTGTGGGAGCTTCGAGAGGCGGGCGCAATCTTTGAGGAGCGGCACAACAAGGCAAGTGCCGCCGCGCATTGCAAGAGACGATCACGCACTCTCCTAACGCGGAGTTGGCGGGGGCCATCGAAGCCGATGCCCTCCGGGCCGCTGCATGGGCGGGCGAACCGTTCCTGCACGACGGCGAGGAGCCGGCTTCGGTGCTCGAGCCCGGAACGGCGCGTCGACGCGCGCTCGACGACGCGCTGCGCGAGATCGACGCGGGCGCCGCTGCGCCTTCGTCGGAGTGGCGCATCAAGTACGCACTGCTGCTCGGTCTCGAGCGCGTGCTCACCGAGAAGCCGCCGCACCTTGCCGACGGCACCGAGCTGCGCCGCCACCAGGTGGACGCGCTCGCCGGCATGCTCACCGAGCTGATCGCCGCGACCCAGAAGGGCGAGAACGGCAACGGCAACGGCGAGGAGCTCGAGCCGGATGACGACGAGCCGGAAGACGAACTCGGGCTGGTCGAAGGCGAGGACGTCGCCGAAGACGAGGCGATTCCCGTCGCGGAGGATCCGGGCGCGGTTCGCCGCTACCGGTTCCGTCACCCGACGGCGTCCGGCAAGACGATCGCCGCCGCCGGCTTCGTCGAAGCGGCGCGCACCGAAGGCGTGCTGATCCTCACGCACCGCCGCCTGCTCGTCGACCAGTTCCGCCGCGAGCTCACCGACCACGGCTACGGCAAGCGCCTGACCGAAGCGATTCTTTCCGAGCACACCGCGAAGCGCGCGACGAGCCCGATCACGATTCAGACGTACGCATGGTTCGCGCGTCACGTCGGCGAGCTCGCGCGTGACGCGTATCAGCTCGTCATCTGCGACGAGGCGCACACCGCGCTCGGCGAGAAGACTTCCGCCGCGATTCGCTCGCTCGACGAACCCATCTACATCGGGATGACCGCGACGGAAGAGTTGATCGCGAAGCAGGTCTCCGACGTCTTCCCCGCGTCCGTCGACGACCTGCCGCTCGCAGACGCTGCGCGCCGCGGGCTGATTGCACCGCTCCGCTGCCTGCGAGTGCCGCCTGTAGCGGCGATCAACCAGGTGCCGATCGTGGGCGGCGACTTCGAGGAGCGCGCACTCGCGCAGGCCCTCGACCACGAAGCGCTGAACATGGCAGCCGCGACGCTGTACCGCGACCGCTTCGGCGACACGCCGGGCATCGTCTACGCAGCCGGCGTCGACCACGCGTACAACCTTGCAACCGCGTTCCGCGCGGCGGGCATCAAGGCGGAAGCCGTGTCGGGTCGCACACCGCCCGTGAAGCTGGCCGAGATTCTCGCCGCCTACGAGCGCGGCGAGATCGACGTGCTGATCAACGCGATGCTGCTCGCCGAAGGCTGGAACTCGCCGCGCGCGACGGTCGTCATGCACCTCGCACCGACGGCGTCGAAGCGCATCTACCAGCAGCGCATCGGCCGCATCATGCGTATCCACCCGCGCAAAGAAGCGGGCATAGTCGTCGACTTCACGCCGAAGGCCGCGACGCATAACGAGCGCGTCGTGTCGTTGCACTCGCTGCTCGACGCAGACTTCTACCGCGAAGGCGCGCGCGTCACGCCCGCCCCGCGCCGTCGCGCACAACGCCGCGCGCGCCGCAAGCTCACGCCCGCGTCGTGGCTCGTGCCGGTGACACCGGACGTGCTTCGCCGGCGCGTCGTGATCGGCCGCGAGTGGCAGCGCGTCGACCCGAAGTACCTCGACGAGGACGAGCAGGAGTTCTGGGGCGAGATCGCCGGCCGCCAGCTTCGCTTCGACGAGCGCGCGGCGTTCGTCGAGAAGCTCACGCAACGCGGCGCATCGAAGAAGGCGATGGAGAAGTTCCTGTCGACGGCCGCTGCGCAGAACCCGAACCGGCGGCTGCGGCTGATCGCGCTCGCCGACCGTGTCTCGATGCGCGTCGAGCGCGCCGACTTCGACGATCTCGTCACGCTCGTCACGCAGGCGCCGCCGTGGGAGAAGGACCGCGCGGCCGGCGTTCGCATCCTGATGCGCGCGATCTCGGAAGGGAAACCGGACGCCCCGGACCAGATCCTCGCGCGCTGGACGTGGCGTCTTTCACGCGCGGTGCGCAAGCAGCTCGACCGCAAAGCGTCGCAGGAGTACCCGGACGCGAAGCGGCTGCTCGGTGCGCTCGCGAACTCGCGCGGCCACCGTCACGAAGAGAACGCGGCGAAGCTCGTGAACGCGGCGCTCGAGATGCCGCGCGAAGTGGGCGCGGCGCTGCTCGCTTCGGCGGAGGG
>DASUKC010000043.1:0-4051 GCA_036278975.1 Gaiellaceae bacterium
GCGCGCAGCAGCGTGGACTTGCCACCGCCGGACGGGCCGAGCAGCGCGACGTGCTCGCCGTCGTCGATCGTCAGCGACACGCCGTCGAGCGCAGGCGCTGCGCCTGTGTACGCGAAGCGGAGGTTGTCGACGTCGACTAGAGCCACAACGCTCCGATCACGATCAGCGAGATCGCGGCGACGAACGTCGCGTAGTCGGCGTATGTGCGTGGCGGCAGCGGTGCGCGCGTGTGGCCGGGGCGGCCGTAGCCGCGCGCCTCCATCGCCTCGGCCACGTTGAGGCCGCGCTCCAGCGAGCCGGCGAGGAGTGGTGAGAGAAGACGCGCGCCGCCGAGCTCCACCCCGCGGCCCTTGAGCGCGGTGCGCAGGTCGCGTGCGTCGCGCTCGAGCGTCGGCAGCAGGCGGGTCGCGATTGCGACGGCAAGTGTCGACTTGCGCGCCCAGCTCGCGCCGGCGAGCAGGCGGTCGTGGTCGAGCGTCGTCGCGTAGACGGCGAAGGCGAGGCCGACGGCCGCGAGACGCAAACCTTGGTAGATCGCGTTCGCGAGCTCTTCGTGCGTCACGTCGAGCGTGCCGAGCACCGGCACGGTCGGCCCGGTCCAGATCGGATGCGAGCCGATCTCTTCCACGAACGGCGTGAGCGCGACAACGAGCAGCGCGCTGATCGCGGTGCCGACCACATACGGCCAGCGCCGCTGCGCCGGGACGCGCCAAAGGGCGACGAGCAGCACGACGCAGATCGCAGCGACGGAGGCGGTGTGCTGCGCCAGCAGGGCCGCCACAATCGCCGCGGCGAGGATTGCCGCCAGGGGCCCGGCGCTAGGCACCGCTCAGCCCCGTGTAGCGGTAGCGCGCGAGCTTCGGATTCTTGGCGAGACGTTCCGCGTCGCGCGCGGAGATCCAAAACGTGAAGTGTCCGGCAGTGCTTGCTCCGTGGAAGACGACCTGCTTCGACGTGACGATCACGTGGTTCGGGCCGCCGTCGGCGTGAATCGCCGACGCGAGGTCGCGCGCTGCAGGTTGCGCGCCCGTCACCGTCACGTCACCGAACACGGGCTTCGGCCACGCGCCGACGACGACCGGCACCGACATCTGCCCGTGCGACCACGACCGGTAGTCCCACCACTCGACATCGCCCGCGCGCAGCCGCACCTCGGTTGCGCCGACGCCTTCCTCGACACCGTTCACGAAGTAGAACCAGTCCTTCTCCTTCGTCAGCGAGCCCGACACGCCGCCGATCGACTGCACGTAGCGACCGCCGTAGCGCGTCGAGATCTTCTGCACGCGATCGAGCGCCTGCATCGCGGTGAGTCCCGCCGGCACGGTGCCGCTGTACAGCACCGTCGCACCGCGGTCGCGCGTCACCCATAACACGGCGGAGCCGTGCCCACCTCCACCCCCGCAGCCGGCGAGGGCGAGTGCAAGCACGGCTCCGGCCGCATATCTCACGCCAACGCGTTCGAGCGCACGGCACCGGTCGCCGTCGCGCGCACGAGCAGTCCGCGATGCGCCTTCACGCACACCGCCTTGCCGAGCGTCGCCGGCAGGGTCTGCTTCGACCCCACGTGCAACGTCACACCGGACACGCTCGCCGACTTGCCGTTGTCGTCGAACGCGCTCACCGTGTAACACGCGCCCGACTTCGCCAGAGACAGCGTCGGCGGCCCACCGGTCGGGCCGAACATGGCCCAGTACCAGAGCACCGTGTCGCCGTCCTTCAGCTGATCGCTGTCGGCACCGACCGGCGGCGAGACGTTGTCGACCTTGTACACCCAGCCGGTATCACCGGTGCCGGGATACAGGCCGATCTGGTCGACATACGTGCCGAAGCTCGCGTTCGTCAGGTGGTAGTAGAACTCGCCGATCGTCGCTGCTTTCTGCAGCGCTTCGAGCGGCGTCGCCGCGGTCACCGTGATCGGTGCCGGAGCGAAGAGCGTGCGCGTCTGACCTTCGACGCGTATGTGCACGGTCGCAGCAAACGCGCCGGCAGGCAGCACAAGTGCGAGCACTGCAACAGCGAGAAGACGTCTTGCCACGAATCCTCCTTCCGCGAGGGGTTCGAAGTGGCGGGCGACCGGCAGGTCTTCTGACTTGGGGCTCCCTCAGCGCCGCCTTCCCAGCTTTCGCCAGTGGCTTTCGGCACTGAGTGCGTAAAGCACCCCTCACAGCGGCGGGACCGTCCCGGACTTGCACCGGGTTCCCTCTCCGTTCGCCCGTTTGGTGGCGCGACTCTAGCACCCGGTACAGTCGATGCCGATGGAGCACGGAGAGGTCACCGACCGCCAGCTCGAGGCGTTGCTCGGTCGCATCGACCAGCTGATCGAGGAGCTCCGCCGCATGAACGCGCGGGAGGAACGGCGCGAGGAGCTGACCGTGATCGGCCACGAGCTGCGCAACCTGAACGAGTCGCTGCAGGCACTCGCCTACGCCGCCCTCGGCCACCAAGGCCCGCAAGTTCGCCGCCGCCGCGCGGGCTAGCGGCGGGCGACCTACGATGCCTGGTACTTGCCTGGCACCGACACCCTTCGCCAAACCGCGAAAACCGGGCGATCTGCAGGGGAATAAAAACGAAACTGCCAGTCCGCGACGCTCCGCCGGCGAAGGGGTTCCGGTGCCGGGCATTTGCCTGGCATGCACCTGGCACCAAGGGCTAGCGATACAGGTCGAGCACGCCGGACGTGGCGTGGTCGTTTGCGTCGCCCTCGGGCATCACGACGACACCGCCGGCGACGATCGGGCTCTGCCAGTGCACCGAGCCAGACGCAAGCGTTGCGAGCAACTTCCCGGACGTCGGCACGTAGACGCGCACCGCGCCGTTCCCCGCGACGTACAGCAGCCCGCCGGCAATCACCGGCGACGTGCCGTCGTTCGAGTTCGACCACACCGCGTGCAGCTTGCCGCCCGAGAAGCGCCACGCCTGCGTGCCGGCGGAGTCGGCGACGAACACCCACTTCCCCTGCCACACCGCCGGCTCGCTGAAGAGATCGGTCGAGCCCGGCGTCGACAGCGACTGCACGAGATGCGGATGGCCGTGCAACTGCAACAGGCGCAGCACGCCGTCCTTGCCGCCCTGCACCGCGAACCCGCTCGGCAGAAACGCCGGGCTCGTCGAACCGAGGTCGGCGTCGCTGCTATTCAGCTGCGCTTGGTTCGCCGGCGTCCAGTGGCCGACCATGCGCGACGCGTTCGGCGAAAGGATCACGACGCTGTCGCCGAAGTTCGTCTTGCCGTCGTATGGCGCGTTCCCCGTCGCGATGACGAGATTGCCATTCGCGGGATCGACGGCCGCGCCGTTGCGCGACCAGATCGCGGAGTCACTCGCCGGGCACGTGCTCGGCGTGATCAGCGTGCGCCGGTCCGCGCACAGCGAATTCCACACGTGGTCGATCCGACCCGTCTTCGCATAGAGCGTGACGACGTGACCCTGATACGGCGGCGCGTCGCCGATGAAACCGCCGGTCGTGACGATCACGAGCCCACGCGAGACATTGATCGACGACGTCAACTTCTCATGCGTCGGGTCGCGCGTCACCTTCGTCTGCCAGAGCACGCCGCCGTTCGACGCGCGCAGCTTGCGGATCACGCCGTCGGGCGACGCTGCGTAGATCGCGGTTCCCGACGGATCCGCGGCCGGCGACGCATTCGTGATCTGCGCCGAGCCTGCGAGGGACGAATACGTCACGGGCGTGTACCGCCACTTCACCTTGCCCGTCTTCGCATTGATCGCCTCGGTGCGTCCGTACGTCGTCGTGACGAAGATCGTCCCGTTGACCATGATCGCCGACGAATCGACCGTGCCGTCGAGACGTACTTGTTGCCGTGCGAGGTGCGCGACGTTCGAGGCCGTGATGCCGGATCCCGGCCCGACGTTGTGCCGCGCAGTGTCGTATCCGTAGAGCGGCCAGTTCGACGCGAGCGCGAGTGCGAGCGCGGCAACGACCTTCGTCATCTGGCCGTCAGGTCGGGAGACTTCACCCACGGCCCGGGCGGCGTCAGCAGCGACTCGGCGTGCAGGTACGCGAGCCCGGCGAGCGGAAGATCGGTCCAGCGCT